>JBHOSY010000037.1:0-29327 GCA_042584165.1 Bacteroidota bacterium | reverse complement strand
GGAACAACCATCGCTCCTATCATTGGTGGATATCTTGTGTTTCATTATTTTGCTAAGTGGGGAAACCCCCTGCTTGATTCTACTGGCAATCAAATCCTGACAGATGCTGGAGCGCCCATTTCCGCAACAGGTGTGCAACTACCATATATTATTTTTGCTGGAGTATTTCTATTGCTGGCCATCATGATATGGTTGTCGAAACTTCCCAAAATTGAAGCCACAGAAGAAATAGAAAAAGGGGCAGGGGCATTAAAGTATCCTCATCTCGTTTTTGGGATAGTAGCCATATTTATGTATGTAGGTGGAGAGGTGAGCATTGGCAGTGTATTGATTAACTACATGAATGAAATGGTTGGATTCCCTGAGATGGAAGCCAAGAATTTTCTAGCATTTTATTGGGGAGGAGCTATGATTGGGCGATTTCTTGGAGCTATTTCACTAAGTAGCATGGAGGATGAAAGGAAGAAATTCCTGGGTATGGTGGGAGTAGCCATTCTTACTTTTTTTGTAATCTATTATGCAGTATATCTTGAAAGTGGTGATGATTTTCCAATAAGTAGAGCATTGCCTTTCCTTGGTTTTATTGTTGTTAATCTAATCGCTTTTCGTTTTGGGAAATCGCTTCCTGCACGTACATTACTGGTATTTTCTTTGATCGTTATTGTATTACTTATCGCCACTTTACTCACAAATGGTATTGTCGCAGTTTGGACTGTTGTGGCTATAGGTCTTTTTAATTCCATTATGTGGTCAAATATATTCACACTTGCCATTAAAGACCTTGGAAAATATACAAGCCAGGGATCATCATTGCTGGTTATGGCTATTTTAGGTGGTGCATTGATCCCAATGATTCAGGGAGCGGTAGCGGATTCACTAGATGGATACCATTATTCTTTCTTTGTTCCAATTTTCTGTTATATATATCTGGCCTATTATGGTTGGAAAGGACATGTTGTAAAAAAAGTTGATTAATATCATGAGAGATGTTGCATTAGGAATTGATATAGGGGGAACATTTACCAAATACGGATTTGTAGATCATTCCGGGGAGTGTATTAAAGATGGTTCAATATCCACAACCGAAAATCCCGAGATTCATGAGTTTCAGGGACGACTTGCTGATACTATTAATGATGAACTTAAAGATCTTGGTAATGATGCAAACCTCGTAGGTATAGGTATTGGTGCTCCAAATGGCAATTATTATACCGGTACAATTGATTATGCTCCGAACCTGAACTGGAAAGGTGTCGTTCATTTCGTTGAGTTGTTTAAAAAGCATTTTAATCTTCCAATGGCACTGACCAACGATGCGAATGCTGCTGCACTCGGTGAAATGATTTATGGGGGTGCAAAGGATTTAAAGAACTTTGTTGAAATAACGCTGGGTACAGGTCTTGGAAGTGGAATCGTAGTAAATGGCGAGGTAGTTTATGGACATGATGGATTCGCGGGAGAATGCGGACATGTTATGGTGTATGAAAATGGTAGAATGTGCGGCTGCGGTCAACGGGGATGTCTGGAAACATATGCATCCGCCACCGGTATTCGCAGAACTGTTTTTGAATTAATGGCCAGTGAAATCATCGAAACAAAAATGCGGACAATCGCATTTGATGATCTCACAGCGAAAATGATTGCCCATTTTGCCCAGGATGGTGATGAGATTGCACTTCAGGCTTTTGAATTTACTGGCAAAATCCTTGGAATGAAGCTCGCAGATACAGTAGCTCACACTAGTCCGGAAGCTATTTTTCTTTTTGGTGGACTTGCCAATGCCGGAGATCTGATTTTCAAGCCAACCAAGGAACATTTTGAAAAGAATCTCCTCCCGATATACAGGGAAAAAATCAAAATACTTCCGTCTGAATTAAAGGAAACCAATGCAGCTGTGCTGGGAGCAAGTGCTCTTGCATGGAAGGAAATGGGGGAATAGAAGTTGTAACAGTACAATACAAAATTCCAACTACAGTAATTTTATGCCATATAATAAATTTGATGGTGTATCTTCGTAGCTGATGATGCTGAACTTTGTAATTCTTAGTACCTTCAAGTCTTGATGGCTCTTATATGAATGATCCAGGTTTGCCACCAAAGTTCTTAGACACCAAGATTTTACAAAGTGTTTAAGTTAAATAATCCTGTTTTAGTATCCACCATAAAATATTATAACTATGAATAATAAACGCTTATTACCCATTGCCGTTGTTGGTTTTATTATCCTGTTTGTTGTCATCCTGCTTTCTTCAAGCCTGTTCTTTACAATCCGGCCAGGTGAGAGAGCAGTGATCTTTGACCGCTTTACAGGGTTGAAGAAGGACGTTATTTACACGCCGGGATTCCATGTTAAAGCCCCATGGAATGAACTGATTCTTTATGACGTTACAGAATCACAAATTGAAGAAACAATGGATGTACTTGACAAAAGTGGTCTATCCATCAGGGTTGATGTTTCTATTCGATTTCACCCGATTTATGACCGTGTGGGTTATTTACACGAAGTTTTCAGAGGTGATTATATAAATCGTCTTGTGGTACCGGAATCAAGATCAACGGTTAGAAAAGTCATGGGCCGGTACACTGCAGAAGAAATTTATTCGACTAAAAGAAGTGAAGTGGAAGATGCCATTATTACGGAAACAGAAGACATCTTGATGAGTAACCAGGTTGTAATGAAGGCTCTTTTAATCCGTTCTATTAACCTCCCTGATCAAATAAAAGGGGCAATAGAAAATAAACTTCAGCAGGAACAGGAAGCACTTGCTTACCAGTACCGGTTGGATAAAGAAAAGAGTGAGGCTGAAAGAAAACGAATTGCAGCTGAAGGTGAAGCCAGGGCAAATAAGATAATCAATTCCAGTCTTACTAACGAACTGCTAAAAATGAGAGGTATCGAAGCCACACTAAAGCTTTCTGAATCAGAAAATTCGAAAGTGGTTATCATTGGAAGCGGATCTGATGGTATGCCTTTAATTCTCGGAGGCAACTAGTGAACAACGCTTCTATTATAATAAAAAAGCTATCCTGTTCAGGATAGCTTTTTTAATTGTTATTATTTTAAGCCCTAAGCAGGATAGGCTATTTATTCTGAGGCTTTTTGAGCCATTTCTTCCAGCATTTCTGTCGTTACAGATTTTGGTCTTTCAATTGGGTAGCCGAGTGCTCGATCCCAAATAATATTGGCAAGGACACCAATAGATCGGCCTATGCCAAATAATACAGTATAGAAATCATACTCAGTAACTCCATAATGCCATTGTATCACACCGGATTGTGCATCCACATTAGGCCATGGATTTTTAGCTTTCCCCTGCTCAACCAGGATATCAGGAGTAACCTCATAAATTGTACTGACATACTGGAAGATCGGATCGTCTGGTAGATGCTTCATACAGAATTCTCTCTGAGCTGTATACCGTGGATCTGTTTTCCGTAGCACGGCATGACCGTATCCCGGAATTACTTGACCTGAATTCAGCGTATCCCATACAAATTTCTTCATTTCCTCTGCTGTGGGAACTGTCCCTCCCATTTTCTTCATGACATCCTGGATCCATCGCAAAACCATCTCGTTAGCGAGTCCGTGTAATGGACCTGCCAGGCCATTAAGCATTGAAGAAATAGAATAATAAATATCTGAATGAGCACTTGCAACAAGATGACCTGTATGTGCACTCACATTGCCACTTTCATGATCACTGTGAAGAATAAAATACAACCTGGCAAGATCATCATAGGGTTTATCAATTCCCATCATACGGGCAAAGTTGGCACCCCAATCCAGTTTTGGATCTCCAGTTATTATATCCCCATTCTTATACTTTTTCCTGTAGATATAAGCACCTATACGAGGGAGTTTTGCTAACAAGTTCAATGAATCCTCATAGGTAGTTTCCCAAAGATCCATTTTGCCTATCTCCCCTCTCTTATATTTCGGGGTAAAGATGGATTCTTTCTCCATCGATACAACAGCTGCTGAAAACATTACCATTGGATGACATTCTGCAAGATCATCAAGAACCTTGTAAACATAATCCGGTACATTGCGCCTTTTTACCAATTCGTGTTCCATTTCCTTTACATCACTCTTGCTTGGCAATTCGCCTGTCAGCAGTAAATAAATGAATCCTTCCACATATGGAACTTCAGCTCCTTTAGGTTTGGGTAACAATTCCAGCACTTCCGGGATAGTATATCCCCTGAACCTGATTCCTTCGAAAGGATCCAGGTATGAAATATCGGTTACAAGGCATTTAATACCTCGCATACCGCCTAAAGCTTGAGCTACGGTAACATCACTGATTTTGACATCGCCATACTCTTTTAAGAGTTTCGTCGTTCTCGGCCTCCACTCATCAATCTTTTTTGCGAGAGTTTGTTTAAGTTTTGACATCGGATGATTATTTGAAAACTTTAAAAAAAGTGTATTAAAAAATTAGTGGTCTCTAAAATTATCGTAATGAATGTAGATAAAATTCTTATAATTTCCTAAATAAATCATTATTTGATCCATCCACATGATTGCATGGCTATCATAATAGGTACTATTCTAATGACTTATAATTCTCTGGTAATTGAGAATACCTTATTGCATGTCTATGTATTATATATAACCCGTTTCCTAACAATAAAAGTTCCATAAACATGAAATTTAAGCAAAATAATGTCATAATATGTTACATCTGTGCTGTAATCTCTTATTTTTTCGGTATTTATTAATATGAAATTCACATAACAGTTCTGCCTTTATTATAAAAAAACAACCAGCCCGCAGGGGTCTTCTGAATTGAATAACCTAGGTGTTTCAATTTCACCAGAAAAGAAATAAAATTTATTTGAACCTTGTTATATTTGCACTTAAGCGATTGTGGAGGCCATCGTTATTGTTATTTGGCAGTTTGAAGGAGCGTTTAATTATTCGCTGTCCAACCCATATAGTGATTAACAACGGTTTTTTAAATTAATATTTTTTAAGATGCAGGCATAAAGGAATGTCTGAAGTCTGTTATATCTGGAAGCATCGGGGTAGGTATTAATAGAAATTGAACATATTAACGGTTATCGTTAATATTCCATATTCGTTTTTTTGTTCTAAAAATTAATAAAATCCAAAAACATGTCTGATGTTGCAAAACTAATCATCGATGGAAATGAATATGAACTCCCGATCATTCAGGGCACTGAGCATGAAAGAGGGATTGATATCAGTAAGTTGCGTGCAACAACTGGTTTGATCACTGTTGATACTGGTTTCAAAAACACCGGGTCAACACAAAGTTCTATCACATTTCTGGATGGAGAGAAAGGTATTCTACGTTACAGGGGATATCCCATCGAACAAGTTGCTGAAAAAGCAACATTTCTCGAAGTGGCTTATTTATTGATTTACGGTGAACTGCCAACTCAAACCCAATTGGATCAATTGATTTCCGATATAAAGGAAGAGTGGCTTATTCATGAAGATCTGAGTACCATCATGAAAGGATTTCCAGCGGATGCACATCCAATGGGTGTTTTGTCATCCCTGGTCACCGCACTAACAGCTTTTTTCCCGGAATCGCTTGATCCCTACAGAAGTCAGGATGAGGTTAACCGAACCATTATTCGTCTTTTAGCCAAGATACCTACAATGACAGCCTGGTCCTATCTAAGGAGTAAAGGAAGAATTCAAAATTATCCAGATAACGCTCTTGGATATGTTGAAAACTTCATGAAGATGATGTTTTCAACCAGGGCTAAGGAATTTGAAGCGGATCCCGCTATAATTGATGCAATGGAGAAGATTTTTATACTCCATGCTGATCATGAACAGAACTGTTCTACTTCTACTGTCAGGGTTGTAGGATCCTCGCATGCAAGTCTGTATGCTTCAGTAGCTGCAGGTGTAAATGCACTGTGGGGGCCACTACATGGTGGCGCCAATCAGAAAGTAATTGAAATGCTTGAAGAGATCCAGGCAGGTGGTGGTGATACATCCAAGTACATTGACAAAGCAAAAGACTCAAATGATCCCTTCAGGTTAATGGGGTTTGGCCACAGGGTTTATAAAAACTTCGATCCAAGAGCTCAAATCCTTAAGAAATCAGCTGACGAGATCCTTAACAAAATGCACATTGATGATCCATTACTGGAAATCGCAAAACATCTGGAAGAAGTTGCGCTTAAAGATGAGTTCTTCGTTAAGCGAAAACTTTACCCGAATGTAGATTTCTATTCAGGAATTATCATGAAAACAATTGGTATTCCAATAGAGATGTTCCCCGTAATGTTCTCTATCGGCCGGCTTCCAGGATGGATAGCCCAGTGGAAAGAGATGCGAGAGCACCAGGAACCAATCGGGCGTCCTCGCCAGATTTATTGTGGTGAAAACGAAAGAAATTTCGTCCCTATTGACAACAGGTAACAACAAATACTCATATAAAGCCGATAAAAGTCGGCTTTTATTATTTTACAATACAGTATAGTATTAATATGATCCAGGTTGTTATTGAAATTCCCGTTTAGGGAATAAATTGCCAATTATTACAAAAAAAAGAATTACGAATTGCATACATTTTATATTCCAGAAGATATATTAAACCTAGCTTCTCTTTCTGAGGATGAATCAAAACATGCCGTTCGGGTATTACGATTAAAGGCAGGAGACCGATTTCAAATAGTTAATGGCTCAGGTGATATAATGAGATGTTCAATTATGGATGCAAATCCTAAAAAATGCAGTTTCAGGGTGGAATCAAAAAAACATATTGACCGGAAGTCCTACTATATTCATCTTGCCATTGCTCCTACCAAGAACCTGGACCGTATGGAATGGATGGTAGAAAAATGTACGGAAATAGGGATCGATGAAATCAGTTTCTTTTACTCAAATAATTCTGAAAGGAAAATTTTGAAACTTGACAGACTCGTTAAAAAATCTATCGGTGCACTCAAACAGTCCCGTAATTATTATTTACCAAAACTCAATAATATTGAATCTTTTAAAACTTTAGTAGACAATGTTCCCGACGATTATGAGAAATACATCGGTATTATTTTTGAGAATGAACAAAGTAATCTTATTCACAAAGCAGAACCGGGACATAAATATTACATTTTAGTTGGGCCAGAAGGAGATTTTTTGAAAGAAGAAGTTGATCATGCAAAGAAGAGAAGCTTTATTCCGGTTTCCTTAGGCAATACCACACTGCGAACTGAAACAGCAGGAATTTATGCATGTACAACGCTTAATATCCTGAATCAGTAAGATGAATGGGACAATAAGAATGATGGATGATGGATGAAATTAATACATTCAATCTAGAAAAAGGTCTGTAAACTCTAAACTCCCAACAGTTTCAAATTCCATTCGTTATCCTGTCGGTATCGAATCATTCCATCATCAACTTCAAGAGGAGCCCTCACATTGTTTTTATAGAGTTGTCCTGTTCCCAATCCCTGGTGCATATTATTCTCAAATTCTGCTACAAACTGGCATATTGCATTCAGTCCGATATTGGATTCGAGAGATGAGGTTATCCACCAGCCAATGCCTGATTTATCAGCCAATTCTATCCACTCCCGGGTTTCGGTAAATCCACCCAAAAGTGTTGGTTTCAGTATAATAAATTGAGGTTTAATCACCTGCAACAATGATTCTTTTTCTCCCAAACTGCGTACGCCGATCAATTCCTCATCCAAAGCTATAGGGACAGGTGATTCCCTGCATAACTTTTTCATCATTTCAATATTTCCCTTTCGGATGGGTTGTTCAATAGAATGAATACCTAACTTATGCAATGCTTCCAACTTTGATAAAGCCTCATCAGGATGAAAAGCACCATTCGCATCTACTCTCAATATCACCTTTTCAGTAGAATACTGATTTCTTATTTTACGTAAAACATCAAGTTCAGTATTGAAATCAATCGCTCCAATTTTCATTTTTATACAATCGAAACCTTTCTCAAGCTTATCAATGGCTTGCTGAATCATAAATTCCATATCCCCCATCCAGATCAAGCCATTTATCGGAATTGATTTATTCCCATTAAAAAAATCGTTTTCAAATATCATTCTGATGCCTCCATGTTGTAGATCCAGCCAGGCTGTTTCAAATCCCATTCTAATCGATGGTAGTTCTAAAGGAATGTTCAGGGATTGGTCTATTGCTCCATACAGGTTCAGTTGGCTTTCAATCCTTTTGCACCAACCAGATAACTTCTCTTCAAAATCGTTCCGATCATCGAGACTCAATCCTTTTAACAGTCCTGCCTCTCCAATACCTAAAAGTCCTTCCTCCAGATCATGTATCATTATGTACCATGTTTCCTTTAAATCCAGAAATCCCCTGGAAGTACCGGCTTTAAACCGAAATTGTAAGTTATGCTTTTTCCACCTGACAGAATATCTACTCATGATCCTTAACATGGATATCTCACTTTAAATAACCCTAATCTTCCTATATTTGCAAATACATCAAATGTTTATTTCGTTGCTGATGTATACAATAGAAGATTCAACCATTAATGTTTTAGTTGAAATACCAGAAGGATTAAGGGACAATTACGAGTACAATAAAGAGAAAAATGGGATCCTGATTATCCAAATGATCCCCTCTTCGATGCGTTATTCACACAAGAATATATAAACTAAGAGATTTGCCTGAAAATTCAACCAATAGGTATGCCGAATTAGATCTTAATGACTTCGTCTATGATCTTCCGGAAGAGCGAATAGCGAAGTATCCAATTCCAACAAGAGATCTCTCAAAACTGCTTATTTACAGAGAAAATAAGATTTCTCATGATATTTTCAGAAACCTTAATGATTATCTTCCTGACAACTCTCTCCTAGTATTTAATAATACAAAGGTTATACCTGCAAGAATTAATTTTCATAAGGCTACAGGAGCATTGATCGAGGTATTTCTATTACAACCTGTAGAACCCAGTGTTGTTGTTCCTTTAAGCATGGAAGCCAGAGGAAGCTCGATTTGGAAATGCATGATCCGAAACCTCAGAAAATGGAAGGATAGCGAAATTCTTATTTCGGAAATTCAATATGGGGACTCATCATTTAAATTAAGTGCGGAAATCTTAAATCAAGAAAAGGGACTGATTAAATTCAGGTGGGATGATGACCAATCAAGGTTCGTTGATGTGCTGGAAGCTACTGGTAAAGTCCCTTTACCTCCATATATCAAAAGAGAAGCTGAAGAAACAGATAAAATCAGATATCAGACCGTATATTCCAAATATGATGGAGCGGTAGCTGCTCCAACAGCTGGCCTTCATTTTACTGATGAGATCCAGGAGAAATTAATACAATTGGGGCATTCACTGGATTATCTCACCTTACATGTTAGTGCAGGGACATTTCAACCAATCAAAGAAAATCGGGTCACAGATCATCCCATGCACGCAGAGCAGGTTGTAATCAAAAGGGAAAACATTGAAAAATTAGTTGAACATAAGAATAAGACAATTGCAGTTGGAACAACCAGCATGCGGACACTGGAAAGTCTTTATTGGTATGGAGTGAAACTTTTAAACTCAGGTGGCCAGCCTTTCGGTATCGATAAGTTATACCCATACCAATTTGGGAAAGAAGATTTACCATCCCGGCATAAATCGCTTACTGCTGTTATTGAGTTTATGAACAAGTCAAATATCAGAGAGATAATGGGGCAGACAGAAATCTTTATTTTTCCGGGATATATCTTCAGGATTTGTGACGGATTGATCACAAATTATCACATGCCACGTTCAACATTGATCTTACTTGTCGCAGCCTTTGTTGGAAAAGATTGGAAGAAGATCTATGAAGAAGCCCTTAATAATGATTACAGATTTCTGAGTTACGGAGATTCTTCAATGTTACTCCATTAGGATACAGGGCGTTTATAGGCTAGAGCATCGGGTTCTTCCAAAATTCACATCACCCTAGCTGAAAACTAACATTAATTTCAGTCTGATAAAAAAAAGGCGCCCGAAGGCGCCTATCCATCCCAGCAAACCCCTCTACACAAATTATTCATCACCTATACACCTATCTTTTATATCCTGTAACCAATTAACTGAGATTACTATAATCTTCCGTGCCGGGATCATTTCAACATCAACTGTGAAGGCTGATTCAGAGTGGTGTTTGATTGAAACCTTTTTGTTATTAAAACAGTATGATAAAATATCTGGGTTCATCTTTATTTCATTTTCGAAATAGATAATGCCAATTCCGGACCAGATAGTAAAACCTGCCTAAACGAGACGTATTAAGGGATTTGTGTTTATACTTAGTCTATTATTGGAAAAAAAATCCCATATTGGGACAAAACTGAATTATTATGGCACACAGTCGCTTAGAACGTTCACGTAATAAAGTCATCGCTGGTGTTTGTGGTGGACTTGCAAATTTCCTTGGTTGGGATACAGCCCTTGTGAGACTCCTGTATCTGATCATTTCAATAATCAGTGCAGCATTTCCTGGAGTACTGGTTTACATCATTCTTTGGATCGTCATGCCGGAAGAAAAAGATTAATTAAAATCCATCAGGATTCAACAGTAAATCCACCAGCATTTCTATCTGTTCTTTTGAGTGGGCGGGAAAATTACCAATTCTAATTTGATTGAACCTTTTATCTCCTTCCCCAACACTTATCATAAGTCCCATTGCTGAAAATTTTTCACGAATTACCAAAGCATTTACTTCAGTTTCAGCGATGATTGTTACAACAGATCGGTAATTTTCATCCGAGATACCTGGATTGAACGTTTCACTTTTCTCAAGTGCATCATAAATGATGGTGGATTTATAAATACATTCATTTCGAATTTGTTTAATGCCCCGATGAATCATATCCTGGGCAACATTCCCAAGGAGAAAGATATCTAAAAGATTTAGATACTCCCTTGCATCAATATACCAGGGGTGGTTATGTTCGGCTTTTTCGAAATCTCGAATATGTTCATAAGCATCAGGTTTCAATACCCACACCAAAATACCCATCGGCAAGCCAAATCCAACATGGGCAGGAAATGTAACTGAATCTGCCTGTTTAAAATCAAAATCAACTGATGGAATGGCCTCCCCTGCATCAATATGGATAAATGCTGATTTGGGTAAACTCTTTTTGATCTCGAGGATGTTTTCTTCTGGAAACCTGTAGCCTGTATCTGGTTCATTATACGATAGAAATACAGAGTTTATCTCATGAATACTTTCCAATTTATTCAAATCAATCTTACCATTAATATTATGTTCATATGATATCCCTTTCTTAGGAGTAGAAACATGATCCGTCATTAACTTGGAGCGTCTACCTGTAAGAAGGAACAATGACTTCTTTCTACTAAAGACTTCTTTCAGGATCTGATAAACCACCAACTGGGAGTTCATAAAAATCACTTGATAGTTATGAGGGATTTTCAGCAATTTTTTAAGGTTATCGATTGCTTCACTTACCATTTTTGCATGCTCCTCTGTTCCAGGTTCATAAGCATGTATCTTGTATTTCAGGGCATCCTTAATATGAAGATCAATGGTGTGATAAGGAGCCGAAGGATCAATGGTAAAGATCTGTTTATTCCTCATTTCTTATTAGATCTTACTATGAATCAATAATTTATCAAAAATGTAAGTGAAAATAAACTGACTCCTGTGAAATTTTTTGTTAAAGTGTTAAATATATGATGAAAAACACTATATTTATCTAACACTAAAAAAGAGTTCGTTCTTTGATAAAAATACCTAAGATAAACCCATTAGAGCTAGGCACATTTATCAAACTTAACATTAAGCAATAACCGAGTGAGTCCCGGAGGTAAAACTGGACCACATCCCACCTTTGGTGAGACTCAGATCTAGTATCTGAGATAACAGTGGATAGTTGACCCATTCAGGCAGCTCAAATCCTGTCAATAGGAGGTTTTAGATAAACCTTCTGGCTCTATGGGTTTTTTTTGTTGTTTTTCGTCATAGATTCAACCTTTCGAACTTTCTGGAATTCAGTAGCAGCATCAATCATTAACAACCAACTAACTTCTTCCCCGGATTCAAGGGAACGATAAAAAATTCCATTCTCCTTTTCAATAATCTCGCATAATCCCAAATCATATCTCAGTGATTCAACCTGGTCTCCAACAACAAGTGGATTCTGATCAAGATCTGTGAGTTGTGGCCGGTTTTTCTTTTTACTCTTCTTAAAAAAATTCAACATATAGATATTAATCAAATTGGATTTCTATAATTCTATTGTTCTGACATGTCTAAGTAGCATTCATTCAAGGGTATGTGTAACTGTTTCTGCCAAAAATAATATGATGATATTAGAACAACCCCAAAAATATTTTCATCTTCTAAAGTAATCTTTTGAATGATAAGTGAAAATAAAAATGTTAGAATATGAAACTTTCTACAGTAGACAAACGTATGTATGAATATCAAAGTAATATCATTTTAATATCATATAATTACAATACTATGGAAACTGAAAGAACATTTAAACCGATGTCAGCATATCTTATGTTGCTGATTTTACTCTGTTTAATTTTTGCTATTATCTGGGTTGCGTTATATATGCCCCATGTATTTACACTCTCTGCTTTAATTATTCTGTTGATTTTACTCAGTCTTGGATTTGAGATCATATATCCAAACAATTCAGCAGTATGTACACTATTTGGAAAATATAAAGGGACTATTAAGGACAATGGTTTCTTTTGGGTAAATCCATTCTTTCTCAGGAAAAAAGTGACTTTACGGGCTCAAAATTTCGACAGCGAGAAAATCAAGGTCAACGATAAACTTGGTAATCCCATCCAGATAAGTGTCATATTGGTATGGCGAGTTACCGATACTTATAAAGCTGCGTTTCAGGTGAACAACTACGAACATTTTGTGAGGGTCCAGTCAGATGCTGCAGTAAGAAAACTTGCTGGAATATATCCTTATGATAATTTTGATGATGCGCAGTCAGAAATCACCTTACGCTCCGGATTGATTGAAGTTAATCATGATCTGGAAAGAGAGCTCGGTGAAAGGCTGGAAATTGCGGGTCTTGAGGTAATCGAAGCCAGGATCGGCTATCTTGCCTATGCACCTGAAATTGCAGGTGCCATGCTCAGGCGTCAACAGGCTACTGCTATTGTTGCGGCCAGATCCAAGATAGTTGAAGGAGCCGTTGGTATGGTAGAAATGGCTCTTGTTCAACTGGGTGAGAAGCAGATCATTGAACTCAATGAGGATAAAAAAGCTGCCATGGTAAGCAACCTGATGGTAGTTCTTTGTGCCGATAAAGATCCGGCACCTGTTTTAAATACAGGTACACTGCATCAATAATAATTCTGATCCATCGATAATATGGCAAAGAAAAAAGCATTTGTTTTAAGAATAGATCCGGAAACCATGGAGGCCGTCGAAAAATGGGCTGCGGATGAATTTCGCAGCACAAACGGCCAGTTGGAATGGATTATCGACAAGGCTTTGAATGAGACCGGACGAAAAAAGAATAAAAACAAGAAAACCTAAAATTAATAGTATGAACGCATCTAGTCACATATTAAAATACACATGCCCCAAATGTGGGAACAGAGAATGTAACGTTGAAACAATAAGCACCACCGGTTCTATATGGTCCCGGCTCTTCAATATCCAATTTAAGAGCTTTTCAGCGGTTATATGTACAAAGTGTACTTTTACTGAACTTTACCGTACCAAATCAAGTAAAATTGCCAACGTTTTCGATTTTATCTCAGGATAATGAATATGACGGAAATTCAATTATCCATTAAATTATTTACAATTCCCCGATATAGTTTCTATATTTAGACTGAAATCAACTTTCCAAACCAGAAAAATATTACGATGACAAAGAAAGAATTAAGTCAACTAATCCAGTTAGCTATAATTGACGGGGATCTTGCCGAAAGAGAAGGTAAAATCATCTTTGCATATGGTAAGGCACAGGGTTTTTCAGAAGATGAAATTAAAGACCTTATTAAAAATCCTGAGCCTATTGGACCTGTGGAAGTGTTATCCGATGATGAGAAATTTCAATATCTCTATATGGTTGTACAGATGATGAAAATTGATGGCCAGGTTTATAAATCTGAGATCGAATTTTGCAAAGACCTTGCAGTAAAGCTTGGATTTAAGAAAGCTGTTATTGGCGAGCTTTCTGCCAGAATATACAGCGATCCAACAATTACGGCAGATCGGGAAATATTGAAAAAACTGGCATTGAGGTATCTGAGATAGAGATATTTCAAATCAAAGAAAAAATTCGGGAAGCAATCTTTGCTTCCCTTTTTATTTTATATCAAACATTATTTTAATATCATCGTTCATACTCAAAAATAATGATTTGAAATATATTTACGTTCCATTAGTTTTCATATTAATCCTGATTTCATGCAAATCAGAGCAGGACACTCAAATGATAATAGATCGTTGCATCGAAGTGCATGGGGGTAACAGGTACCAGAATGCTAAAATTGAATTCGATTTTCGCGACAGACATTACATAGCTACCAGAACGAATGGAGTATATAAATATGAAAGAATCTTTAATGATTCTTTAAATCGCATCCATGATTTCCTTACTAATGATGGATTTAAAAGAGAAATTGATGGAAAATATGCCAACGTTTCCGAAGAATGGACTCGGAGATACTCAAATTCCATTAATTCAGTAATATATTTTGCACTCTTGCCATATGGTTTAAATGACCCGGCAGTAATTAAGGAATATATTAATATGAGTAAAATCAATGGACAAGAATATCATAAAATCCGGATTACATTCAGGCAGGAAGGTGGTGGAGAAGATTATGAAGACAAATTTATATATTGGATAAATGCAGATACTTATACCATGGATTACTTTGCTTATCTTTATTATTCTGATGAAGGAGGTATTCGGTTCAGGAGTGTATCGGATGTTCAGGTTGTAAATGGTATACGTTTTCAGGATTATATGAATTACAAGTTACCGGATGATAATATAAATTTTGAGTCCATTGATAGTCTATTTGAATTAGGGGATCTGGAATTGTTGTCAGAAATCAAAAATGAAAACAGAATAGTGAATTTAACAGGAAACCAGAATTGATATGGGAATCAGGAACATCATCGGAATACTTATAATTTTATTTGTAAACTCAACTGGATATACACAAAACGCAGACCTTCCTGAGATTAATCAGGAAATTGTGTCATACGTAAAGACTGTTATTGGGGAAAAAGTCGGACGAGGTGAATGTTGGGATCTTGCTGATGCGGCATTGACAACGAATAATGCCAAATTTGATAAATCTTCACAGAAGACCTTATATATATTTGGCAAAGAATACAATCCCAAAAAAGATATTGTTCTTCCTGGTGATATTATCCAATTTGAAAACGTAACTGTAAAATATGAAAATGGAAATACTATTTTTACAGAAAGCTATGGGCACCATACAGCAATCGTATATAATGTTCTGGAAAACAATCATATTGAACTGGCACACCAGAATACAGGTTTCTCAGGGAAAAAAGTGGGAGTCAGTACCTTCAGGTTTGATGATGTTCAAAAAGGAAAGATGAAATTCTATCATCCCATCAAAAAATGAGGGCAAAGCTTGATCGATCATGATCAACTAATATTTGTTCCAATTTAATTTATTCTTCGTTTCTTAAATTTTCCTTTTAAATTCATGGCAAAGAAAGTATATGAGCTATACATTAATTGGATTTATAGTTTATCTGGTACTTATCCTCATTATCGGAATTATCACCTACAAGGCCAATAAGACACACAAGGATTTTTTCATAGGTGACAGGAGGTTAGGTGCATGGATAGTCGCTTTTTCAGAAAGGGCCTCTGGAGAATCCGCCTGGCTCTTACTTGGATTACCTGGGCTCGCTTATGCCTCGGGCCTTATGAGTATATGGGATGCCATAGGTTGTGTTTCAGGTATTATATTTTACTGGTATGCCATAGCCAAAGATCTGCGAGTTGAATCTGCGAAAACTGATTCCATAACATTACCCGAATTCTTTGCCAGCAGGTATCAAAAAGGTGAAAAATTGATCCGTGTGGTAGCTACATTAATAATTATCTTCTTTTTTACCTTCTATTTATCTGCTCAATTCAATGGTGCCGGTAAAGTATTGAATGTGACTTTTGGAATAGAGAACTTCTGGGGTATTGTGATTGGTGCATCGGTAATTATTCTATATACCATGATGGGTGGATTTTTTGCAGTAGCTATTACGGATATGCTTCAAGGGATCATTATGATTGGTGCTTTAATCATCCTCCCACTGGTAGGACTTATAGAAATCGCCGAACGGGGGCAATCGCTTCAGGGTGTTATTGAGGCATCTGGGCCAACATATATAAGTGTAACCGGAGGAAACATGGGCTGGGCCGGATTTGCGATAATTATCAGTGGACTGAGTTGGGGACTGGGATACATGGGTCAACCACATCTTTTAACACGATTCATGTCAATCAAGGATCCTGAAAAAATCAAAATCAGCAGACGAATAGCCATTTTCTGGGCTATTCCGGGATTTGCCGGTGCTGCCCTAACTGGTTTGGTAGGCCTGGCACTCTATAATAAGGGATACTTTATAGATGTTGAAAATGTAATGCCCCAATTAGCAAATGATCTACTACCAGCCTGGTTGGCAGGAATATTTATTTCCGGAGCAGTTGCAGCTATGATGTCAACGGCAGATAGTCAATTGCTTATTATATCTTCTTCAGTCATGGAGGACATCTACCACAAAACTTTTGGGAAAAAAGTATCCGGGGAGGAATTACTCCGACGAAGCCGGATTATCACAATTTTTATTGGCATTTTTGGATTTTTCATTGCTATATTTTCGCAAAAACTTATTTTCGCGATGGTATCTTATGCCTGGTCAGGACTTGGTGCTTCATTTGGTCCGGCATTGCTTCTTACACTCAAATGGAAAAAAACAACATGGCAGGGAATTCTTGCCGGTATGATTACAGGAACGGTTTCTACAATCATCTGGGTCAATATTAGTATACTTGAATCTACAATTTCATCGCGATTAGCAGCCTGGATTTTCGCTATCCTGGCAATTTACATAGTAAGCAAATCCACCTATAAAAATATTTCAAAAGAACTAGTTACGAATCACTAGTCACTAATAAACCTTGTATACACTACAAGGCGTACTCTGTATCTAATAATTCTCACTCTTCTAACTTCATGTTTATCACATGAAAAAGAGAAAGATCCCAAACCCAGTTTTGTTATTATCTATACGGATGACCAGTTATCTGATGCAATTGGAGCGCGCTGGAATTCAAAAATTATTACAACCAATAGTCAATTAGGAAGCTATCCGAAATATGCTGTAAGATCGAAAGAATGGAAACTCATACAGACTTATGACCTGGATGATTCAATCAAATTGATATTTGAAGAACTATATGATCTTCAAACTGACTCGTTTGAATTGAATAACATCGCAGGGAATATCAAATCTCAAGCGATTAAGGATGGATTAATCCGCTGGATGGAAGATTTTGAGAATCATTTAAAAAATAAAGAGATGCCATCCCAAATAAGCGATGGCATCTCGATAGACTAAATTTCTTCGGTCTCTACCAATTTTGCTAAAACATCAGCGTAAGGTACAACAAGGTATTTGTTGCCATCAATATCAATTTCAGTACCTGAGTATTCCTTGTAAAAAACGACATCGCCAACTGCGATCTCCGGGCCGTCAATATTGCTGAGTGCTAATACTTTGGCAAATTTTGGCTTTTCTACAGTAGCCGTGTCCGGAATATAAATTCCACCTGCAGTCTGTTGAACATCTTCCTGATCGTTAATATCCAGGATCACATTCTGATTGACTGGCTGTAACTCCTTCATCATAATTAATTAGTTATTTCCAACAATTGATTTAGTTTCGTTTGATCAAATCCAATTACCATCTTTCCGTCAACTTCCGTTTGCGGAACACCCTGCTGACCACTCTTGCTCACCATATTCTGAGCAGCATTCTGATCACTTGCTACGTCCACCTCAGAATATCGAACTCCATTTTTCCTCAGATAATTTTTAACAGTAGTACACCAAGGACAAGAGGGAGTTGTATAAACAGTAACTCTTTTCTGGGGTCTTTCAGCAGCTTTAGCCTCAAAGATAATATGATCTAATAAATTCTGGTAAAAATCTTTCTGATGACAGCCTTTAATTGTATTCTTAAAATTCCCTTTTTCAAATTCCAGCATGGAAGGAACACTGGTTATGCTATACTCAGGATGAATGTCTCTTACCTCAGCTACATTAGCGAGAAAAATCTTTGCATCCTTATTTGAACTGGCTACTTCAACTATATTCCTTTTCGCACATTCGCTCTGATCTGATCCTTCCTTGTACAGAAGAAGATATGCATTACGAATATTCTTAATTTTTTCGGTCAATTCTGCGTAAGAATTTACTTGTTCAACTGCCATAATTTATTCGTCTTGTAATTGCAAATATACAACATATGAACAACTCTTCATAAATCATACCATTTATATAAAAGTCCAATTTGACAGATTAATCTGGACATTCTGTCACATTAATCAGTTGATAAGCATTTGTCAGAAATCATGCCATTCTGAAATAATGAAAAAGTGTCAGTATGTATTTTTACATTTGTGCAAAACTGATTAACACTTTTGTGAAGAAATACAATCTTCTTACAATCACCGGACCGACCGCAAGTGGTAAAACAGCATTTGCTGCCAACATGGCGTCTCTACTTGGAGGGGAGATTATCAGTGCAGATTCCCGTCAGGTTTACCGTAGGATGGACATCGGCACCGGAAAGGATTACAATGATTACGAAATCGATGGCCGGACTGTTCCTTTTCACCTTATCGATATACATGATCCGGGATATAAATACAATGTATTTGAGTTCCAGCAGGATTTTCTGAATTTATTTCATGATATTAATAATAGAGATAGGATCCCTATCCTGGCTGGTGGAACTGGAATGTATATCGAAGCAGTTCTAAAAGGCTATGATCTTATTGATGTACCAAATAATGAAAATTTACGAAAGGACCTTGAATCTAGTACACAGGAAGAATTGGTAGAAATATTAAAATCAATTAACCCGGAATTGCATAATACTACGGACACCAGCCACAGGGAAAGAACAATCCGGGGCATTGAGATTGCGCACTATCAGAAAGAGCATCCTGACAAACACAGGAAATGGCCAAAGATAGAGAGTTTCATATTAGGTATAAAATACGACAGGCAATCCAGGAGAAAAAAGATCTCGGACCGATTGAAAATCAGATTAAAGGAAGGAATGATAGATGAGGTCAGGGATCTTTTAAAAGAGGTTGATGCAGACAGTCTGATTTTTTACGGCCTTGAATATAAATTCCTAACACTATACGTTACAGGAGAAATCAGCTATGATGATATGTGCTCACAATTGGAAATTGCCATCCACCAATTTGCCAAACGTCAGATGACCTGGTTTCGTAAAATGGAACGTAACGGAATAGAAATCCACTGGATTGATGGACACCTCAAAATGGAAGAAAAAATTGAAAGAACCTACGAGCTATTTAGTACGTATGATGTTAAATTTAACATAGATTGAAAACTACCGGGATTATATTGGCTGGAGGACAGGGACGACGGATGGGGATGGAAAAAGGGCTCACCCAGTTTTTGGGAAAACCTTTGATCGAGCATGTAATTGATGCAATCAAACCATTATGCGATGATATCACCATTAGTGCCAATTCCTCTTCATATGATTATTTAGGTATATCGGTTATAAATGATGTACTCCAGGATACCGGACCATCGGCCGGTATACATGCATGTTTAGAATCATCCCTTAATTACATAAATATCATAGTCCCATGTGACATGCCTCTTGTTTCAGCTTCTTTTTTCAGATGTCTGCTTGCATACTCGGAAGATTATGATATCACTGTTACTGAAGTCGAAGAAAGAATTCAACCATTATGTGGAATTTATAAAAAAAGCATTTCACACCGTCTGGGAAAGTTACTGGAGAGTGGAGAAAAAAGAATGACAAGTTTGCTTGATAGGTTCAATACAAATTATGTCGGGGAAAGTGATTTTCCGGAACATAATCTGGAAACCATACTTCTGAACTTTAATTCACCGGAAGAGATCGCAAAATACCTGAAAAATAATGACGAATAGTCAGTATACATCCCTGTTAATCATTTTCGTAAGAAATCCTGAAGCAGGAAAAGTAAAAACCCGACTGGCAATGGAGGTTGGTAATATCAGAGCACTGGAAATTTATAATGAGCTACTCACAAGGACGTGGATGGTTACCAGGGATATAGAAGTTAAAAAAACGGTTTATTATACAGAAGCGCTGGTTGTTAACGATTTGTGGGATGAAGGTGGATTTCAGAAAGCACAACAGCGTGGAAACGACATCGGAGAAAGGATGTCAGAAGCATTAAATGAATCATTTAAATTGGGTTATAAGAAAATCTGTCTGATTGGCAGTGATATTTACAACCTGGAATCAATTATCCTGTTAACTGCATTCGAGCAACTTGACAACAAGGACGTTGTACTAGGGCCGGCCGAGGATGGGGGATATTACCTGATAGGTATGAAAAATTTCGAGCCAACATTATTTACAGGTAAAAAATGGAGTTCTTCAACTGTTTTTCATGATACGCTTGAGGATATAAATAAAGGAGGACTTTCTGTAGCCCTCCTTCCTGAACTTATTGATATCGATACGGCTGAAGATCTAAATAAGGTACGAGACCTGATCTAGATTTCGGGAATCCCAAATTTTCAATTAAACACATTCACTGCCTGCATTTGCAGCCTCAACGATCTTCTTAACAACTCCCGGATCAAGCAATGTGGAAGTATCCCCAAAATCATTTGTATCACCTGAAGCAATCTGTCGTAGAATTCTTCTCATTATCTTTCCAGAACGAGTTTTAGGCAATCCTGGCACGATCATAATCTTATCAGGTCTGGCTATTGGACCAATAATATTATTTACCGTAACCTTGATCTCTCCACAAAGGTTTGCTGCAGTACGATTGGTCATATCTGCAATTACAAATGCATAAATTCCCTGGCCTTTAATTTTATGCGGATAGCCAACAACAGCTGATTCAACAACTCTTGGATGTTCATTAATTGCATTTTCAACTTCTGCCGTACCCATTCGATGGCCAGAAACATTCATCACATCATCTACCCTGCCCAGTATCCTGTAATATCCATCTTCATCCCGTTTTACACCATCTCCGGTAAAGTACAAATCCTTATATGGGGCAAAATAAGTTTGCCGCATCCGCTCATGATCACCATATGTAGTCCGGAACATACCGGGCCAGGGATATTTAATACATAGATTTCCCTCCACACTGTTATCTTTTAATTCATTTCCATCATTATCTACAATCACAGGCTGGATACCAGGTAAAGGCATGGTTGCATAAGAAGGCTTGGTCGGAGTAATACTTGCAATTGGTGTAATCAATATGCCACCGGTTTCAGTTTGCCACCAGGTATCAACGATTGGACACCTTCCTTTTCCCACGAAATCATGATACCAGTGCCATGCTTCCTCATTAATGGGTTCACCAACAGTACCGAGCACCTTTAACGAACCCAAATCGTATGGATGGAGTGGTTCCTGACCGAAAGCCTGCAATGCTCTTATTGCTGTTGGTGCCGTATAAAATTGATTAACCTTGTATTTATCAATAACAGCCCAGAATCTCCCGGGATCTGGGTAGGTTGGAATTCCTTCAAACATCACTGTGGTGGCTCCTGCCAGCAGCGGTCCGTAAATAATATATGAATGTCCAGTTACCCAACCGATATCGGCAGAACACCAGAAAATGTCCCCTGTGTTGTATTGAAATACATTAATAAAAGAAAAATGTGTATAAACCATGTAACCACCAATGGTATGGACTACACCTTTAGGTTTACCAGTGGAGCCAGATGTGTAAAGTATATACAACATGTCTTCCGAATCCATTTCAGCAGCTTCACATTCCTGTGATTTGCCTTCGATGGCCTCATCCCACCAAATATCCCTGCCATCCTGCATAACTACATCCTGTCCGGTGCGTTTTAGAACAACAACTTTTTCAACACTCTTGCATGATTTCACGGCTTCATCCACAACATCTTTTACTGCAATCTTTTTGGTACCACGGAAATTCCCATCAGAGGTTAAAACCACCTTTGCACTACAGTCATTAATTCTATCAGCCAATGAATTAGATGAAAAACCAGCAAAGACAACCGAGTGAACTGCGCCTATCCTCGCACAGGCAATCATGGCAACTGCGGCCTCAGGTACCATGGGCATATAAATAATTACCCTGTCTCCTTTTCCAACACCAAGATCTTTCAGGGTGTTAGCAAACTGGCCAACCATATAATATAATTCTCTGTATGATATCTTACGGCCTTCTTCATTTGGATCATTGGGTTCCCAAATAATGGCAGTCCGATCAGGAGACGTGAACATGTATCGGTCTAACATGTTTTCTGTGATATTCAGTTTCCCATTCAGGAACCATTCAATGCTGGGTTCTGTAAAATTCCATTTTACGGTTTTATCCCATCTTTTTCTCCAGTGAAATGTATCGGCGATCCGCGTCCAGAAAGAATCAGGATCGATAACGCTCTTCTGATACTCGTGAAAATATCCACTAAGGGTCTGTATCTTAAGGCTCATACTCATTGTTAATAGGTTTTAGTGACAGTGGTTAATGTAATATGACATTAAATATCTAATCTCATATCAATGTAATCCTAAATATTGAAAAATTAGTTTGGACAATCAACCACATTTTGTAAGAAACTTGTCATGGATTACCCATGAATCTATCAAAAATCAATAATATTCATCTTTTCTTTACATTTTCCCAGGTTGTGACTTCATTTTTTAGCAAAAGATATAGCCCTGTATAGTTTTATAAAAAAATTCCGATTAATAAATCTTAATGCAGGTTTTAAATATCTGGCAATTTGAAAATGAAAAGAAAGTTACTATCTTCTTGGCCAGAAATGCTTGAAATTTGAATTCAAAATAGATATAAATAGATTTAATTATGAAACGACGGCACTTTATGAAAACAACAGCAGGCGCGGCTGCTATGCTCAGCTACTTCCCAGCTAATCTCGGTTGCATCGACAGAGAAAAACCTTCCGGTAAACTGGAAAAACGTACCCTGGGCAGAACCGGAGAGAAACTTTCTATTCTGGGATTAGGAGGTGTGGTGCTTAATGGCGTTACAGCCGAACAGGCTTCGATGCATGTTAAGGCAGCCATCGACAATGGTGTGAACTATTTTGATGTTGCCCCAACCTATGGGAATGCAGAAGAAATGATGGGGCCCGCACTTGAACCATACAGGAAGAACGTATTCCTTGCATGCAAGACGACTCAACGAACGAAACAGGGATCCAGAGAAGAATTGGAGAGATCACTCAAAAGATTACAAACAGACCATCTTGACCTGTATCAATTGCATGCAGTTACAAAACCCGAGGATGTAGAAACCATTTTTGGAGAAAACGGAGCCATTGAGACATTCCTCGAAGCCAGAGATGAAGGTAAAACACGTTTTCTCGGTTTTTCAGCACATTCTGTGGAAGCAGCCACCATGCTGATGGATCGTTTCGATTTTGATACAATTCTGTTCCCGGTTAATTATGCAACATGGTATGCAGGAAATTTTGGGCCACAAGTCCTGGCAAAAGCACAGGAAAAAGGGATGGGGATACTGGCTCTAAAAGCCATGGCTAAAAGACCCTACCTGGAAGGTGAAGAAAGGACAGAAAAATGCTGGTATAAACCAGTAGAAAACAGGGAAGAAGCGAATATGGGATTGCGTTTTACCCTGTCACACCCGATAACAGCTGCCGTACCTCCGGGCAATGAGGATTTGTTTCATCTGGCATTAGAACTGGGACAGGATTTTAAACCCCTGTCTGACATGGAGATCCAATCCATGAAGGAAAAAGGTTTATCGGAGAAACCAATATTTGAGTTCCCCAGTACGCAACTAGGTTGAAATAAGTTCAGGGGTCAAGGTTCAAGGCTCAGGGTTCAAGGTTGGGCAAGTATCTTTGATTTCGAAAATCAGATTTATCTAAGTATTGATAAACATTTTCCCGGGATAATATCAGCGTCTATTTATGTATTAATCTGTGAGAAATAATAGTTATTCGATTTTAAAAATTAAAGGATTAAAGGCTTTTGAAGCGACCATGACCTTGTTGCCAGAATACAGATCCCGAACATCCTCTTCACAGGCAACTACTTTAACAATGTTATTACCAATGAGTACCCGGACTACGTATATTACATCTTCCTTTTCAATATCCAATACCTCTCCCACGAATTGAAACTTGCTGCTGATTTGCTGGTCCGAAAAGATCTCGGTGGGAGATCCCTGCCGAACAATCCGTCCCTCCTGAATGTGAATCATAAATTCAGACATTTTAAAAATCTCTCCAAGATCATGACTAACTAAAAAAGTTGTCAGGTTGAATTTCCTATGTATTTCAAGAATATAATCCTGCAATCTCGCCCGCATCTCAAAATCCAGGGCAGACAGGGGTTCATCAAGAAGCAGGAGTTTAGGCTTTCTCACCAGGGCACGTGCCAGCGCCACACGTTGTTTTTGCCCGCCTGAAAGTGTATCTGGCTTTCGGTCTCCTAACTTCTCCAACTCCATCAATTCCAACAGTTCCCCAACGATATCGGATGATATTCCCTTATCCAAGGCATATTCCAGATTTTGCCTGACTGTCATATTTGGGAATAACGCAAAATCCTGGAAAACCAGCCCTATTTCCCTGTTCTGTGGCGGAACCCATATACCATTATTTGAATCCAGCCATATATCATTACCAATTTTAATTTTTCCATACTCCGGCCGGAGCAAACCCGCTAAAATCCGTAGCATTGTTGTTTTCCCTGCACCGGATGGACCATAAATTGTTACAAAATTCCCCGCTTCAACATGGCATTCCACATCCAGCGGTTTTCGTCCGGAATGTGTTTCCAAAGTTTTTACGAAACTGAATTCAATCATTTCTGCCAGGTATTGCTACAATTTTCTTATTTACTAAATAAACTGCCAACAGGATAACAAACGTTATAACAAAAAGTATTAACGCATAATGATTTGCAGAAGTATATCTCATGGCCTCAACTTCATCGTATATGGCAATAGATGCTACTCTGGTCTGTCCTGGTATACTACCACCTATCATCAAAACCACTCCAAATTCTCCAATAGTATGTGCAAAGGACAAAACAATCCCGGTTAACAACGAAACTTTGATATTTGGCAGTAAAACACTGAATAAAGTTCGTATTCTTGATTTTCCCAATGTATAGCTCGCTTCCTTTAAATGAACCGGTAAGGATCTGAATCCTGATAAAATGGGATGTAACATAAAAGGGAGGCTGTAAATAATGGAAGCTACTACAAGGCCCTCGAATGTAAATACAAACCTGAGATTAAATTTCTGATCCAGAAATTGTCCGAATCCATTATTCGGGCTGAAAGCCAGTAACAGATAAAACCCAAGAACGGTTGGAGGTAAAACCAGGGGCATGCTTGCCAGCGCTTCCACAACAGGCTTTAATCTGAACCTTCCATAAGCTATCCAATAAGCCAGTGGGATGGCAATAACCAGGAGAATAATGGTAGTAATCCCTGCTAATCGGAATGATAGAAAGATGGGCTCAAGTTCCATGCTCAGGGGCCAGTACAACTTCATTTGTTTTTATCAGTGCTGTCACCTTTACACCTTTTTGTATCCCTAACCGCTCAACGGATAAAGAGGTGATTACAGATGAAATCCTGTTATCATTGCAATCGAGATGAACATTACTAAGGAGGTGCCCTTTATCAACAGAAGTAACCATGCCTTCAATCCTGTTCTGCAAGCTGATATCACCTTTCAGGTTTCTTGCAAGGATGGTTTCACTTTCCTTAAACAATACTTTCACCACATTACCAACTTTCAAGTAATCTGAAGTATCAGGCGTATCAATAACTATGGATTTGAATTCCACCAATCCAATCTGTATCCAGACCAAAGACAGGTGCTCTTTAGACTGTATGTCTATAATATGTCCTTTCAAGCAATTCATGGTAACATATATCCATATTTCTGAAAGATCTTCTGACACTCTTCCGAAAAAAGAAATTCGTAGAACATTTTTGCTTCAGGATTTAATTTCTCCCGGTTAATAAGAACCGCAGCCTGCCGGATCGACGAGTAAAGGTTATGATCTATCTCTATCCAATTGGAATATTCCTTCATAGTTTCAGACAAAACTACAGATTTCGCTGTAAAACCCACATCGGCTGCCTGGGTGATTATGTATTGACTGGTTTGTGAGATGTTTTGTCCATACACAAGCTTTCTCTTCACCTGGTCATAAATGTTTGATTTCTTTAAAGCTTCCTCGGCGGCTAAACCATATGGTGCAAAATCAGGATTTGGAATGGCAATCTTCTTTATGATATTATCATTAAGTACATCAAGCTTGCCGGAAAGGTTTAAGTCTTTATTAAGTGACCATAAAACCAGAATCCCCCTGGCATATATTTCTGGTTTTCCGATAGTCAGGTTCATCTGAAGCAACGCTTCAGGATATCTGGTATCAGCAGATATAAACACATCGAAAGGTGCTCCTTCCACAATCTGGGAGGTAAGTTTCCCCGATGAAGCAATGATAAATTTTACCTTTGTCTGGTTATTTCTTTCAAATTCGTTAATGATTTCCTCAATGGGATACCGAACATTTGCGGCTGCAGCTATGGTAATAAAACTTTCGTTTTTGCTTATGTTACAGGACCATAAAACGGGTATAATAATTAAAAAAAATAGGTTTCGCATAACCTATTGAGTCACTTTGTTCAGGATGTAAACATAGTTATTAGATACAATAAATCCGTTCCAGGTTGATGAATTCTTGCTGAAACGGATTTTATACATAAAAAAATTAATCTTTATCCACCCTGACCACTTACAAGGTCAGTAGCATATATAGGTTCCTTTTCTTTCATTGGTTTTTGAGAATTCACCCAAATAGAGTAAATGCCAATTATAGTTCCAATTGGAATATAAATGAGATATATAATCCCAACAATCAATGAGAATGTTCGTGCCCAAATTTTATCAGTCAATAATCCAATTCCCGCAATCATGCCGGGAATGGCAACGAGCAGAATCATAATTCCAACGCTACGTGTGATAATTTTAACCACGGATAGCACCTCCCGTTCATCAATAAAAATATCTACAATATTAAAAACGTTGAGCAAGATTACACCGCCTACTAATTGTAAGGCGCTGTAGGCAACTAATAATGCGCCGAGTATTTTAAAATGGGTTGTTAATCTATTTTCGTACATTTTATTAATTATTTGAGTTAAACCTGTTATTCCTGTGTGAGTGTTGTGCCGTTACCTCGATTGGTAATCGTTCGTGGTGAGCCCATGTATCTGACATGGCTGGCACCTGACATATCCAGATCCAGTTCTTCAACAGCATTAACACGAACTGTGGATAATCCGTCAGATTCTACAGCCGCATTTCGTACTGTATACTCATATCCATTGAAGTTGGAAGCACCGGATAGTTCAAGCCGTAGATCATCTCCGGCACCGGATAATTCCAACTTTGAGGCACCATCCATTTGAATATGTAAATCCTGTACATTGATATTCATATTTGCAAAAGCAGCACCTGATATTTCAACGTACAAATCAGATTCATTAAAACCATTTACACGTGCTTCAGTAGCTCCGCTAAGTGATAGTGAAGACAATGCAGGCATGGATACATAAACAACAATTCTATCGGACTTTTTCATCCAGCTTTTGTAGCTGTCATCCATTCTTAACCGTAAACCATTATTTTCCATGGAAACATTTACATTATCCAGAACATCTTCATCAGACTTTACGATTACTTCAAATTCATTATTTTGTACGATATCTATTTTGAAGAAATCACTTACATCCACTGCAGTAAAATCACTGAAAGTGAATTCATTTCTGTATTTTTCATCGCCTGAAAATGATATCGAAGGATCTGCATCAACATTTGTATCACCTTCCAAATCGTTGCCTTCCTCCTTGCATGTGAGACATTTCAATCCATCTTCATTGAAAATCCAGGTATTGCCCTCCATTTGATATACATTATATCCGACGGGATACAGGGTATTCCTGAGAATGTGTTCCAGGTTTTCATCCATCATGAATTTCTGGTTATAAGGCATATACAAAATCATACGTAATTTCTGATCCCTGAATTTGGCATCTTCCTTGAACCGGATATTCGAGTCAAACGTAAATACGGAATCCTGTACGGTAACGTTATATGTTACCATCTGAGCATTGTCAGCAGCTGATTGCCTGGTATGGCCCTTCGCTTCAAATCTCTGCTCAAGTTTCATAACAGGATCCAAGTGACCCCGAATTCTCAAAGTAACTGCTCGATAATCTTCCAGACCTACCTCGTTCAACTGCAGAACCGCTGTTTTCCCTTCGAGATTATAGGTTTCTACCTGTTTGTACTCTCCATCATTCCTGAAATCATTGATGATTGATGGTAAAGTAAATGCCACTACCCCAATACTAATGATCCACAAAGCAAAAAGAGACCATCCAACTTTAGCATTCAGGAATAACTTCTTGGCGATGACAGATATACCCAGGATTACAAGGAATATCTGAGGAATAAGTAATACGAACAGGATACCCAATACAGGCCAGATAGTTATTTGATTCATTAACTGATCAATCGGGAAATCCCAGTAAATAAACGGACTTGAACCAGCATACAATCCTATGGCTGCAGCACCGGAAATAACTAATGCAATGATAAATGATAACGCGGATATTACCAGTACAAGACCGAAGATCACCCTGATAGCTTCAACAAAGAATGTTGCGAGTGGGCCCAGGATTTTTGAAAGCCAACTGAATACTTCAGCGATCAGCCTGAAAGGGAAGAGTAAAATCTTCACCCAAATTGATTCCTCGCCATCTTGTCCAACTTTCAAGCTCTTTTTAATATTAGATTCAATATTCCTGAGCGTAACGGGCTCCCCCTGCATCTCCATTTTATCTGTCAGGGTCCTTGCTTCTGGCAATATTATCCAGAGTATCAGGTAAAGAATTATTCCAGCCCCTCCGAAAAATATCAAGAGAACGAATAAGAGCCTGATCACTACCTGGTCTATCCCAAAATATGCTGCGATCCCACTACATACTCCTCCAAATACC
>JBHOSY010000036.1:0-29819 GCA_042584165.1 Bacteroidota bacterium | reverse complement strand
AACCACCTGATCCACGGCCTGACAATCACTATAGTTAACATCACTATCAGTAACAGTTATGGTGAATGTCTTATTTATCCCTGATGAAGTGGGAGTATATGTGGCATTATCCGTAGTTGCATTAGTCAGTGTTGTGGGCCCAGTCCATAAATAGGTAAAGGTTCCGGAGCCTCCGGTTGCCGTTACAAATAGTTCAGTACTCTCGTTTTCACATATTTCTATATCACTTGCTATCGCGATGGCCGTTATTTCATCATTAACATTAATAGTAATTGGTCCGAATTCTTTAGTGCATCCTGTTGTGACATTGGTACCAATTATTTTAAAATTTGTTGTTTCGTACAGAAAATCCGTATCAAAGTCGAGATCCAATGTAGTACCACCTTTTACACTCCCAACCTGCACATTCCCAGCCGTAATATTTATTAATTGATAATTTATTGAAGTTTCACTAGACCTTACCCAGATTTTGGTAAATCCTCCATAACAGAGATAAGAATCATCTTCTTCAACAGTTCTATCAATTGGTAGAGCATTTTCAGTAAGCGTAACAACATCAGAAATTTCATCACACGTTAATGACTCAGTTACAATACATCTATATTGATTACCATCTAGACCAGAAACATCTGAAATAATTAATGATGAGGATTGTGTGCCTGAATAAGGTGCTGCTTCAGCAATATTTCCCCATGTTCCTGATAATATTTGCCATTGATAGGTAAGAGATGTTCCAGAAGCAGTTACCGAAAAAGATGATGGGTCACCTTCACAAGCTTCTGCATTTACAGGTTGGATGGTTATATCAGGTGCCCGATTTACCGTTATGTCCACCGTACTCTGCACTGAAGGACACCCACCACCCGTAGTAGTCAAAGTCAATGTAATAGTTCCACTATCTGAGGATCCCGGGGTATACGTAGCTGCAACCGTACTAGAATTTGGTGAAAAGAATCCATTGCCAGTTGTAGTCCAAATTCCTCCTGAAGCTCCTCCTCCAACAGAGCTTCCACTCAGATCCGAAGTTTCATTACTACATATTGTGGTAGGATTGGCAGCCGCACTGGCAGTAGGTGTCGCACTAACGGAAGTAGTAATTCCACTTCCGGCAACATTATTCGAGGCTGTGCATGTACCATCATTAACGTAGGTTATGACAACGGTAATTTCATCACCATTGGTTAAAGTTGTAGTAATATATTGATTGTTTCCAACCGCGTCCTGTACCAGCGTGCCAATATTCTTATAAAACTGAAACTGGTTACCAACATCCTGGATGCTTGGAATAGCAGTAAATGTAACTGACTGTCCTTCACATATAGAATTATCTGAATCAGAACTGGTAAAACTTTGCAGGTTGAAATCAGCAGATCTTAATATCCCATGATTGATATTGGCTCCAACATCATTCGCTTCCATCCATCCATCAACGCCAGTAGCTGAAGTTACTCTTAGAATATTTCCGGTGTTAGCCGAAACAGCTTTAACTTCAAAACCTGATATAGTTATACGGTCTCTTTTAGCACCGCTGGTTGTTGTATACCAAAATTCGAAATTACTTGCATCAATGTAACCTGAACCAACAACAGAAACATCCTTTGGATTTACAGCACTGACCGAAGTTGCCGCACCTGTATTAAATTCAAATCCAGCAGGTAACTGGATCTGATAATATCCTGGTCCACCACCAGGTAATGTATCCGTTGCATAAATATCTGTATCCGCAGTTTCATCAATTACTATATCACCGATCGCAGCAAACGCTCCATTAACGCACAGAGTATATCCAGGACCCGTAGCTGGAGTAACGACTATTTGTCCATACCCCGAAAACACCACACCAATAAAAACCATAAAGGTTATTAACCCTTTCAGTAAGAGCTGATTTTTATAGGTTTTGAAAGACATGTGGTTAATAGTAATTATCTTTTATCCGTGTTTTCTTTAGTTAGTCTTTAAATAAATAATCCAAAAATATATTTATTAAATACAATTTAGTATTTGTATATAACAAAATAAAGTGATTTGTCTTTTATTTTTTTATTCATGAAATCAGCAGCAATCTACTCATCCAAAAATTCGCGTACCTGACCTTGTTTATTAATCTGTTTCCTCCCCCCATTGTAACCATCTTCTCTAAACTATTTTAGCCGGATTATAAGATACTTATTACAAGTTAAATCCATGATTCTGCAATCCTATTCAAGCATTATAAAAATTAGTTTTTACTTTTTATCCTCCGAAGCGAAAGCGTAGGGGATTCAAGCAGTATCATGCGGTTTGAGCGCAATAATACTTCATAAAAATTACATATCAAGATTTCCTTCTGAATCTGTCTTATATAAGGCTATTTTTAAATTATTGTTTTCGAAATTAACCGTTCCACAAAATACCAGAGAACCATCTTCGAGTTCAATAATATCTCCTCCCAATCCATATCCTACTTCACTCCCATATGTCTTTGCCCAATTTACTACTCCATCTGTTTCAAAATTGGCAATAAGAATTCTGTTCTTATCCAGATCAGTTGCATTAAGTAGATATTTATTCGATTTTGAGCGAATGATACTCCTGCCTTCAGTCTCATCAATGTGTCTTTCATTATTGTTTTCAGTAACATTAAAATCAAGCTTTGAAGCACCAGATTTCTTAATGTACTTGCCAGCTACATGTTGCCACCATGTAAATTCGACTTCGAAATCCTTATTATTACTTAAAACGAAAATATCAGGATCAACAGGATTCAGGTCATCACTGCCAAATAGGAAATCCACATATTCGCCAGATAATGGGGTAGCACTTGTTCCTCTTGGTGAAGTGTCAATTGAAGCATTATCTTCTCCACTACCGCTTTGGCCTAACGCTCGAAATTCAATTAAATACTTAGTTTCTCCTGTACTTTTATTTTTTTCATTTCTAAGATTATAAAATCCAGTTAAGCTCCCATATGATCCCTGATTTATTCTATAACCAAAATTCTCACTATTCTGTCCGATGTTAAATTCATCTAATAAATTTCCCTGGTTATCAAGTAACAACAATAGCTGTTCAGTACTATCAGTTGATGTAGTGTTTTCACCAGTAATTAGTATCCGATTACCTGATATTCCGGCAAAATCGACATATTCCATAACACCCAATCCCCGTCCAATACTAAATGTGTCTCTGGCCAAATCGATATTATTACCCTGGTTATCCATTTTCCATAAAAAGACAGTTTGTCTGTCTGTTTCACCAACAACTAAGAAGTTATCATCTTCAAGTTGAATGATCTGCCAAACGAGATCATTGCCTTCATTAAATCGGGTAGCATACCTGGCATCATTCCCATTTTCATCCACAAATATCACCATCGCGTCATTATCTGGAGCACTCTCCCACTCTCCCACTTCATCTAATGAACTAGTGGATGTAGTCCCGGCAATCACAAATCCCCCAGTGACCTGATCACGTATCATATCCGTAGCAACATCCAACCGTCCAAAGCCATAAATCTTAATAAAGGTATTTCTCCCTTCAGGGTAAATACTCTTTTCTGTATCACATGATGAGAAATAACAAAGGGTGAATACCGCAATCACTACCATAGCAGTTCCTGGTAATATACGATATGTTAAGTCTCCTATTATCATTCCAATCACTAAATATCAGTATTATCACTTATCTTCTTTGGCTTGTAGTGCGGCAAGAAGAATCCTAAATTCAATGAAAATGCACTAATTCTGAAATCATCTCCCAATCTTCCATACTGAATTATCTGGGCATCATTCTCAAACCGTTTTTTCGTATTAAATACATTGGTCATACCAGGATTATAACGTAAATCAATCGTTAAATAATTGATCCCCTCAAGTTTGAACATAACCCCCGCACCAAATATTAATCCATAATTTACCAGGCTCCTTCGTTCCGCAATATCAAATCCGGGATCTTCAAAAGTGAATAGGCCAAAATCTCCCGATGGAGCTATTTTTTGATTGTAACTTTTAACTATACCCGATGCCTGTGTAAAGAATAGAAAATTCCAGCTGAATCCACCGAATATATAAGGTCTGATCCTTCCCTTTTCAATAGTGTATTTGAGATAGATTGGTATATCCAACCAGAATTGATTTTCTGTGAAACCAACTGTTTGATAGATCTCGGCAATCGTATCCTGTCTCTCCAAAAATGTATTTCTATAATCAATGTTTTTGATTGATACTGCAGCTTCAGTACCCAAACTCAAACCGGGCATTACATTTAATTCAATACCTGCACCTAAAACGCCGCCCAGGGAAGCAACATATCTCTCATCTACCAGATCATCACTGTATAATGATACGTTGTGTATGATTTCAGGAATCGTATAGTTTATTCCACCAAATATTTTTGTTGCAAAAATAGGTGAGGTTCTGAAATTATTATGCAAAAAAACCAGGTCAGGTGGGTCTACAGATGGGTCAGGAAGCCTTTCAGGATCTTCTCTCAATAAAAGTGTATATACCGAATCTGCTTTGTTAAGATCATCCAGAAACAGATAGGTGATAGTAATCAACCTGTAAGCTGTAATCCTTTCTGATTTGGTAAATCCACTTGCGAGGCAATCATCTGTATATCCGGGAATCATATGATAATTCCCATTGCCAAAAAACTCCTGGATATCTTCAAGCTGATTTGTACAACTTTGATCCTGGGCTTGAACAGGCCGTAACTGACCTGAATAAAAAATTAACAATATTATGCTGAAAAAGATATATGTCCTTGACATCACTCTATCTTCGTCTTCATATAATCAACAGGGGGACAAGTTTTCCTGTACTTAATATCCTCAGCAGGTGCTACATAAGTCTCCCACTCCTCTTCTGATAAATTCCTTTCTATCAAATTACACATCTGATCGGCAATAGTCTCTGGATCCGTTGGCCATATCTTGATTGTTGCGTCTTCAGCTCCAGCAATCAAAGTTTCACCATCAGGACTGAAGGCAATGCTCCATACTTTTGCACTGTTATCAGAAAATATCATGGGTAATTCATTGATATTATCCATCACCCATACCTGCACATTCCCATCAAAACTACCTGAAGCAAGGAAAAATCCATCATCACTGAATTCAACCACAGATACCCTGGCCATATGTCCGGCCAATAGTGGAATCTGCTCTGTATTGTTATCGCCCTTTGATAAATCATAGAGGGATACTACACCATTATCATCCCCAATTGCCAGCATGGATCCATCCGGATTGAATGAGAGGGCATAAACTGGCGAACCATTTGCCTCTTTGATCTGCATTTCATTATTAATATTATCGAGGGTGATTAAAATGACTTTCCCTGTTATACTTCCAAGGGCAATCTGTTTCCCATCAGGCCTTATAGCCATCGATAAATAATTTTCATTTAACTGTTTGATAAGGCTGCTCTGGGCAAAATCATTAAAAAATAATGCATTGTCATCGCCAAGGGTCAGGAAATATTCGTCATTTGGAGACATAGCGATATCGCTTATACCTCCCTCATGACCACGGATTACAATTGGTTTTCTTTGCTTGTTCTCAAGATCAAAGCACTGTACTCCTTTACCATCTCCACCAACAATAAGCCATCTTCCATCCCGAGTCACCTTAAGCACCCTATTTCTAAAGCTGTTTTTATAGATCATCTGGGGAGCTGCCATCTCATGTACATTCCAGAGATAAACATTGCCATCAGATCCTACTGAATATGCATAATCAGGATTAGCGCTGTTGTATGATAAATCCCGCACAACTCCTTCGTGACCATATAGGGTATACAAAGAATCTCCTTTAAAGGACTTCAACGCATAATACAGACCATCATATACATATTTATCGAAAGAATTACCCTGGTATTGTACATTAAACAGATATGCTAGCTGGGCCAAGTTTCCCTGACGGTTTTTTTCGGTAATCTGAAGGGATTTTACCGCCATAGACTGACTCAGTGATAACATTCTTAATTTGTCAGCTTTTTCTCTTTCCAGTTGGGCAATTTCAGCCTGGTTTTGAGCATCTATTTTAGCATCATTAGCCTGACGTTCACTCTCAACAGCCCTTAACCTTCGATCCTCAGCCAATCGTGATTGTCTTTCGGCAATTAGCTGCTGATTTTTTGCCAGTTCTTCATTTCGTCTGGCTAACTCGCTCTGCCTTAACGCTTCATTCGATTGTAATTCAGCAATAGTAGAAAGCCTTTTAGCTTCATTTGCCTGAAGAATAGCATATTCCCGCTGTCGGTTGGCTTCCATTGAGTTTTGTAAAGCTTCTTCGGCTTTTTCGTCGGCCTCAATTTTCTGAACAAGAGCGAATATACCGAACACGATAACAACAATTGTAGCAATACCCATACCGATTGCTACATTCCGTGTTGCACGAAGCCTGCTCCTTTGTATAAGTTCCTTCGACCTCTGTTCATTTTCGTAGGCAGATTTACTGGTCTCAAGAAATACAATGGCCCTTTCAAAATATGGATTATATCGTTGCGCCCAGTCTCGTGTTGGTAGTTGCTTTTTCTGCCAGTTAAGTGCAAGCTGTAAATCCGGAGGTCTCCAGAGACCTGTCCGCCCTACCTGGTACATAGCAGCTGCTTCAGATAGACGAAGGTACATTTGTGCGGATTCCGCTTCTTCATCCACCCAGTTTTTCAGCCGGTCCCATATCCGCATCAGACTTTCATGCGAAATCTCAACAATTGTATCAGATTTCAGGGGAACAGTGGCCGGAGGCATCAGGAGTGATCGTCCCGGTTGCCGGAATTTCTCAACTACTTCGATTACCTCGTTCTCATTTACATTCCCCACATGGGCCAGTTCACTAATTTTAGCAGATCTTCTTACTCCATAATTATCCCGTCCCTTTTCCGTAAGCCGCTTGAATATCACCTCACATATTTCCCTTTCCTTTTTATTAAGTTCTGCGAATGTTTCGTTGGCGTGTTGAGATAAAGCCTCTTCGATCTTCCCAATAGCCACATAATGTCTAAGATCTATCGGTTCATTCTCCTCCCTGTTCTCAATCCAGTAATTCCAGGTCCTCATCAAAGCATGTTGCATGATAGGGAGTTGATCGGGATTATTACCAACATCATTCAGTAATTGTTGAATTAACCGTTTTGCGATCTTTCCTCCTCCAACAGCAACAGGACCCTCAATAGCCATTTTTTGTTGATCCCTTGTCATTTGGGGGATCAAATAGTGACTCTTATTAATAATATGTGTCAGTTCGGGGAATTGAGAGCAGTCACCAATAAAGTCTGACCGCATTGTAATTGCTACATATATGGGCAACTCACTTTGCCTAACTGATTTTAGTAACAAATTGACAAATGCTGCAGATATATTTGCCGCCTCTTCATCGTTCTCAGCCTTTAAGAACCTGAAAAGTTCCTCAAACTGGTCAATCATAACCAGTATGTTTTGCGGTTCTCCTTTGCTCTGAATAATGGGATTTAATATGTCAACCAAACCCATTGAACTACTCTGAAGGATAATTTTCGAAACAGTTCTTTCAAGGATTCTTTCTCCTTCATTGAGGTCATTAAAACCAGGTGATTGCTCAAGAACTGCATCAGCCAGATTTTCAATGGGGGCATTACCCGGTCTGGAGGATATTACCATCCATTTTGTACCCGTTCCCCTGGCCATGAATCCTCCGTACAATACGGGAATAAGTCCGCAATACATAAGGGAAGATTTTCCACTACCAGAAGATCCGATTACAGCAGCAAATCTGTTGGATGATAATTTGTGAAGAATATCATCACTTTGTCCTTCCCGACCGAAAAACAAATGGCTTTCCTCAAATCCAAACGCCCTTAATCCGGGAAATGGATTCAATAAATGGGTATCAGCCCTAACCTGATTTAATATATCTGCCTCTTTTATAGCCATTAATTCATCTCAATTTGTGAAATAAATGGCATAATACCATCTTTTGTGAATTCTTTTTCACCTACCAGAATCACATCCTCATCTCCTACATTCAGCTTTTCCTTAACATTTTCATCATCTTTTACAATAACTGCTGTTGGATTTTTACTCTTTTGCCTGCCAAGACCAAGTGCCTTTAACCGGTCTATCAATTTACTCTTTATCCAATTCTCATTATCTCTCCCATAATATATTAAAGTGGCATCACATTCCTTGAGAAACTGGGTGTGATTATTCCTGTCTGCAACTGCCTCACCTTTAAAATCCGAGAAAATGACATCATAGCCCTGTTTTAGCAATACATCAGCAATGGGCTTACATGCTTTTACCTGATTTTCTTCACAAATGAAATATATGCTCTTTTTGTTTGTATTGACTGGAATGGAAACACCTATTGGAGCACCTACCATTTCTTCCAATCTAACCATTATATATCTTTTGAATTCTTGTATCGGAATTTCAAGAACTTCAGTTGTGTCCATGTTGGCTGCATCTTTGCGCAGGTTTTCAATAAATAACTTCTGTTTTACACTCAGGTTCTTTTTACTGGAAGCAATCCAGATAAGTCTGTTGAAAGCATTCTTACTTCTATATTTACTAGTCTCATTGATTCGTTGAGCAAAATCAGATGAAATTTTGTTTTCATACTCAACCAGCGTATTTCCTTTCCCTTTCACAAGTTTTCCCTGATCTTCTCCAACCAGATGAACAGATAATCTTGTCTGGCTTAAATATTCTTTTATAAGGTCATCAATATGCTCATCCTCTGTATTAAGGTCAAAATCTGGTAACACCAGGTAACCATTTCTTTTTAATTCTCTTTTTATAGCGTCCCTTTCCAATACCAGGTCCTGACCTACATCAGCCAGGTAAACTGCATTATTCCCCATTTCCTTAATTAACCCGGTTGCCTTCTTGACAGCTGGATCCGGCTTTTTGATATTTCTTTTTATGTTATCAGCGATATCATAAAGTTTCATCCAATATGTCCGTTCAGATTCCGGATCAAAGCTATCCCTGAATTCTTTCGAATAATCTGTGATGGAATCCACTGAATAAAAATGAAATGAGGTTTCATTATATGCAAAAAGAGGCAGGTCGCCCTTTTGGATCCTTGATTTATAAGCCAGAAACATGGTTGCCGGATATTCAGGATCTTTTTTATGAACCTTGTCAATTTCCTTGTGAATTACTTCAAGATAAGATGACAGAATTGGTGATTTAAAAAAGTTCTTGGATAAAACCGGGATGACAAAAGAGGGTCTAACCTCAAATGCATCCGGTTCAATGTCGTACTCGGATAATTTGATAATTTCCAAATCCCGATGGCAAAGTTTCTTGACTAAAACTTTCAGGTTGTTAGAGAAATTACTAACCCAGCCTATACTTGCCCCTTTATCCGGGTCATCATCCAAATTCGCAAAAATTAGTATGATCTTATAGTCTTCCACTGTCAAACCTGTATTAGTTACAATTCCATATTAAATAAATCATACCATATTTCAGCCATTAATATAGGAATATTTCTTGATTACTGGCATATACATGGAAATCTCCTGTAAGGTTAATTTATACAGATCCGGTTACAATATATGAAAAAAAATCGGTAATTAGCAGATTTTCAAGATGTTATGAAAATATTCAAGAAAGTAACATTATAATGTTTTTTTTAAGCTGTAATGGCATACTCACTCTCCACAGGCTCAGGAACGTCCAATATGTTGCGTAAAATACTTTTTGCCATATCATGATCACTTGACATAACATCATAAAACCGGTCTTTTTCTATCCTGTATAAGACGGTAGTTGTTATTGGTAATATGCTCAAATATTTCTCTTTATTCTTTTCTTCAGCCATTTCTCCAAGAAACCCATATCTGGTAAGACTATCGATAACTATCCCATTTTGAATAATATTAATTATCCCATCATACACAATGTAAAAGTACCTGATATTATCATGATCAAGGATAATGGGATGTCCTTTATAGCAAAACAGCTCTTCGGCAAAGTCAACAAGACTTGTAATGAGATTACCCGGTAAATTCTTAAATAAATTAATTTTCCTAATAAAGAATATTTTTTCAATAGCCGGATGCTTATGGAACATTCCGGTCCTTTGTATTTGAGAATCTATGATCATACCATTATAGTCATCCACCATTTCTGATGGAAGCCTTTCGATGTTCTCTTCATATACTTGTTGATCAACCTGGTATAATGCCCATGCAGAAGTTTCGCTAAGTTGCCTGTCAGGATTGAAAAGGTTAGAAATCAATTCAAGGTTCAAACCCTGTATTTTTTCTTTTCCAACATAATATAGTGCAAGGATCTTAGTCCATCTGTTGATTTGATTATATTCCTTATTTATTATCTGCTTAATCACTTCCTTGAAATCAGTGATCAGGTGCGGGTAAAACACATTCAGTTTTCGGACTTTGTCCTGATCAGGTATATCATCCAACAATGGAATTACCCGGTCCTTAATATCTTCAGTAAGTATAACATCAAGCAACTCAATAGCGTAAGTGACCCCTTCATTGGTTTTACTTTCTATATTTTCTTTAACCAGCCTGATTGAACTCCGGTCAAAGATCATTGAGAGTAACATATATATATGATTATAATTGTATTCATTTTCCTCATGAATTGATGCAATGACGAGGTCATTGGTCTCTGATGAATGGATTTTATCCAGAGCATTCAAATTCCATATCAGGTTGTTTATATCTGATTCAATCACATATTTAATTCTTACTGCCTGATAACCTTTAGCCTGAAAATCCATGTTAGCGAGAGAAGCCAGAACCTGAGTAACAATTTTTCTGTCAGGATAATCCACTTTTGACCAAAGTAATTCCATGGCTCGTTCCGTACCTATGTTCTCATAGATTTTCATTATTCTGATTTGCGTCTGCTGATCCTGCCCTGTTTTATGAAATGATACTTCGAGATATGATAGGATTTCATCTCCCTGTTTGGCAAGTGCATAGGAAGTCTGGTCTCCATACGTTGAGGAACTCAGGTTTTCTATCAGGAAAGGATAAAATTCAGGTTTGTTAATCCCGCCGGAAATCTGGATCGCCGTTATACGTACGTTGTAATCAATATCATTAAGCAGATCGATCAAAAAAGGGATTACCTCGTCTACCGGATCATTGGAAATTAAATTCAAGGCATGAATTCGATCATCTGTATTTTCTGATCTCGATAGGAAAGATACATTTTCAACTTCCGGATTTGATTCGGTAGCGTATTGTAAACGGTTCAGCCACTGATCAAGTCCTTCATGTCCATTACCCCCCGATTCAGAAAGACTGATTGTGCGGTTTGAGTTGGAAACACCCGCTATTCTCCGCTGTTCATTCAACTTTTCCAATCCAAATTTCTTGATCTGTTTATTAGGATGGACGATCAGGTTGTTCAATGAGTCACGTACAAGTCCGTAATCAAGCTTTTCAACTAATTTATAGGCAAATATAAATTGATCCGGTTCTGAAATTTCATTTGCCTTTTTCAAGACAAGCTCCAATTCTTCTTCTTCAGCTTCTTCCTGGTCAGATAATTCATCCTTATTCTCCAGCCGGAGTTTAACATTTGCCCGGTATTGATTGTACAATCTTCCTGTTACAAGGAAATATCCCACAATTACGACAAGGAGAAAATAATTGTAATGGATGAGTTCAAAAAAAGTAAGAAAACCAAGGCCTAAAATAATACTTCCGGCTATTAACCTTGAGAACTCATTAATTACGCCTTCAACCTTTGCCTGTACATCGAATCTGATCTTGACATCCAGTGGCATAAAGAATAATTTGAAAGTTGGAACTTCCAGTGCTTCCCGTATCATATGGGAGAAAAACTTACTGAATACAATAAACAGGAAAAACCAGAAAAATGCCACGGATGATATTTGATAACCAAGCAATGTTCCGGTTAATAAAGAACCGATAGTAAAAATCCCCAATACAACCGGAAGAATCATGAGCGCTGTTTTTAAACCCCATGTGGCTATTAATTTGTCATTTACAAAAGTCTGCATCAATAAGGTAGCTCCCATGATAGACAGGTACATATAAGAAAGAAAGTTAGCCAGTGAGGTTTCATCCTGGTATTGTTGTTCTGTTATAGTCAGGAAAATGTAGTCAACAACAGAAAAGGTCACTATTGATACGGCAATAAAAATAGCCAGGAAAATCGCATATTTATATCTGAATAGTTTGACGAGCGTTAATCCTCTCCTGGATTCATCTGTCCTTTCAACTTGCTCCATCCCAACCTTGAAATGCCTGATTATTAACATGAAAATTATCATGCATATGATAATACTTAAAGTACTTATCATAAGAATTCTGTCAACACTACCCAGTAAGTTGATCAATAAAGGCACAGTCAGAAATGCAATAATCGTAGCAATCAACTGGCCTGCGTCAATACCCCCAATAATCCGCTTTGACTGTCTTAAATTAAAAATCCTTCCAAACATACCCCAGAAGGTGAGTAGCATGATGGAAGTAATAGGGAAAAGCATAACGTAAAGGACATAAATAAGTGTAGGATCGCTGGCGGCCGATATATTTAGATACAGGTAACCGATAAAGCCAAATACTGCAAAAAGGTTAAATAAGGCCAATTTGGCAAATCCAATCCGGTTCTGCATAAATGAATACAACCATGTGGACATTACTCCTAACAGGCCGGATACGAATATCGCTTCCCGGAGTGATTCCGCCATGGTCTTCAGGAAAAGGGTTTCAGCTACAACTTTGAAGGTAGCCAGGAATACTCCCATGAAGAAGCCATATCCAAGAAGTAGTAAAGCAGGAGTCTCCTCCCCTTCTTCAACATTAATTACAGATAAAAGGGTCTTGATCATATAAAATTGGCAATGGCTTGATAAACCATTGCCAATTTAAAATAAATTCAATACAAATAATAAATTACACTGATTTCCAGTGAAATTACCGTAGAACAATCAGCTTTTTAACTACATAACCCACATCTTCATTCCCCAGCATCAGGTAATTCATACCATTCTTCAGCCAGCTCGTATCAAACTCGAATGACTTTCTGCCAGCAGGTAAAATACCATTGTCCAATGTAACACCCCGCTGATCAACGAGTTTGAATTCCATGTCAGTAATAAGTTCTTCGCTGAATTGCAGGTAAACAGTATTTCCATCTACCGGGTTTGGATATAAATTAATTCCCAATCCATCCAGCAATTCATCATCCAAACCTGTGGCAGGAGTTATTTCATTGGAACCTCCAGGAATAGCAAGGATTGATTGCAATACCTCACCTTTCTGGAATGCGCTATCCAGAGCGTTTCCATCTGCCTGGATAAATGCAATTACTGATAAATTATCCTTGTCAAGTACGGTGAAATTCTCGGGTATCCACTTGAATGTATAAGTCTCAGTTTCTCCAGCACCCCAGGCTTTATCTTCATCCAGTCCTGTACCATCAGGTAGCAATTTCCGCACTATATTGGCCTTGGTGCTATCTTCAAAAGTTGATTCTTTTTCAAGAACTGCTACAAAAATCTTAATTGGACCATCATAACCAATCAGTGATTTCACCGTCAGATCGAATTCCAGGATCCCTTCACTGGATATCAGGTTATTCTCATCAAGATCCAATTCAAAGGGTGATAACTTCAGGAATCGTCTCTCCATCTCTTCATCTCCGGGTTCATCACCAGATTTGAAGCCTGAATATTGATATTGTCCATCCAGAATGGATGTATGTGCCGCCGAGACATTATAGAATAATACCCTGGCATTTGCATCGGCATAACGCTCCAGGGCAAATTCATCATCCTCCGGGAAAGGAGTGATATACTTCAGTGTGATCACTTCCTGGTCAATATCTGCTAAATCATCTAACACCGTCTCTTCATCATTATTACCAGTTACATTGGAATTGGCAAACTGTTCTATTAATGATATCCTGTTCCTTTCGCCAATAAATACGTTGTCAAATGCAAATCCTTCAAATGCTGCCGTTCTATCAAGCGGGATTGCATTATCAGGACTCGATCCGAATAACACACGGAACCTTACATTTGTTTCCCCAACCAGTTCATCCAGGTTATACCTGGCATTGATCCATTCAGTATAATCCTGGCCATATCCTGACCAACCCTCAGTGTTATCATTACCCAGGTCATATCCTGCCAGCGCTGACATTCCACTGATACCTCCTACATCGAACCAGTCAACGCCCAATCCCCCGGCACCAACATTTGACCATGTATTTCCGGAATTTGTGGATACCTGTAAAACAGCACCGTCACTTCTGAACTCATTATCAGACCAGATATCCATGGAAATCATTGGTTTTTCGGTGCTTGAGAAGTTATAACACGGACTGACTACCCACGATCTTTCATAATTGAGATAGGTGCCATTGGGATCAGGATTATCATTTATGGTTATCCAATGTTTCCCATTTACATGATCCGGGTCGATTATTGTACCAAAGGATTCACTGATTTTCCAGCTATTATATGGATATGGATATTGATCTTGATCTTCCAGTTCCTCATTCAGGAGATTCGTTACCCTCGAGTCATGGATCCATCCACTCGCCGAATTTTCAAAATCAGCATAATAAGGAATGGCATTCACAGTGTAAGTAGGTGATATTACTATCCTGTTCGTCACAGTTTGTATACAGTACTTTTTCGTAATCATCGTCATCGCCACAAGGTATTCTCCGGGTTGAGAGAATGTATGGAAAGTAGATAAATCACTCGTTGAACCTATCACATATTGAGTAACAAGATTATCATTAAAATCCCACCGGATTGAATCAAGCTCTTCAAGAGGAAGACTTGCGGATACTCCAGCGAAGTTAGAAATATCACCATCACATGTTGTATTCCATGAATACAGTGGCTCCGGCAGGATGCCTATGGTTATTGCTCCAGTCGAATCATTCGCACAAATGGTAGTATCATTATTTATCTCTACATTATATATTTCGATTTCTAATGTGACATCAAAACTTCCGGTAGAACTGAACTTAAACTTAACATCCTTACCTGATTCTAATTGTCCCCCTTTATCATAGAATGTCCAATTCCAGTTGGTTACTTCTGATTCCGGGAAATCCGGTGTAGCGCCAAAGAATCCAATGGTATCCGCACCACATCTGCTATCGCTAACGAATTTAACTTTCGGGATCTGGTAGACCTGAGTATTGTTGTCTACATAATTGATACAACCCTTCTCATCCGTGTACTTATATCGAACCACCCATGTTCCCGGGGTATGATCACTTATATCAAGAACACCGTCGGGCAGAATTTCACGGGATTTGGTCTCGGCAAAGTCAATAATCGAGAATTCTTCAATTTTCGTAACGCCGTCAGCCTCCAATTCTTTATTGCCCCTAAGCGCCACATCACCAGCATCATTACAGTATCCTAAATCAAGGTTAAGTAACGCAACCTGCGGTAACGGATTAATAATAACTGTTTCAGTTGTATCATTGCTACATCCTTCGTCATCGATATAGGCATAAGTAACTCCATAATTTCCCGGAGGATAATTAAGAGGGATAAATTTATCAGAATCATCTCCAATAAGTGTATCGCCATCAACCATAAAATATTCAAATGTGCTTGTACCATCTGCTACATTATTCCCTCCTATGGTAACCCTAGGTGCATCGTCGCAATACTCATCTGACAAACCGCTAATAAATACTACAGGTATCGCAAGAATTTCAAGATTCTGATCTACATAATTTAAACATCCATTCTCATCCTGATACCGGTATCTAATGGTATATATACTAGGAGTCGTACTTGAGGGCACAAAGATATCATCAGCCAGGGTATCCCCCTCAAAGAGGAATGCACCAAATGTACTTGTTCCATCAGCTACAGGAGAGCCGATCAACAGGGTATCTGCGTTATCATTACAGAATCTCTGCTGAAGATTAGTGATTGTCGGATCCGGTAATTGACTGATCGGAACAAAAGTAGTATCATGATTTATACAACCGAATTCATCTGTATACGTGTAAATGACATTGTAATTTCCTGCATTAAGATCCTCAGGTTTGAATTTCACTTGAGATGAAGATGTCCCCGGATCAACAGGTGCAGGTAATATCTGGGAACCTCCGGTAGTAAATACCGTATAGGCGGCAAATGTACTAACGTCATCAGATACAGGAGAACCAAATAGATCTTCCGTTACAGGCGTAGCATCATCGAGGTACTCCTCGCAATAACCCAGCGCATTCAATCCAGTAACAGATACATCAGGCAATGGCTTTATCTCCACAGTATCTGATATCTCCCTGTAGCAATTCAATTCATTAAGAACTGAATACTTAACAATATACTCGCCCGGTACATAATTCTGTGGTTTTAAGATCGGATTTTCAAACACTACTTCATCAATCAGTATTGTTGAACTGTCATTTATACCGACAGGGGTAAGATCCTGCACAATAAATGATACATCTAATGCATCATCACAATAGAAATCATTCAAACTGCTGATGGATGGATCCGGGCTTAAATTCATATTTACGATGACTTCTTCAGCCTGACCTCTACAGAGATTCAATTCCTGTCGCGCATAATACGAATATGTTTTGCCAGCATCCGTGTTATCGATAGGTGGTAAATAAGTAGGTGCGACCTCCAGCAAATTAGTAAGTGCCGGATCCTGATACCACGAAATGAAAGCATTTGGATAAGGAGTTGCAACAAGAGCCTGGATCTCATCACCTGTGCAGTACTCGATAAGCGTATCTGTGGCAGGCAGATCGGGCGTTCTTCTTACTTCAATATCAAATGTGGTTTCACCAAAGCAACCGTTTGCATCCGTATAAAAATATTCAAGTGTTATGATCCTTGTATCCACACCAGTATTAAGAACAATGTCACGAGGTACGAAGGCCCATGGTTGAATGATGGGATCCACGCCTTCTCCACGGATCGTATCAGTTACATATTCCGTATTCAATGGATCCTGCAACTCAAATAATGGTACATCCTTACAGGTCCATCTTCCGTCATCCGGCAAGGTTGGAATTTCCGGAACAGGATCCACAATCCTGATGAAAGTATATTCGGCATAGGAATATGTATATGGATCTCCTGTCTGGCCGTAATCTTTCATAATAAACAGATAATAATCATCGGGTTCGATAATTCTTGGATCGAATATATAGTTCCCTCCTCCCACTGACTGAATTGGATTAGAATATGTAGATACCGTTGAATCGGTATATGCATAATAGTAGCCAGGTGGGATACCGATGAAATACCTCTTAGCCGGAGAATATAACCAGAGATCTGCCGCATCAGCCGCGAAAAATGCATTTGGATTAATAACTAATGAATCAAAGAGGTTTGTGCAGTATTGAGATTCGGTCAGGTTATCAAACACACCAAGTCTCACATTAAATAATTCTATTGAATCCTTTCTACATTTTGAGCCATATTTATACTCAGCGGATACAGTGATATAGTAGGATCCTTCCCCGGCAATTTGAGGATCAAAATAGTAAATGCCCGCGCCATCAGTAGTAATGCCAGTCCCGGATATAACATAATTCACATCGGGATGCTGCTGTCCTGTGGATGGATTAAATAATTGTATACCATCAACCGTTACCAGGGTGTCAAGTCTGTATGGATCCTGGTTTACATCGAAATTGGTAAGCCATCCCTCGTTTTCTGATGGCTTTAAAAATAGAATTTCCGGATTTGGGTAAATATAAACGTCAGTTGAAGATGTATCTCCCCAACAGCCAATGTTACTGAACGCAAGTGCTCGAATATTTGTCCAGCCGGTTATAGCTTTCCAGTCAACTGAAATGATTTTCGAATTTTCTCCAGAAACCTGGGTACCGGTACTATCAGGAATATACCATTCATACATGAATCCCTCACCTGTGGAGCCGATATTATAAATTTCTCCTATCGAATTCGCACAAACACCAACAGAGCCATTAATTGTGCCAGTTACAGGGGGTTTTTGAATTCTTACAATTACATTGTCAGATTCGGTTGTATCGCCACAGGTGCCAAGGTCAGGTATCAATTTGAATTCAACAAATGTTCTGTCAATATCTGCCTGACTTAACACATACTTAATATCCAGATCTACCAGATTTGTGTTTTCAATCCTGTACTCTGCAGAATCCAGGCCTAGAGAGCCAATAAAATCACCAGAATAATCACTTGGGTCCTGTTGTACCCATAACCATTGTCCTGCATCAGTACTGGCGAATACTCCTGATAACTCAATCGTGTCTTCTTTACATATTAATGTGGGGTAATCAATTATGGATGCAACAGCAGCAATGTCGAAAGTAATTTTTACTTCACTTGAGACTGCAGGACACGGTGTATTCACATCACTTGTCAGTTGTAGAAAAATCGAATCCCTGTTGGCGTCCTCGTATGTTGGTGTATAAATAACAGTCGTTCCATTGGTATAGTTAAATATGGAATCAAAATCAAATGTTCCGGTTCCACCTGTCCACAATCCCGTATTGCCTTTTTCGCCATTAATTACATAAGAACCAGTTAGGTCTACTGTTGGGTTAGATACTGACAGACAAACAGATCTTTCCACTGCAGTAGCATAAACATTCGGCGGTATGATCTCATCCGCGAAAATAGTATCTCTTTCAACATAGTCTGTGTAACATGAAGTAATAGTATCTTTTATAGCCAGTGTATATTTGGCTTCACTTCCAATCTGCAACGAGTTCCCAACTTTTATATCGTCGGGGAAAAACTCATCGGTAACCCATACATATTTCTCTGGTGGACTCAATGGATCTCCGCCACCATCAATGCTACCATATACAGTGAAGTAACTATCCAGACAGAAATCAACCGTATCAATTATATCCTGAATAATCGGGGTTGCTTTGGGGAGTGGATTGATATTGATTGTATCCGGGGCTACAGTTTCACGCTGTCCGGCGGTTGTTACGATCTGTAAAACACCTGATTCAAAAGTAAGAAGTGATGTTGGAATCCGGAATCTTATCCTATCATCTGCCAGAACGAATGAAGTATCAGATGGGTCAATAGTAAATCCCCCAACTGTAACAGTGACGTTTGCATCACCATTTGGCAGGAAATTATTCCCTTGAACAACTACTGTATCATATACACAGACAGCCTTTCCTATGGAGGTTAAGTTTTTCTGTGCAATAACATTTCCTATATCGGGTAAATTGGCATATATGGGGTCGCTCCCTTGAATAATGCTTGTATTAAATCCTCCTAATAATATACTTTGATTCCCTGACGTATCAGTTAATTCAAGACTGTAAATGGGAATATCCTCAGCTGCAAGAAAATCATCACCGTTATCAGGGATCTCAAATTGTACCGTATATTCTGTATCCGTACCAGTGGCGAAATGCTGCAGATTATAAAAGGGCAGACTTGAGGCTTCTGTCTTACCGGCAATTGATCCACCGGTGAGCAATGGAAAATCAGTACTGTCATGATCAGCAACGATTGTGGCAGTAACAACGTTTCCAACAATCATTTGCACATCCGGGATCGAGATACTTTGAATTCTAGGCCTGTTTGCATCTATGAAATTCTCAATATCCGATCCTGATTTTGCCACACTTACATTACCAACAGAATCAGTCAGCACTACTCCACCGATCTGCAAAGGTGTAATTTTATGATCCAGTTCCCCATCCACAACTGTATACGTGGCTGTGAAAGTTGTTCCAATACCCGCTGTAATATCAGACCATGTCAAACCCTGGGCATTATAAGCTCCGGATATTGTAGCGTTAGGCTCATCTTTTACCGGTTCCAGCGTAAAGAGTACTGTACTGTCAACCAATAAAATTCTTCCGGCTATCCTGGCCTTTGCATCTGCATAAATTGTGTCAATCACCGGCCTGATATTATCAAGTGACCTTTTATCAATAGCGGTTGTATCCTCGATCATTGTAATATTCCCTGCTGAATCTGTGACCTGAATGTAAACGTTCCTGTCATTTTGTGTCTCTATATCGCCGTCAAGTACCGTAAAAATGGCTTTATATTCCTCGGGGGTTCCGGTTTCCGGGGCATTCACCAAGGTATCTATATTGCTTGCAAACAGGAATTCCTTGAAATTAACCTTGATATCCACAATATCAGGATTGTCATCTCCACCATTTGTGTTATCCCAGGTTACTTCAACGTCATCATCAATTTTAAAGGTTTGATTTCCAACTCCGTCAACTGTCCCACTTCCAACGTTGATCGTCACATATTCTGCTGTAACCTCAGGATATATATTATCGACATTATATTTTTCGTTGTCATCAACCGGTCCTGTGATCTGCCCGGAATTATCATATACTGTAATCCTGACTTTTGCATCTGATCTATCCGTTGGAGTGACAAGATCAATTATGTAGTCGGCAATCCAGTTACCTGCTCCATCATCAATCCTGATAATGATTTCGCCACCGCCAAAATCTGTAAAGTCAAAAATCACTGAATCGATATCCACATTGTCATCACCCGTGATTGAAGAATTCCAGACTGCTTTTACTAAATTCCCTTCAATGAACATGGTATTTGGAACCAGAAAGCCACCAGTCGGTGTAGTAGTTATGTTTAAGTGAACTTGTGTTACAACAGGTAATTCATTATCAACATTGATACTCTGGTCGCTCTTCCCTGTACCTATATTTCCAACTGTATCAATCGGATGAACGATTACATTGGCTTTAAGGGTATCATTACTTCCAGCAACTAATGTGTAGGTAGCTGCCCATACATCCGATCCTTCATGGGTACCTGCTACAATCCCACCACCAAATTCTACAAAATCAAAGTTTACGCTTTCAACATCCCCATTCGTTGCAGGATCTTCGGCTGAATTATCCCATATTGCTTTTATCTGATCGCCTATAATTAACTCGGAATTCGTTCCACCAGGGCCTATTAAGGTATCAATAGTTACATTGCTTGAAGTAACCACCGGAGCTACCAGGTCTGCAGTGAATTTCAATGTATCATCAGGGAGCGATACGTTATTAGAGACATCTAATGCGTATAAAATAAATACTGAATCATGCTTTATCCAGGATGGTGAAGCGGGAACCTCTAAAATCGTATCCAAAGCAGGATCAAATGTTGTTGTTATGACCGGATCAATTGTATACTGTGCCTCATTCCCTAGTGAGGTACTATCCGGAAACGGTCCACTGGTTTCACGTACAATATAAAGATAGCTTTTTTCTGTACTGTGAGCAAGAATATTAAATCCGTCCGCATGCTCCTGAATATTAATTACATTATCAGCAGTAGCACTGGCCAAGGTAGGCTGTGGTGCGGTATTATCAACATAACTATCTGATTTAGAACTAGGTAATCCTCCCAATGCATTATTTACAACATCCTGGATGGCATCGGCGGAAGTAAACAGGTTAACAATAATCTCCTGTCCACCCAGAACTGCGTTTCCATTAATATTAATCGTAAAATTATCAACTGCACTTCCTGAAGGAATACTTGTCAATTTGTCAATTGCTCTAGGGTCACCACCAATACTGGCTTCCATATCATCACCATTATGGAGTAATTCAGGCTTATTACCTCCTCCCTCTGTAAACCATATGGGTTCACTGAAATGGAGTCTTACAATGTTATTATTTTTAGTAGGAGTTGGGGGATCTAATATTTCAATGGATAAAAATTCAGGAGCAATAAGATCACCAATTGTTTTATTTTCTATCAGTATATTTTCGTCTGAAGTTCCAAATTTCTGAACTGCACTTGCCTGTATTGCCAAATCTGTTGCTGAATAATTGGAGGGGATTGCATCAACCGGATCTAATTTGATCTTTACATATTGGGTACTGCATACGGCAACTGTGCTACCTCCGGTCAGATCTAAACCGGTTGCTGAAACTTTAGAGAGGAAATCAGCACTACTCACAACAAATTCAATATCCTGGTCGAATTTTATGTAAAGTGAATCGTTATCCACTGCATTTGCTTCTACAAAAACAGGTGCGGTATTTGTCTGAAAATCAATTTTTGTCAGAGTAGCCTGCTCATTTGGTGTTTCATCATCTTCAGCCAGAACATAAACATCGTATTGTGTGGAATGCGATAAACCTGTTAAGTTTATTTGTTTTATTTCATCTTTAAGGATTGTGGCATTGCCTGAAAGAATAGCATCAGTCCCATCAACATCCTTACCTAACTTGATCCAGGTATGATCAGTTAATGTGCCATTGCTTAATAATACATAGTAATATTTTCCATCTTCATCAATTTGAATCTCGAGATCTGCGGTTAAGGTTCCAATATTAACGACTTGTGGATAAGGAGGTTTATTATTGGGTTCTTGTAAGTCATCTATTGTTATGTTTGCATTGGCTGCAGCATTCGGAGCTGCTGCCTGATCCTCAATATAATCATTTCCATCAAAGATGGTTGTGAATGTCCCTGTGTAATCTGTGAGTATTGCACTACCAAGGGTCAAATCTACCAGACTATCATAGGTACCATTGACTACAGCATTGTTTACTGTCACTCCACCAGTCACGGTCCACTCTGTGGTAAGATCATTATTAAACGTAACTGAAACTGGTTCACTGTACTGTAACTGAATTGTAGTACTTCCTGTCGCTGAAGCCGATAATATCACAGGAACCTGACCATCATCGATCACAAATCCACTCGCATCTGGTGCCGTAAGCGGGGGTGCAGCCTGATCCCGTATATAATCATCCCCGTCAAATGTGGTTGTAAATGTACCTGTATAACCAGTAGTATTGATTGTACTTACCGTTAAGTCTACTAAGCTATCATACGTAGCATTAACTGCTGCTCCTGTCACAGTTGTCCCTGATACAACCCATTCAGTACCAGTGTGGGAATATCCAACTGTAACCGGTTCACTGTATTGTAATTGTATTTTTGTGCTACTTATAGCAGTTGCTGATAATAATTCAGGGACTTGTCCATCATCAATTGCAATATTGGCGTTCGCTGCAGGATTTGGTGCTGTTGCCTGATCCTCAATATAATCATTTCCATCAAAGACGGTTGTGAATGTACCTGCGTAACTGGTTAAGATAGTAGCTACAGTTAAATCAACAAGACTATCATAAGTGACATTAACCACAGCATTAGTGACCGTTGTACCTGTGGCATTCCACTCTGTAGTGAGATCATTGTTATATGTAACTGCTACTGGTTCACTGTACTGTAACTGAATCGTAGTACTTCCTGTCGCCGAAGCCGATAATATCACAGGAATCTGACCATCATCGATCACATATCCACTCGCATCTGCTGCTGTAAGCGGGGATGTAGCCTGATCCCGAATATAATCATCCCCGTCAAATGTGGTCGTAAATGTACCTGCATAACCAGTATGGATTGTACTTACTGTTAAGTCTACTAAGCTATCATACGTAGCATTAACTGCTGCTCCTGTCACAGTCGTCCCTGATACAACCCATTCTGTACCAGTGTGGGAATATCCAACTGTAACCGGTTCACTGTATTGTAATTGTATTTTTGTACTACTTATAGCAGTTGCTGATAATAATTCAGGGACTTGTCCATCATCAATTACAATATTGGCGTCTGCTGCAGGATTTGGTACCGTTGCCTGATCCTCAATATAATCATTTCCATCAAAGACGGTTGTGAATGTACCTGCGTAACTGGTTAAAATAGCATCTACAGTTAGATCAACCAGACTATCATAAGTAACGTTGACCACAGCATTAGTGATCGTTGTACCTGTGGCATTCCATTCTGTGGTGAGATTGTGATTATAGGTAACTGCAACAGGTTCACTGTACTGTAACTGTATGGTTGTACTGCCAATTGCAGTAGCTGAAAGTATTTCCGGGACCTGACCATCTTTTACGGTCTGATTTCCAATTCCTGCAAAACTATTTCCTGCGGTATCGAGTACTGCTCCGGCAGTAATATCCAAATCCGTGGAATTAAAACCTGTGCCTACTGCTGATGCCAGGGTAAGAATAACCTTGGTAGGATCACCATCAAGCGCAGCATTTCCAGCTCCGATTACCACCCCATCAATAGAAAAGAGATCACCATCTACTCCTGATTGTAATTGTTCATCGAAAACCACCTCAACAGTTGTTGGTCCTGTTGCTATTGCTTCAGAGAAAGTAGGCGATACTTCATCCGGATCTTCTACTAAAAACTTAATATCTGCTGTGGAAGCATTTCCGTTTGCATCACTTACACTGCCCAGTGATAATGTTATTGTTTTACCACTTCCTGTTAAATCAAATGGAGTCGCATTTGTATATTTAACTGTATATGTTTGTGGATCACCTCCGCTAGGAGTTACCGTAATGTTGCCTGCCCCGAATATAGCTTCGGCTGCAGCAGCAATGGCATCCAATGTTTCATCTGAACCGTTCTCCATTGGCTCATTGAATTTTAAATAAAATTCATCATCCAGGGCCAACGTGTAATCATCATTGCTTGGGTTGGTCTTCCAGTCAAATGGTAATGCCCCATCGGCTAAAGGGGGCTGTCCATCATTTACGGTTTTATTATTAATATTAGCATCAATATAATTTCCTGCTGTATCTGCGACAGCACCAACCAATATATCCAGATTAGTTGAAGTTTCATTAGGTGGTACCGCTGATCCTAATGTCAGTATTACTTTAGTAGGATCAGAATCTACTACAGCACTCCCAGGAGGGTCCACAATGGTGTCATCCAATCTGAATTTTGTTCCATCAGCACTACCACTTAATAATAGTTCATCAAATGTGACTTCAACGGTGGTTGGTCCTGTGAATTTGGCACTGATGAATCCGGGAGGTGTCTCATCCGGATCCTCTACTAAAAATGTAATGTCTGCCGCAGATACATTTGTATTTACATCACTTACATCTCCAGCGGATATTGTTATGATTGTACCACTTCCTGTCAGGTTAATAGCTCCCGAACCAGATGTGACATCTGTGAACTCTACCCGGAATGAAAAATCATCTGTCGTGGCCGGTGCAACAGTGAAGTCTCCTGCAACCTTACTGAAAGCTGTGGCTGCTGCATCTTTTATTACTGTGACTACTTCCCCTCCACTGTTCTCTAATGTTTCACTGAAATCTAAATCAAATTTATCTCCTACTGCTAACTCATAATCTCCGGCAGTACCGTTTACATTCCAGGAAAATGGAGTTGTCCCAGCTATTTCAGGCCCCTGGCCATCCGATATAATCTGGTCTGTTATGTCTGAGGCTATACTGTTCCCTGCTGTATCCGCTACTGCACCTATCAGTATATCCAGTCCACCTCCACCACTAGCACTATAATCCGTTGGAAAATCAGGACTGGCCCCTGTAGTGGTTAAAGTAACTTCATTATTTGAATATGATGCACTAAAAAGCACATAGGTTCCTCCGTCTCCAATCTGAAAATCATTGACATCCGCTGATGACAACTCCTCATCAAAAGCTACAATTACAGTCTTTGGTCCAGTCGCTGTAGCACTGGAAAATGTAGGTGGAGTCTCATCCGGATCTTCAACCAAAAATGTAATGTCCGCCGAAGATGCATTTGAATTTACATCACTTACACTTCCAGAGGATACTGTTATGGTTGTACCACTACCTGTCAGGTTAATAGCTCCCGAACCAGATGTGGCATCCGTGAATTCAACCCGGAATGAAAAATCATCTGTCGTGGCCGGTGTAACAGTGAAGTCTCCGGCAACCTTACTGAAGGCTGTGGCTGCTGCATTTTTTATAACTGTAACTACCTCCCCGGCACTATTCTCCAACGTTTCACTGAAATCTAAATCAAATTTGTCCCCTACAGCTAGCTCATAATCTCCTGCAGTACCATTTACATTCCAGGAAAATGGTGTCGTTTCAGCTACCTCGGGTGCCTGTCCATCCAATACCAGATAGTTATCTAATTCAATAGCCTTATTCAATGCTGCATCTTCAATTTTATCATTTTCATCAGTGGCTATTCTTAAGTCCAGCTCTGATTCTGAATACCCTGTTGTTGGGACAGCTATTACAATGTCTATTGTTGTTGAGGGTGGCGTATGTTCAATTCCTGTTGAGTTGATATTAGTGGCACGATCAAGTCTCCAATCATCCGTGTTAGTATAGGTTGGAGTTACATTTTCACTGTATATTAACCGTATTTTGGTAGTCCCGGCAACTTTTATTGCTGTTGCTGATTCAATTAAAGGTTTTGCCCCATCTGTTATCGACTCGTTACTTAATGGTTCATTATCTTCTCCCGGACTTGTTCCACCTGCTACTTTCACTGCACTGGCATTTATAGCAAGATCGGAGGCAGTATAGTCTGTTCCAACCTCGTCTGACGCATCTAACGTGATGGTTACTACCGCACCTGATTCAGCGGCAGTTGTGGATGGGTGGGTTAGATCTAATCCCGTCGCTGAAGTTTTACTGAGAAAACCAGCTCCATCGGAAACAAAATCAATGTTTTCATCAAATGTAATTTCAATGGTATTTTTTGCAGTGGCAACAGCACTGGTTATTCCAATACTTGTAAAGGTGGTAAATTCAACCAACGTTGGTGTCGCCTGAAGATTGGGAACAGCTTCATCATCCTCGGCTACTACATATAAGTCATATGGAGTAGCTTCAGAAAGACTTGTAAGATAGCTAGTAGTTACAGTAGTAGCGGAAATTGCAGAACTCCCTGCTTGAATTTCGCCTGATCCTCCACTGCCTGTACCAGCTTTTACCTCTAAGTTTGTTGGAGGTGTTGCTGCATCTGCTACCAAAACATAATAGTAGGTCCCTGCTACATCTATCTGAACTTCCAGATCAACACTTGTAGCTGTTAGGTTAACGGCTTTAGGCCATCCAGCAATAAAAAAGGGAGTAGTAGCATATGAATTTATCGTCAATAGTAAAACCCAAAAAAATATTAAAATTATCCTAAGTGGGTTTTTATAATTCGAAATACTCTTTAACAGGTGGTAAAAAGTTTTCATGGCCATTGTTGTTTTAGTTGGTTATCAAATTTCCCTCCAGATCCGTTCTGATCAAGGTGATCATCCTTAATCCTGCTACCTGGGATATGCCGAGTATGATATATCCCTCATCCAGGGCTGCGACCTTTACCCCGTAATCCTCTCCGTCTCCCCCATATGATTTATAGGCAGGTTGCGAGTCATCTTGCCAGAGAGGTTTAATATTATGATCTGTCTTTATCAGACATATATCCGATTCACTGCCGCTAATTACAGCCCCGGTGATTATATAACCATCCGGAGTGCTGGCAATAGATCTTCCTTCAAGGTTTTCCGGGCCTATTTTTTCTTCTCTGTATGCCGACAAATCTTCACCGTCAATCCTGAAAACACTGACACTGTCCGGAACTGCGTCGGCATCATAATTATTACTTAGCATCACATATTCTCCTCCAAATTTCAAGAGATCAACACCGATATTCTCCTCACCAAAGGGTACAGGTTCTTCCGGAAGGCCGGTATCATCCGTAAGTATCAAAGTGGCCTGAGAATTGTCAGTATCACCAAAATTATTACCAGTTCCCGGGAATGAATATCCAAGGGTTTCCCTTTGCATCAGTGATTTTCCGGCGTTGAAATCCTTGCCACTGTTTCCATAATCTTTTACCCAGGATTGCCCGGGCGTATCAGGATAGAATACATATAAAAATGATCTGAGTGTACCCGAATCATCAAGGTATTCCCCCAAAATAGCCAGTCCTCCATCTTCCTGAACACACAGCGCCCTGGCATTCTCACTTTTATTCGCACCCAACGGACGTAGCTTCTTCATCCATAACTTCTCCAGATTATTGCTTACCTTCAACAACACCAGATCCTTCTCATCAGCCAATGTATCCCGTTCACCCAGTATATAGTAACCACCATTCGGATCAACTTTGATATCTCTTCCATAATCGTCCAATACCTTATCAGTATTGAATTCGATCCTGTTTTCCGTTATAATTTTACCGATTAAATCGGTTTTGAACAGGTAAATGTCCCTGGTGAAATTCTCGCCGTTAAATATGGTTCCGGCAACTACTATCTCCGATTCATTTACCACCATACTTCCGGCATCAGTCATTGTCCCACTCTGATCTGCATTGCCATAATATCTTATGAACAATTCATCGGAAGCCGGATTAATCTCAGCTACTTTGCTACATCCTGCAAGCAGCAGTCCGAGGATCGATATCAGTAAAATCTTTCTCATTGTTCAAGCTTTTTGGGAGAATAAATATTAAACATGTATCCAACCTGGATCGAAATAAAATCCATTGAAAATGCATTATTCCTAGTCATGTTATTCCATAAAAGAATATTTTCCTGAGGGGTAGGTTCTGTATTCAAGACACTCATTCGATTGACCTGGAATCCATACCTTGCCTCCACAAAAAGATATCCCATCGGTATCTTATATTTTGCACCCAAACCTGCTGATACGAAATAATTCAGTTTTTCCCTTGATTCATACCAATCCAGGGTTGGAGTCTCAATATCTCCAGGAGATGTTTCAATCGAACTCAATTCTGATGATAAAAGATATCCGAAAGTAAAGCCAATATCACCATACGGGATTATCTGCCATTCCAGGTATTTATACCGGAAATGCACCGGTGCCAACAGCCATACCTGCTGTTCAGTAAACCGGGTAGTTCTTATTACATCATCTCCACTGAAAATATATTGACCTTCGAAATTGTAACTGCGGGTCATGTAATACGCTTCAGGAACGATATCAAATTTGTCCTTAATGGGTACTTCAACTGCCAGTCCAAATTGCATGCCGTTTAATGTGGTATACGTTCCTGCATCTGCACCATTATGAACTTCATATGTTTCAAACACTCGGAATATGTTCGTATTAGTGCCGGCTTTTAAACCTACCCGTAAAATAGGATGAGTTCTGAACGTGTTAAATACTTCAATGAATTCCGCCGGGTCCAGTTCGGGATTGATCGTATATTCCTTATCCAGCTTTAACAAGTTCAAAACAGACTGGTCAGCATTTTCATCTTCATCCAGGAATGTATACACCATGGATAAGAGTTTATATGCTTCAATCTTTTCATCCTTTGTAAATCCGGTTACCATGCAGGATTCTATGAACATTGGGATTTCATTGATTTTACCATCCTCAAAGAGATTCTGCGCATCCACCAATACCTGGGAACAGTTTGTCTGTCCATTAGCATTCAGTACGCTGCCCAGAAAAAGGACTGCAATCAAAAATTTCAGATAAAAGATTCGATCTGGTTTTTTCATAATATTATTCAGAACTGGTTAAGGCCGGACATGTAGTCTCATATTCAATATCTTCTGCCACATATGTGGACCATTCATCCAGGGTCATATTCCTGGAAACATTGTTACAAATGTATTCAGCCATCATATCAACCCTGGTCGGCCACTTTCTCAGAACGCCATCCTTACATCCTGCGTAAAGCTGACTGTCCTGGTTCCCAAATGTAACACTCCATACCCAATCGGCATGATCACTCAGTACAATGGGTTGTTGGTTCATATCGTCCATATTCCAAACCCGTACTGTCTTATCCATGCTTGCTGAAACAAGCTGTTTCCCATCTCTGCTGAATTTCAGATCCCGGATCGATGCCACATGTCCGGGAAGTGTAGCCAACGGATTGGTAAGATCATCTGCCTGCCAGAGCATGATAAGCCCGTCTTCTTCCCCAACAGCTATATAGTTACCAAAATGGCTGTAGGCAATGGAATATAACTTCGAACTCTTTGGATTCTGATAGACCACCTCCCTGTAGTTACCGGAAGTGAGATCGATTTTTGCGATATCTCCATTATTATATCCGACAAGTATCAGGTCTTTCAAGGGATGTGCCGACATTG
>JBHOSY010000035.1:0-30168 GCA_042584165.1 Bacteroidota bacterium | reverse complement strand
TTCTCAACCATGCCAGATGAACGCGAATCTGATGCGTACGTCCTGTGATTGGCATGCACTCAACCAGGGTATGGGTTTTATAAGCTTTTCCGGTATTGAATAAGGTTAATGCTGGCTTCCCATGTTTAAAATCAACCCGGGCTTTACCTCCTGCAGATATGGCCAGAGGAACCTCCGCATTTACATCTGTAAAATCCCTGGATCCTTCAACCACCGCATGGTAGATTTTCTTCACTTTCCGCTTTTCGAATTGCATAGATAGATGCCGGTAAAATGTTGGATTCCTGGCAATTACAAGGATCCCCGATGTTTCTTTATCCAATCTGTGACATAATTGACAATCTTTATAATAGCTTCTGCCTAAACTCAGAACACTATTTTTCTCCGTTCTGTCTTCGAGAGAAGAAAGCCCAGAAGGCTTATTGATAACAATAAAATCATCATTCTCAAACAGGATCAGATCTGGAAACTGGATTTTGTGAGACATTATTTAATGATAATCCTTGACTATTTTACAAAATTTATATGCAAATGTAACATGTATTCGGCACTATTAATGCCGGAAGTAGAAAGCAGGTTAAGGCGGTAGAAGCGAAATCCGAAAGGATCATAGCGGTCGGACCGTTAGGAGATAGAAATTATAAAAGAATTATAAAAACCGAATTTGCCATGATATCATTTATCATTCCAGGATTTTAACGGTCTGACCGCTTGAAACGAAAGTCGTAAGTCAGATGCAGGAAGCGAAATCGACATTCACATACTGCATATTTTGTATCTCTATCAATCAAACAATGTAGGGAGACTAGGGTTTCCAGCCAGTTCGAACATCATTTTTACCTGCTTCTCTGTATTTCGCTCAATTGATAACGGCGGTAATTCATCTTTGCTAAAAAAAGAGGCCTCATGCGTCTCCATGCCAGGTGTTGGATCACCGCTAATATGATCGCAAAGAAAAAACAGCTTATAAGAATGATAAGGATCCGGGGGATGATCATGATACATCTTATCAAATATAGCTAACAGTTTCCTGGCTTCAACCTTTATACCAGCCTCCTCCCAAACCTCTTTCTCCACCATAGTTTTAGGTGAAAAACCAATATCAGTCCAACCTCCTGGCAAAGACCAGTGCCCATCAATTTTTTCTTCACCATCAGGACTTTATTGTGTTGGATGATTACCCCTCTTACATCGACCTTGGGAGTTTGGTAACCAGTCTCATTCGAAAACAGATCGGGTAATCTTTCAAATGAAATACCCGTATAGTGATTCAGTATTTTATGGGAGATCTCTCTAATCTGCCTGTAGCGGTCAAGATCATAATCGCTTTCATTGTAAGTTAATCCAGCTTGTGCAATAGCATCCAATTGCTTAGCTGTTTCCAACCAGTCGTATTTATCCATTAAATTTTAGTCCTAAAGCAGGATTATTGTAACCAGGATTAAACCTAATCGATTTTTGTAATCTGAATCACCTCATCAGCGATCATCCGGTTATAATCAAAAGCCAGTTTCTGGTAATTAACAAGGTCAACAATGGTACCTACAAGGCATAATCCTGCAGTAAAAAGATATAGCAGTCCCATTCCGATTTGATTAACCAGGAATCGCTGAACACCAGCAATAACGAAAAATCCAAGTATCGTGGTGATCAGGATGAGTTGAGGATCCCTCCTTCTTGCACGATAGATATTCGCAAAAAGTTGGGCCTTTTCATTGTCTAGGTCTTTGATAATTTCCTGAATGTAACCCATTTCCTGTCCCTGCAGTTCTGGTAATATCTGTAATACGTTAGCCATGATTGTTTATTCTTTTGGTACAATTCTCTTTATAAGATCTTTTCAACAACGTAAAGATTCGTGAAATTAATATGAGTATTGCAATAATTCCAAGTGGGTGGCTGCCGAAAGAAGCTTCAAACTGTCCTCTAAATGCATATGATATCGAAGTGCCTAACCCACAACCCGGACAAAAATCCAGACCAATATTATGGAAAGGGCAGATAGATGAGGTAAGGGTATTGCCTGGATCATTGAATATCAATAGACCCAATGCTGCAATCCAGATGGCGGCTTCGAGCGGAATTAATTGCCAGAATGTTCGAATAGAGTTTTTAACCTTCAAATTATGTTTATCCCTTTGGTTTTACCAAAATAGCAAAAACAATAGAAAATAAAAATTATATCAGGGAACACGTATCTGGCCGTCTCCTTCAATCAACCATTTATAACTCGTTAATTCTTTCAGCGACATTGGTCCACGGGCATGTAATTTCTGCGTACTAATCCCAATTTCAGCACCCATTTCAAATTGAGCTCCATCTGTATAGGCAGTTGATGTATTTGAATAAACAGCAGCTGCATCCACATGTTTGTAAAAGGTATTAATAGTCTCACTATTATCTGAAATAATGGCTTCACTGTGTTTGGAGCTGTGTTTTGCAATATGATCCAGGGCCGTTTCAATTGAACCAACTGTTTTTATTGACATTTTTCTGGAAAGGAACTCCGTTCCAAAACTCTCAGGAGTAGCTTTGAAAAGCAGTTCTCCCGGATAAGTTTCTTTAATAATATCATATGATTGAGGATCAGCAAAAATCTCACACTGGCCTTCTGCCAGCCCACTTACCAGATCCGGCAAATCCTTCAATCTGTCCTCATGAATGATCAAACAGTCAAGTGCATTGCAAACACTTACCCTTCTTAATTTAGCATTAGTAATAATGGCTTTTCCTTTATCAGCATCTCCATTTATATCGAAATAAGTATGCACAATGCCAGCTCCGGTTTCAATCACCGGGACGCTTGCATTCTGCCGCACGTGATCGATAAGCTGCTGGCTGCCCCTGGGGATCAGAATATCAACGAAATCAACAGCATTTAACAGATCAACCGTTGCTTCACGATCGGCTGGCAGAAGCTGAACTACTTCAACAGGAATATCATTCTCTTTTAATACCTTATGAATTAATGAAATAATAGCCAGGTTGGAGAATTCTGCATCCCTGCTTCCTTTCAGCACCGTTACATTGCCTGATTTCAGGCAGAGTGAACTTACATCAAAAGTTACATTTGGTCTGGATTCATATATGATGCCAATAACACCCAAAGGAACCCTGATCTTTTTCAAATGCAACCCGTTTTCCAGTGTCTTCTCTTCCAAGATTTCTCCTATCGGTGATCGAAGTTTGGCTACATTTCGCAGATCGCCGGCAATATCTTCTATCCGTTCTTCGGTCAGCTTCAACCGGTCATATTTTGGATCCTGAGGATCCATCCTGTCAAGGTCCTTCTTATTTTCAACAAGGAGTAAATCAGTAGAACTCACAGCTAAATCAGCAAGATGATACAATACTTTATTAACTGTTACTTCCTCCAAACCAACAATTTTTCTTGAGGCTTCCCTTGCATTTTCAAATAAATATGTATTCTCCATAACTATAATTTCCAGAAAATGGACTCTTGAATTAAAATCCAAATCTCAACTACGCACTCCTAACCCGGGGTTTTAAACCCCGGGCTACCACCAACACGCTAAACTTTGAACCCCAAACTTTGAACCCTGAACCTATTTCAAGAACAAATAATCATAATGTATAACCGGCCGTTGCCGTTGCATACCCATCTTTCTCCGGGCAGCATCTGCATTGTATTGAGCCATCCCTACCCCAATTTCCTCATGCTTTTCTGTATAAATTTTAATGATATCCCCTCTATCAAAATTTCCGGATACATCAACAACTCCAACAGGCAGGATACTGGTAGCTTTCTCAGACATCAAGGCCTGAACAACACCCTCATTAATGGTTACTGCTCCCTTTTCATATCCTTCAGTGTGAGCCAGCCATTTTTTAATGCTTGATTTTCCTGAAGTTGGTATAAATCGTGTACATTCTGCATTATCTTCAAGTAAGTCATGTAAAATGTTTTCATTTCGCCCATTGGCAATCCTCACTTCTATACCCGCTTCGGCTACTTTCCTGGCAATATGAATTTTCGTCAGCATCCCCCCTCTACCAAAATCGGATTTCCCTTTTTGAATATGCTTTTCGAATTCCTTCTGCCCGGGCAGAATCTCCCGGATCACCTCTGTACCGTCCCCCTGCTTTAATACTCCATTTACATTGGTCAATATATATAGAGCATCCACACTTAGCATGGTTGATACAAGGCCGGCGAGTTCATCATTGTCGGTAAACATCAGTTCTGTTACCGATACAACATCGTTTTCATTAACAATTGGGATGATGCCATTTTTCAACAGGATGAAAAAACAATTTTTAATGTTCAAGTAATGTTGCCGGCTTCGAAAATCATCTTTAGTTACCAACACTTGAGCACACATCAATCCATGTTGTTTTAAAAGATCGGTGTAAGTCTGGATCAATCTTACCTGTCCAAGCGATGACCACATCTGCCGGAATCCGACACTATCGGTTTTACTCTTTGGTTTAAATATTCCTTTCCCCGAAGCTACTGCACCGGAAGAAATAAGAATAACCTCAACACCAGAATTCCTCAGGTCTGATAACTGCCGGGTAAGGTTTGATATCAATTCTGTGTCCAGCAAGCCATTTTTATCTGCCAGTATATTAGATCCGACCTTGACAGCAAGCCTTTTTATAACCCGGGTATCAGCCATTAATTATTTAAGTTCAATCGTGATTATTGTATCTACAATCTTTCTTTTACCGAATGGAATCTCAAGAACTGTCCCTGTTTTATTCTGTGTATATATAACCTTGCTACCATCATCAAAGAATATGGCTGATTGGATCTTTTGGGTGAGACCCGGAAGATAGACTGACTCTTCTTTTAGGTTCATCACATGAACGTATACAGTTTTACCCTTTTGTGTTGTAGCGCCCCATTCCTGCGGATTCACAGGTCCCTTTGTAGTTCCATAATATGTTTCACCATATTTGTCAAGCCATTTGCCGATCACTTTCAGTGTATCTACATTTTCAGGCTGAAGCTTGCCATTCGGCATTGGACCGTTATTCAAAAGAAAGTTGGCACCATATCCTGCTGCTTTAACCATCGTCTGGATAAGTTGTTTTGATGATTTGAATCGACGGTCCTTGATATTATATCCCCAGGAACCATTCATGGTTTCACACATTTCCAGTGGCATATCTTCCGGGATAGTAGATGTCTCGTTAAAACCCATTGTATTCTCTCCTGGAAGATCCCTTTCAAACATCATAAAATCTTCTCCCGGAAACGGATATTTGTGATGATTACTTCCAATAAGAGCACTTGGTTGTAATTTATGGATCAGTGCATAGGTCTTATCAAGTTGCCAGTCGGAATCCCACTGATCCCACATACCATCAAACCAGATTCCTCCAATTTCTCCATAATTGGTTAATAATTCTGTAAGCTGTGAATTCATATAATTAATGTAAGTATCCCAGTCTCCACTTTCCGGACGTCCCGTATAACCCTGGCCTGTTCTGCCTCTGGGATAATAATCAGGATGATGCCAGTCAAGCTGTGAATAATAGAAAAACAGTTTTAAGCCCTGTTTGTCACACTCCTCTTTCAATTGCTTGAGAATATCTTTGCCATAAGGTGTTCGTTCAACAATATCATAATCACTTACCCTGGAATCATATATAGCAAAACCGTCATGGTGCTTGCTCGTGATGGTGATGTATCTCATACCGGCAGCCTTGGCCGTTGCAACCCATTCAGCAGCATCAAATTCTACCGGATTAAAAAAGTTAGGGAGATTTTCATAAGCAATTATCGGGATCTCCTGGACATTCATGATCCATTCCGCGATTCCGTAATTGCCGCCGCCACCCATAATACTGTAAACACCCCAATGGATAAACATACCGTACTTGGCAGTGGCAAACCATTCCCTTGCTTCCAGATTGCTTTGAGAAGGTTTGTACCCCTCCTGGGAGAATACTGAAAAATGCAGACAGATTATGACTAAAAGTATAACAAGTTTTTTCATGACAAAAAATTTAAGATTAATAATCCTTAAAAATATACAATGCCTCGATTATCCGGAAATGAAGATTGGTAATAATTAGGTTCAATGAAAGTTACATTGAGGAATGCTTCAAAAACATGTCATTCACAAAAGTAGCTACCTCTAAAATACTTTAAAACCACGTCCAAAAACAGGTGTCTGATAATACATACTTTTTGGCATCCTTCAAGTGAATATTATATCTCAATAATATTACATCTTTAAGCTGTTCCTCAGGCAGGAGACTCTGTAATTTATATCGTAAGTAATTGCATTTGCAGAAATGGTTGCACCCGAAATAGCCTGGATATTTTTTCCGTAAATCAATTGCTCTGAACCGGAAAATCCCACAAACTGCTTCAACCATCCATTGCTGCAGATCTCCTGACCATGTGTTGCCTGATAATTATAGACATCAATCTTCATCACCCTTGCATCGGTATCCAAAACAGCGAAATAGTCGAAGAACTCAGATAAATATTCCTTATCTGAATTTCCCGGATTTGATGTTACCGAGCAACCACCCTGGTGACAACTGTAAACCCTGTTCTGATATATATAGCCCAATGTATCATAATCATGATTCTTTACACCTGATTCTGCCAGGATCACTAACGTCAAACCATTAGTGAGGCAGTTTTTGTCGTGTTCGCTGATGCAAGTATCAAGCAAAATAGTTCTGTTGGGCCAGATCCTGGTGACTTTTTTTGTGATCCGCTTATTTAATTTTGGATTTGATTCGTTTATTCCGAATTCACTAAAAGGCAACCAGGATGTTAATAATACGAAAAGTGCTAATACAATTGATTTCATGTTCCCTGGTTCTAAAACCAAATACCTGCCCCGATGTTCAGCTGTTTATTGAATTTTTCATTGTCTTCTGACTTCATAAATTGAAAGTCAGTTTTAACGACGCATCCAGACGTGATTTTCCAACCAAGACCGATTGTCATGCCCACCTTGTGATATGCAGGATTCTCATTAATTTCATCTGTTTTATAATGTGTATCCCATTCCTCCCATCTGATAAAAGGCGTTAATTCACTGTTAACCAAATTCAGAGTCTGGAACATGTTATATCCCAGTTCTACATAATATCCATACATCGCTTTGCCAAGATCGTTTGATGATCCTGAGGTACTGTTAAAACTATTATATTGGCTCGTGTTACTTAAAGAGGTAAAATAGGATTGCAATTTAAACTGCCATCCGTTCTTTCTGTATCGGGAATCCAGTCCGATCATAGAAATACGGACTACCGATGAATCAGCTGCTGAAACGGCATCTTTATTTCCTTTTTCAATACCGTCGTATAGTGTGGACTGTGTCTTACCAAAGTATCCTGAAAACCCTAGATTTAAACCAAGAATACCAAAATACTCAAGTTTTCCAGCAAAATTTGGATAGCTGCTAAATGATTCGGCGCCCTTTTGACGTCCGCCACGTAATCCACTTTTCCCTGACAGATTGTGATTGCCGTCATAACTTTTAAATCCATTTACAATGTATGCCTGGTACTTCAGAGATGCATCAGAAAAAGTACCGGAAGCGCCAAATCCAATTTCACGCCAGGTTGTAGGAGCTATATATATATCAATTAATGGACGTTCAACTCCGTTAAATGATGGTGGTTCGTGATATTCATTAGTTATTCCCACAGGAATTAACATCAATCCAGCACGGAAGTTTAACCAGCTGTTCACATTGTAATTCAGGAACGCCTGCTCTATATAGACTTCTTTTACATGTTCAAATTCAATTTCCGAGATAAATTGAACTTTATTACTGAATTGGTATCCGAATAACAGAACAAAACGATGTACATCGAGAATGCCATTATTATATATATCCTGCTTTATCGGTTGGTTGTAGTCAACCTGGGCGTACCCACCGACCATTAGTCTGGAATCTCCATTTAATAATCTACTGGCAGCATTTTGATAATTGTTCAACAGTGAATCCTGAGCGTGGAGTGATCCAAAAAAGACAACCACTATCACTCCCACAGTGAAAAAAAATTTCCTATCCATTATTGCTCTTTTTATTTAGACTAATTAAAAATACTATCAAAAATAAATTATCCCCTTTTAACCAGGAAATTTTTTGTTATGATTTTAGTCATGTTTTATATACAAGAGGTATTGATGTATCATCCGACGACACATGTTGTAACAAATCCGAACATATCTCGTCTCATTGGAATTATATATTGCTGATAATCAAGTATTTATAATATTGGCATCCGATTTGCGAAAGTATCTATATCACAACCACCTAAGGTCATGAAAACGCTGATATTTCTTGTACTAATTAGTTTGCTTCCGGTATCAAATTCATTGGCAAAGAATCGATTGCCTCGGAAACCAACTGCACATACCGTGCTGGACGAACTAATTAAAAGATATGATCCACATAACAGATGGCAGCAGGCACAAATGTCATATACAGTTAATATAATTGATCAAAACGGACAATTTTGTACTGCCGAAATTGAAACATGGGGACCTGATGAATTTTTCCAGATATCCATTAAATCAAAGGGGCAAAAGATTGTAAAAAGATATGAATATGGTGAGTACTTCACTTCCATAGACCATAATACTGAATTTTCAATCTCGTCAAAAAATGAATTCGGTCTGAGCGAAGAAAAGATAGATCAATGCATGGATCTTTTTCAGCTGATCAATGGATCAATTATGGAAATGGACAGGTCAGGTATGAAAATCAAATCAGGTTTAAAAGTAACTGATTTTGAGGATAGAAACTGTTATGCATTGACATTTACAAATAGCTCGAAAACTACGGATAACTCATTCTGCAGTGGGAAAATTAAATTATACGTCGATAGAATTACTTATGATATTGTCGGTCTTGAATTAAAAGGAAGTCCTGATGCAGACTATTCCAAACTTGTATTTGATTGCTTCCACAGAAATTCAGGGATTATCGTACCCCAGTTCATAAAAGCCTATAATAAGCAGGGAACACTAATCTATACCAAAATCATCAGGATCCCGACCTCAGAATATGAAGGGATTGCGTATCATAAATAATATAATTGAATGATATCATTTATTTAATCCTATTCGCATAAGATACATGTCAGCAGTTACATATAACATGGATTCATCACTATTAAATGCACAATTGGCAGTAGCCTGTCCTGTTTTTATTGTTCCCAGGTGACGTGCATCAGGAGAAAATACCAGTACACCTCCTGGACCAGTCGCAAAAAGATATCCTTCTTTATTTACTTTCATTCCATCTGGCAAACCTTTTTCTTTACCTACCAGATCTGTAACATCGTAAAATACGCGGGCATTTTCGATCAACCCGATATCGGTAACATCATATACCATCCAGACAGCATTTTCAGGATCGGAGTTAGCAACATATAAGGTTTTTTCATCCGGTGAAAAGGCAATCCCATTGGGACGTGAATGCATGTCATTTAATAAAGTAACTTCACCATTGGAAGACCATCGAAATACGCCCTGGAAATCTAATTCTTTCGCCGGATCATCCTCATTTCCCTCGAGCCCATAGGGAGGATCAGTAAAATAGATGTCCCCATTACTTTTTACAACAGCATCATTGGGACTGTTAAGTCTCTTTCCATCATATTGGTCAGCTACTGTATGATAGACAGGTTTGGGGGCATCTAGAGGAGCATCCATATATGCGAGTCGGCGATCGCCATGCTGACAAAGTATGAGTCTGCCCTGTTGGTCTAAAAGCAGTCCATTAGATCCCGGTTCCCCTTCCCTTCCTGAAGGACCGGAGAATCCTGAAGGGTACAAGTATTCAGAAATACCTTCCCCTTCTTTCCATTTAAAGACCTTATTGGGTGGTATGTCAGAAAACAACAGGTAATTTCCATTTTCAATCCACACAGGTCCTTCTGACCATTCAAATCCTTCCGCCAGAACCTCAATAACAGCATCATCCGGTATGATTCTGTTGATTTCTTCATCCAAACGTTCAATTGAACCTGCAGTTGGATAAGAATTCTGTTCGCCTGATTCCTGGTCCTTTTTACGGTTACATCCTGAGGATATAACTACTAAAATTAAAAGGATTAACAGATGTCGTTTATTTGTTTGATTCATCATTTTACTATTATTTCTCGTGTACTTTTTATTAACTCATCATTATGCAATAATTCAGCAATCATAAAATAGTCTCCGAAATCTTCCGGTAATTCAATGATCATTATTTCAACCGTTTTACCCAGCGGCTCAACTGTGATTTCCTTTTTTATACTGGCCATGACCTCATCACCTTTACTTATTTTCAGGAGGACGTCCCCTGTATATGGCTCATATAGATCATTTATAACATGGACTGGAACTTCGAGAATCTCACCTGCTTTCATAAATCTGTTCCAGTTATCAATCATCACTCCTACGGGACTAAATGCCGGTTTCACATACTCGATGAAATACGGGTCAAATTCAAGATTTGGGATATTGATAAAATTATCACTCGTCTGGCCATAAGGTGGATTATGTCTGGAATAACCCAGCCCACAAAAATGTAATACACCAGCACTTGTCCTGTGGGCTCGCCAGTACTCTGTGAGTCCAGCCACAGTCATGTTATTTAATATCCTTCTTCTATCAATATCTTCAAGGTTTTCATTAGGAAAAGCATTGGGATAAGTCAATTTAGTCAGTGAAGTAAAGGAATAATCCCTGTTCAGCCAGAGCCACCCGTATTCATTTATTATAATTGCAGCGCGATACCTTTCTCCATCCTTGGAAGGGCTGCGTTCATCGGGACCATTTTCCGGGATCATTTTTTCACTGATCAACTCAGCGAGTGGACCCTGGTTCCCAGATTTCTCACGGAAATATTTAGTAAACAAATACGGATGTGTTTCATTAACATCATACTCAGACATGGGAGGTGACCATCCGTTATCCCAGGGACGTTCTGATAGATCCAGGTCTCTTACCATCTCAATCGCTATTCCTAATTCCTCAGATACAGTTTCATTTTGTGCATCCCAGATTACCACACATGGATGATTCCACCTTTCCTTCATCCATTCAACATACTCTCCCGCAATATGTTGCGCCTTTAATTCCGGAGCCAATTCATCCATCCTTGTTCCATACCATATTGGAAATTCGTCCTGTATAAGCAGGCCTTCTTCATCAGCAATATCGTACCAGATCTCAGGTGGAAATCCTATACAATATCGGATAGAATTCCAATGCATGGATTTAAATTGTTGATGTAACTTCCTTACCCAATCAGGATCCCATACCAGTGTTCCACGGGTATCATCCTCCATGAATCGAAAGACACAAACATTGGTGCCCCTCATATAATAAGGTTTACCATTTAATATGGCTCGCCCTGTCTCCGGATCCAGTCTGAAATCTCTCATACCAAATCTTACCTTCTCCCTGTCACCCTCAGTAACCACTTCTAATTCATAAAGAAAAGGGTTTTCCGGAGTCCACAAGGTTGGATTTTCAATCTGGATTTGCTGAAACATGGTTTCGGAATCAGTTCCGCTGGATGTGATATTGAATTTCATTCGTTTAACCTCCTCCTTTGATTTCCATTCCCGAATTATATATTCCACGTTAATATCATCCAGGTTTTCCCGGTTTATTATCAATGACTGTATTTCAATCAAACTGTTATTGATATCAGGATTTACCTGCACTGATTCAATCAAAGGTGAATTAGCCATTATGATCTCAACGTCATCATAAATGCCCGGGATGTATTTCACTTTCTCAAAATCAAAACCATCTGCCACAGTATCAGGGAGGACATCCTTATGTGCACCCAGTCGAATAAGCAGATTATTGGATTCTCCCGGAGGATTTAAAAGTTTTTCAATATCCGGTTCATAAGGTGTAAAGGATGGCATGTGTATACCCGCTTCTGAACCGTTAATCCAGATCCTGGCGCCATACTTTGCTTTATACAGTTTCAATCTAACGATTTCAGGATAAGGATCCGGTAGCGTAAATTCTCTTTTATACCAGACGAATTTCCGGGAATCAATATTATAACCCACACTGTCAAGCGGTGGATCTGCAAGATCCGCGAGCCCGGGAACCGGTACTTCCCCTTTAAATGTGATACCATCAGGATCTTCTCCAAGTGATTCAGCAATCTCCCAGGTTCCATTCAGGGATATGACCTTCCTGTTTCCATCCAGTCTTGATTGGCACTGGTACAAAACAGAGATGATCAGTAGGATTAGAATTGTTTGAAATTTCATAGTTACTACATATGTAATGATACTTAAAGACGCTTTGGATATGCGATATGCGCCCTGAAGTAATATTAATATACTTCAGAGGCAATTTGCGATTGTTTGGTTTTATGTATCCCAATAAATCGCAAATCGTCACTCACATATCGTATATCGTAGATCTATTGCCCATCCCATCCAGCAATAATCGCCAGTAAATACCACATTGCATACGCTTTCCTGTTGGCAGTTATATGCTGTGTATTATGGGCCCCAAAAGTGACTGATCCACCAGGGGAAGATCTATTCTCAAAATAATCCAAACCCAGAGTATGGCTATTCTGCCAGACAGAATAGAAATTTCCACCTGTAGCTGAATTACCATCATCACCGGCATCTTCCCAATAATTACCATCTATATCATGTGTATCAATACCATAGTAATCAAGACAGAGGTAGTTATTCTGCCTGCAGTAATCAATTATTAATTCAGCCTGGTCCTTCGGTTTACCTGAACCGACATTATTATTAAGGTTGGCGTGGCCGGTCATAAAGATAAAGGTGACCGCATTCTGTCTCTGACCTGTTCCAGATCCAATCATGCTTCCTCCCTCGCTGTATTCATTTATGAGAGTTTGCATGCCCGGAAGATAATTGGATTCAACATCGTGCCCTTCAATATTACACCAGGACCACATAACTACATTAATCTCAGCATTTTCAGGATCGTCAAGATAGTTTCTTGTTGCCTGAAGAAAGGCAGTTTCATTCCTGCTCAGATCAGCAGCATCCACACCCGGTTCTGCATAAGAAGCCAAAGCATAATCCCTGAAGTCGAGCTTTCCCATCTGAGGATCATTATTTGTAATAGCAAACAATGCTTCATCACCAACCTTGCAGTCTGGTAGTCCAAACATCCCGTAGGAGACATGTGTTCCATGTGAAGTATGCTGGTATGCTATGTGCAGGTTATTTCGTGCAGCATCAATGTATTCTGTTGGAATAGCCCTGATCACATCTTCAAATGCGATAGAATCATTGGCGATTACTGAAAGTTCCCCTTTTATATCAGGTATATTTATTTCAGGTTCATTTTCATCGCAGGCTGAAAGTGTCAAAATGACTGCTAGAAAGAAAGTAACTTTAACTAGTGTGTTACTCATAATATCATATTTCAAGCATAATTTATCACTTTTAATGTGATGAATTATATAATAAAAGTATGATTCTATTTTCGGTTAAATGTAATACCCGGCCAATCATCAGTCCTGAATGGAGTTGCAGGTAAATTTTCGAAGTTGTACAGATTGCAATCCGGATTGTTAGCCCAGGCATACCTTACAGCTACCGGAGTTTTCACTTTGTCTGACCAGACTTCTATTTCATCTTCAACAATTTTTGCCTTTGCCCAGTAAAACTTTTTATCAATCCCGGCAATCTCAAATCCATGCAGTTCACTTCCTTTACATAACAGACCACTCCCAATCTGGTCGAAGGATAATATGATTTTGTCTCCTTCTATTCTCATATTTTTATAAACCGGGCCAGAATAAACCAGCGTAGCGTCACCATATACCATATTTCTGGCTGCCAGGGCCAGTCTTTTACCAACATCCTGTTTATTCCTGGGATGTATATCTACCTCCTCCCCAACATCTATGGTAACAGCCATTCCCGTATTTTGAAGATCCAGTGCCATTAACTGCGCTTCTCTCAATTCCGCCCAGTCAGACGGACCTGGTTCAGTTGCCTGTTTCCTCCAATTGGCCAGTTGTACAAAAAGAAATGGGAAATACCCGGCATCCCAGCCAATCCGCCAATCTGTAATCATGGATTTGAACAAATCCCTGTATTGATATGCCCGTCCAGCATTATGTTCACCCTGATACCAGATTGTTCCTGTTAATGTGTAAGGGATCAATGGATTGATCATAGCATTATATAAGGAAGATAAAGAGTCCTGAAATCTTATAATATCCGGAATATCGGGTTCCAATCCCTCCATAAATTTCCACGCTCCCACAATACCGAGTTGCCAGTCACCATCTTTCTGTTTGATTAGCAGTGATTCTTCAGGGCCTGTCATTCGCGGATGATTATTCCAGGGGTGAACCAATCGAATTGCAATTGTATTCTTTCCACTTCTTACTAAATTGCCATCAATCGGATAAACACGCAAGTTCGGATCTTGACTGCCACCTATCTTAATTCCGTTAAAGTAAGTTTCATCCCTTTGATCCAACTGGCCTGCATGCAATAACATATCTTTCCCCTTCATGTTTTTTGGAATGGTTATGGTCTTACGCAGGTATATCACATCTTCCAGTGATTTATCCCAGTCCGGAACATTTATTATATCCCACTTACTGTCGTTATAATTGCGCTTATGTACACCTTTATCTATTCCCGTTTTTGAATTACTGATTATATCCCATTTCAGCCTGTCATTTGCGATGTTCATAGCTACAAGTTCATCCCAGTTTTCAGGATTTGCTTCATCATTCAATACCCTTCCCCTGAAATCAGGTAATGTTCTTAACATGTCACCACTTGTCCATGCTTCAGCACCTGTTCCACCCCAGCTTGAGTTGATTATTCCAATCGGGATTTCATATTTCTGATACAGATGCCTGGCAAAAAAGTATGCTACTGCTGAAAACCCCCTTACGGTCTCAGAACTGCAAACCCTCCATTCCCCTCTGGAAATGTCCTCCCTGGGCCTGTATCCAACCTCATTGGGTATTTTTATCTGCCTTATCTCCGGATAATCTGCGGATGAAATTTCTTTTTCACCATTAACGACTCCCGATCCTAAAGACCATTCCATATTGGATTGACCGGATGCCAACCAGACATCTCCGAAAAGGATATTTTCAAATGTTATAGAGCTGCTTCCTTCAATTTCCATGGCATAGGGACCGCCGGCTTTAAATGAAGGTAATCTTGCCATCCATTTTCCATCTTCTCCTGCAACAGACTGGGTTGTAGTATTCCCTATTTTTAGAATGATTTCCTGATCAACATTATCCCAACCCCAGACAGCGACGTTCGCGTTCCGTTGAAGAACCATATTATCGCCAAATACTTTCGCGACTCGAAACTGCTCCTGCGCATATATGGTAACAGGTAACAGCAATAAGAAAAATAGCCAGCTTCTAATGATGTAGTTATTGGTTCTTTTCATGATAAAAAAATAAAAAGTGTTCACTGTAAAAAATCATATTACTCAAATATAAGCAATATTATCCTTGATTTTAGAGCTTGATATCCATGAAAGTTTCGTTTCTTCATGCTGTTTTTCAATCTGTCCATTTGCTGATAAATCCACGGGGCGGAATGGTGTGTACAGTAGAACCTTTTGTTACCGTTACCGGAGTATTCTGGAAGTTTGACAAGACATAGCTTCCATCAGTGAATAGCACCATACCTACATGGTTCGGGGCTTTATATTTTGTTATGCCCAGTGGCTTGAGAACCATCGTATGCAATGCCTGCAGTTGTTCTTGTGACATATCCAACAGATGCCAGGGGCTTTTCTCAGTAGGTAGAACCATCACATTGCTGGCGGATAGATACAGCTTATTGCCAAGGGTTTTTGCCAGGTAGCCAGAGATCAGGGTTGGTCGTCCTGTTTCTATGTAATCGTTGATGTGGACAACAGCATCGGGGATTTCCAAGGCATAACCCGTAAAACATGCTGCTGGTGCATCCTGAGTGAACTCACTGCAGGGTAAGAGGGGCAGGCCTGTCATCCCAAGAAGATTGAAATATCCGGAATCTTCCCCTCCGTTACTGTTCACCGGCTTATAGGCCGCAATTCCGGTCAGCTTGCGTTTTGCTGTTTCTTCAGCTAACTCCTGCAGTCTCGGCATCTCACGCATTAACGCCTCGAAGTCAGCCTTGCCATTTGGTGTTCCCATGCCTCCTACTCCTTTTAACTTTTTCTTTGCGACTACATCGTCATTGGCGAGTTTTCTGCCCTCATCTTCTGTCAGTGTCAGGTATCCATAACTGTGGAGCAATGACTCCTTTGCTCCTCCCAGAATGCTGAACCTGGCCTGCTCAACGTAGGTTGCGGGTGTTGTCCATAAAGGATCAAACCATGCACCTTCACACTTTTCCCCTCCAACCGAAAGCAGCCACCCCATCAGGAAAAAGGCAGCTGGCTGAGGACGTCCCTTTTTATCTTTCCAGTTGTAATCACGGGTTTCAGTACCAACCCAGATTGCATCAAAAAGCCGGATTGCCCTGATTGGATCGTACCCTCGATCCTGATATGTGTCGTACCAGCAGGGGAACTTTAGAATTACACAGCTCCTCGAGTTGACATCGCGGCAGGTGGAAATTACGCACTTCTCCGCAAGCCGGGCCATCAACTCCCGGCGGTAGGAGCCCCAACCTGTATCTGTTACAGGGTAGGTCTCTCCTTCAACAGTAACCTGTTTTGCTTTCCTTGCCGAATCGCAGGCATTACATTTGCAGTCGGTAAACCAGAAATCGTCAATCAAGATTATATCGAAATGCTTTGCTGTGAATTCGAAAATATTCCTGGTTCGCTTCTGGGTCTCTTCATCTGTATAGCAGCAGACAGCATTCCAGCCTGTTGACGGTTTGGCAATCATTGTTGGTGTTACCAGCCCGGCGGTTTTTATGCCGGCTGCTTCAAAACGTTGTTTCACCCGTCTCAGCAGGGGCCCCTCCACGAGGTATCCGAAGCGAAATGTTTCCAGATAAATCTTCTCTATCCCATTTGTGCGGCACCACTCAACAGCTGCATCAAGGCGTTCGTCATCTTCAAAGAGCGCTTTTATCTCCTGGGCCTTGACTGAGGTGGAGAAAACATGTTTCTGAGCATTAATGGTAAATGGTAACAGCAATAAAAAAAATAGAAATGATTTTCCTTTCATTTTACCTTGTAGATTTAACTGTTCGATATTTGTACCAGGTATTGGCTTCAAACTGTTAATTCTGAACATTAAAGTATTCAACCTCGATAATAAAACATCCTCTTTTAAATGCTGACAAAGGGTAAAAAAACAACAGAATCAGCCAGCTTTTTTGATAAAATATTTGGTAATGTTAAAATAAAATTAAAAAGAATTACCTGTTCAAAAAATGCAGCTCAAATATAAGAAATTTTATCGTCCGATTCTTGTTGTAAGTCACACGATACTTGTCTGGATAATGGAAAGTAAAATGAACCACAATCCATACAATAGTTCCTGGAAGCCTTAATCAAAAGTTATTGGATGCCGGGAGCTGGGTGTTAAAAACCAAGACTCAAAAATCAAGAAACATCACTTTTTTCCCTTCCCCCTCAAAGTCTCATTCTTGAAACAACGTGGAAAGAATTGACTTTGAGGCTTGTTGGTGCTGGTTTTCTTTTCTTATATTCAAATCCAAATAATGAATATTTAAACCTATGAAAAACTACAATTGGGGCATCCTCGGATGTGGCAAAATTGCCGATCCATTTGCTGAAGGTTTAAAAACACTACCCCAGGCTAATTTGCTTTCAGTTGCATCAAGATCTGAAGAAAGAGCCATAAAGCTGGGTGAAAATTTTCAGGCGCAGAAGCTCTTCAGCAACTACGAAGATTTTCTGAAGGATCCAGACCTGGATATTGTTTATGTGGCTACAACACACAATTTTCATCTTGAACATACTTTATTGGTCATGCAGGCAGGAAAAGCTGTGCTGTGTGAAAAACCGCTGACTGTTAATGCAGATGAAGCGAGGCAACTGGTCAATTATGCCCGGGAGAACAATATTTTTTTAATGGAAGCATTCTGGACCCGTTTTATTCCATCCACTATTGAGATATTGAAATGGGTGCAACAAGGGGAAATTGGAGAGGTGCGGTTATTCAAGGCAGATTTTGGGTATTATGAACCTTTCAATCCGGAATCCAGATCATACAATCCGGATCTGGCAGGGGGAGCTTTACTGGATGTGGGGGTATATCCTTTGAATTTTGCTTATTCCCTTTTCAAAGATGATCCGGAATCCTGGACTTCACTGCCTTCTATGTCATCGACCGGGATTGATCAGCAATCAGCCTACATACTTAAGTATGCATCCGGGGCAATGGCCATATTGAATTCCGGAGTAAACATCAGAACAAAACATGATGCATGGATATATGGCACTGAGGGCAGTATATACATCATGGATTTCTTCCATTCCAGGAAAGCAATTATCGAGAAGAAAGGTGAAAAGCCAGAAGAGGTATCCTTACCTTTTGAATCGACAGGATATAATTATGAAGCTCAGGAAGTAATGCGCTGCCTCGATGCCGGCCTGGTTGAAAGCCCCGTAATGACTTGGAATGAATCATTGCGTATACTTGAATTGATGGATCGTTTTAGAAATTGTTGGGGAATGAAGTATCCTGGTGAAGGGTGATATTGGATTGCGGATTGCGGATTGCGGATTGCGGATTTTGGTAATTGTTATTAGATTTAGTATTTTGATAAATAGTTCAACCATTTTAACAATAATACAAATAATACCAGCTATGAATGAAAGTCAATTAAAAAAGAGGACAAAAGAGTTTGGTAAAGATATCATTAAACTCTGTCGGATATTACTGGAAAATCGTGAAGGAAGATTAATAGGAAATCAAATATTTAGATCTGGGACATCTGTACCAGCTAACTATCGTGCTGCTTGTCGTGGTAGATCCAAAGCTGAATTTCTTGCAAAATTGGGCATCGTTGAAGAGGAAGCTGATGAAACAATGTTTTGGCTTGAAATTATACGTGAAATGGACATATTAATGAACAAAGAAGTGGACAGGCTTCTGATTGAATGTAACGAGTTATTATCCATATTTGTGGTTTCAATAAAAACAACAAGAAATTCTATTAGAAAGTAGCTGTAATTTAAATACTTATTTGGAATCGAATACTTATGAAAATTTGAATTTCCGAACCAGCCAAAATCCCCAATCCAAAATACAAAATCAAGTATTTACATATTAGTGTTGATACTCATTATTCCGACATATTATTATCTCCTGTTGTAGTACTGGTCTTCTTAAATCCGTACTGCACCTGTCCTAAAAAGGTTTTAGGAAACTGGGATATACCAGGGAAGCCTAACCTTATATCTCGTCCTGGGTAAGGGATATAAGCTGTTCTGAAAATGTAATCCCATACACTTAAGGTAAGTCCAAAATTTATCCCATATTTCCGGTCTTCAGGAATCTCATATGCATGGTGCCACATGTGCATATTCGGATTATTCAGAATGTATCCCAACGGGCCGATCCTAACCCTGAAATTAGCATGGTTCCAGTGCCCGATTGCTATAGCGAAAATATGTACTATAAAGAAATCATCAATCCCAAATCCGATCATGGAAAAGGGCAGATAAACAATTGATTTATAGAGAACACTTTCCATCCAGTGATATCGTAAATGAGCAGCAAATCCCATTTGTTCTACCGAGTGATGTACCTTGTGAAATTCCCAAAGTGCCGGAACAGTATGTAACAACCGGTGAATCCACCATTCAATAAAATCCTTTAACAGGAAAAGTAATAACAATTGACCCCACTTAGGCCATGAAGCCACAGTAATAGCAATAGTATTTTCAATACCAAATAGTCCCAGGAAGTCATTCCAGATATTTACGAATACATCAGAGGCTGCATTAAATATAATGAGTGAGAACAGGAAAAAGTTGAAGAACATATAAAAGAAATCCAGCCAGAAATCCTTCCTGAACCTTGGCTGATCTTTTCTCCACGGTTTTCTCAACTCCAAACCAAAGAAAACAGCTGAAATAACAACCAGATACCAGAAATAATTATGCCACCAGGGATCACTTCCGGTGAAGGTAATTTGACCCCATAAGTATCCGGCATATCCCTGGTATGAACCGATAATAATGTCAAGGTATTTTTCCATCTTGTATTAATTTAACTTCAAAACGGTTAATATTTGCACAAACATATAAACATTCTGTCATATGAACTATATATCATATGTATATTTTTTTATTTTATGGAATAATTCCATCATTGTTTTTGTTATCATATTAAAACACCTGTAAACTTTATGAAACCAATAATTTACTTTACGCTGCTAATAATTCTTTCATCCTGTAATCCAGATAAAGATAAAGTTAAGAAATCGGAAACTTCAAATACGGAGATAGATGTTTCTGAAATCGCTTTGGAATACGGTGATATCATTTCTAAAGAAACAAAGAAAATACTTGGCAGTAATCTCATAAAGGCTGTTGATGAAGGTGGTGTGTCGTATGCAATTGAATTTTGTAATTTAAAAGCCTATCCCCTGGTCGACAGTTTGGAAAAGAAATTCAATGCCAGGATCAAACGTGCCAGTCACCGATCACGGAATCCCAATGACATCCCTACTGATCATGAGGCAAAGATTATTGCAGAATATCAAATCATGCTGGATGAGGGCAAAGTAGGTGATCCAAAAGTTGATTATATAGATGATAATACCCTCATCTATATAAAACCAATCATTCTTGACAATCAGGTATGTTTGAACTGTCATGGAATTCCAGGAGATCAGATCCTTCAGGAGAATTTGGATTTGATTAAAAAGCTGTACCCCGAAGATAATGCCGTTGGATTCAATATCGGGGAACTCAGGGGTATCTGGAGCATCACTTTTAAGAAAGATCAATTGTTAGAATCCAATCGTTCCAATTAATTTTTCGCAATAATTCGCTCAATATTTATAAATATTTTATCATTAAGTCATAAAATCTGAAATTCAGCATAGAACGTCAGTTAAATTATTTTTTCATCAATTGATGACATTTATCATAATAAAGATTGATCTCAATCATATCTTGAAAACACACTGGAAACGAGTTTTGCATTTAATAACATATGATATCTTCCTTATATGATCATATGTTAATATGAAGCAGATTAAAGGTTGCACCAAAGAATAATATGCCAATGAAAACAACAAGACGAGATTTTATTAAGATAGCTGGTGTGGGTGCAGGAACAACTGCCTTGGCTGGTTCTTTTTACAATTGGGCTGACGGATCTGTCATGGCTGAGGGGCAGGTGGACAAAACCGGTATCCAGCGTACACCAACTTACTGTGAGATCTGTTTCTGGAAATGTGCAGGCTGGGTATATACCAACGAAAAGGGAGAGATCTGGAAACTGGAAGGCAACCAGGAAGATCAGCACTGCAACGGACGGCTTTGTCCCCGTGGTACAGGTGGTTTGGGTATGTACAATGATGAAGACCGGTTAAAAACACCGCTCATCCGAAAAACAGTAGATGGGAAGCAGGTATTTGTTGAAGCCTCATGGGATGAAGCTTTTGATGTGGTAACAAAAAACCTGAAGAAAATTGCTGCTGAACACGGTCCGGAATGTGTGGCACTTTTTACCCACGGATCAGGTGGGAAATTCTTTGGAGACCTGTTAAAAGCTTATGGCTCTACTAACATCACCGCACCCTCTTTTGCGCAATGTCGTGGCCCCCGTGAAACAGCATGGCTGGTTACCTATGGTGACATCATTGCCTCGCCGGAAAGAACGGACATACGCGATACTCGATGCCTTGTGCTCATTGGTTCACACCTTGGGGAGAATATGCACAACGGACAGGTTCAGGAAATGTCAGATGCAATCGATAAGGGAGCAACGATAATTACGGTTGATCCAAGGTATTCCACTGCAGCAAGCAAATCCAAACACTGGCTGCCAATAAAACCGGCAACTGATCTGGCGCTGTTACTTTCATGGATTCATGTGATCATCAGCGAGGAGTGGTATGATAAGGAATATATTGAGAAGTATACCTATGGATTTAAGGAATTAAAAAACCATGTCTAATCTTTTACCCCTGAATGGGCTTATGGTATTACTACAATTAAACCACATATCATCCGGGAGACAGCCAGGGAAATGGCAAGCGCATCTCCATCAGTAATTATCCATCCGGGCAGACATGTTACCTGGTATGGCGATGACACGCAACGCTTACGGGCCGTTGCCATACTGAATGCAATACTGGGATCCTGGGGTCGTAAAGGCGGCTTCTACAATCCTGAAAGGAAAACACTCCCTTCATGGCCGCATCCGGAATTCCCTGAACCAAAACGGACCTGGCGAGATGCCCATCCGGGCAAATTCAACCTGGCGTTGGAAGTAGTTTCCAATGATATTTGCGATTCAACCATCCCCTCCCCTGACCGGGAATGTAATTTCAAAGGCTGGATCGTGAATGGCACAAACCTGATCTTCACGCTTCCTGATAAAAAGAACACCCTTGAAGCAATTAAGAACCTGGAGTTTATGGTAGTTATTGATACCATGCCAATGGAAATAACCGGCTATGCTGATGTGGTGCTTCCGGAATGCACTTACCTGGAAAGGCATGATTACTGCCGGACGGATCAGCATCGTGAACCCAATATTGCACTGAGGATGCCGGCTGTTGAACCAAAATATAATTCCAAGCCAGCATGGTGGATGGTAAAACAACTTGCCGATAAAATGGGACTTAGCGAATATTTTACATGGAAGAATATCGATGAACTTCTTGACTGGCAGTTAAAGCAGGTCGGATCCTCCCTGGAGGAAATGAAGCGTATCGGTGTTAAAAAGTTCCCAAGAGAATATAATGATCTGTATTTTGCCAATGGTGAGGAAATAGAATTCAATACCAACACCGGAAAAATTGAGCTGTATTCAACGGATCTTGCTACCGAGGGATTTGATCCACTACCTGTTTATAAAGCGCATGAAGAACCACAACCCGGATTTTATCGATTGAATTATGGCCGGAATCCCGCACACACATTCAGTCGAACTGCCAACAATCCAAACCTGACCGACTTGTTCGATGAAAATGTTCTCTGGGTTAATCCAAAAGTTGGAAAGGAATGGCAATTTGAAAATGGACAGGAAATCTGGTTGGAAAACCAGGATGGTGTCATATCCGAATTCCCCATAAAAGTGAGACTAACCGAACGGATCAGATGGGATTCAGTTTACATGGTTCATGGATTTGGCCATGCTAAAAAAGAACTTTCCAGGGCCTATGGAAAGGGCATAAGCGACTCCGAATTAATAACCAAAGTCCATATTGACCCTGTCATGGGAGGAACAGGAATGCGCGGGAATTTTGTAACGTTTAAACTTGAAAATCCACATAAAGAGGGGGTGAAGTCATGAGATACGCAATGGCTGTTGATACAAAGAAATGTGTAGGTTGCGCCGATTGTGTAGTAGCCTGCCAGACCGAAAACAAGGTACCTGTCGGTTATTGCCGTGACTGGATCGTTGAGAATACTGCCGGTACCTATCCTCAGTTGGAACTGGAGATCCGGTCAGAACGGTGTAATCACTGTGAAAATTCACCTTGTGTAAGATGTTGTCCTACCGGGGCCAGTCATTACGAGGATGGGGGTATCGTCCTGGTAACACATAATAAGTGTATTGGATGCAGTGCCTGTATCGCATCCTGTCCATACGATGCAAGGTATATTCACCCTGAGGGATATGTTGATAAGTGCACTTTCTGCATACACCGGGTGAAGGATGGACAGAATCCTGCCTGTGTGGATGTATGCCCAACGAAATGCCTGTATTTCGGTGATCTGAATGATCCGAACAGTGATGTTTCACAGGTATTGAAAAAGCGGAAGTACAAAACATTGATTCCTGAAGCAGGAACAGAACCTCAGTTATACTTTTTAATTTAAACCGGCAGGAAAAATGAATGAAGAACTCATTGTAAGTGGACGGATGAATCCCAAAATCGATCCCATTCTTCATGTTTGGAGCTGGGAAATCTCGATATACCTGTTCCTGGGCGGACTGGTAGCAGGCATACTTTTCTTTGCCAGCTATTATTACATTCGTGGTAAGGAGGATGAGATGAAAGTAACCATTAAATGGCTCCCCTTGGTAACTCCTATCCTGCTGGGACTGGGTTTGTTAGCGCTGTTACTGGATCTACATCATAAGCCCTATTTCTGGCAATTATATACTACTATTAAAATTGAATCACCCATGTCGTGGGGCGCCTGGGTACTCATGCTTATAACCCCTTTATCGATCTTCTGGGCAGGATCCTATCTGAGGGAAGTTTTCCCCGGGTGGGACTGGAAATTTCAATGGCTTTACAGGATTGAAACTTTTGCCCGGAATAACCGTCGAGTAATGGCATGGATGATGGTATTTCTTTCCATCATTCTTGGTATATATACTGGCATTCTGCTATCAGCATTTAATGCACGTCCTTTATGGAATACGTCCATTCTAGGTCCTTTATTCCTTGTATCCGGAATGTCGGCCGGAGCAGCACTCATCATGTGGTGGTCGGATAATCCAATTGAAAGGGAACGAATGAGTAAAATAGACCTGGTATTGATCGGTATTGAATTATTCCTGATCATCCACATGTTCATGGGATTCAAGGCCAGTACCCAGGTACAGATCGATGCGGCTGATATGTTCCTTGGTGGTCAATATACCCTTCCTTTCTGGATCATTGTTGTATTCCTGGGGATGGTTGTACCGGCATTGCTGGAATTTCTGGAATTCAAAGGCCGTAAGGTACCAATGTATATCCCGGCATTATTGATCCTTATTGGAAATATTTCTCTGCGATTTATAATTGTCTATGCCGGACAGGCAAGTCGATACTTATATTAAACTTTAAAATAATACGAAAACAGAGCTAAAAATATATAAAAAGTAGTTGATCCAGGGCTGAAGAATGAAGAAGGAAGCCCACCTTCGCCTGAGGCTACGGTGGATGATAAATGAAGAAAGATGGCAAAGAATATGAAAATTATTTTTCTAACTTTTTCATCGACTGGAAAAGTTAAAAGATTAAGAATGTTTACAGATAAGAATGAATATTACAAAGAAACTTAAATACAACAGCTTAATTAAATTATATAAATAGTGACAAGAGGATATTGCCTTTAAAAAAATATAATTAATAGATAAAATGACAAAGCCTAATAAATACATGAATCCATACCTGGCAGGAGTACTGCTGGGCCTTGTATTGCTAGCTTCCTTTTACCTGACAGGTAGAGGTCTGGGTGCAAGCGGTGCAACCAAGGCTGTTGTGGTTGGAACAGTTAATGAAGTGAATCATGAACACGCAATCGCATCTCCATATTTCAGCAAATACATACACGGAGATGAAAGTCCCTTCAAAACCTGGCTGGTACTCGAAGTACTGGGTGTTATTGTTGGAGGGTTTCTTTCAGGAGCCTTATCCGGCCGATTGAATATCAAACTGGAGCATTCACCAAAAATCACTTCCAACCGGAGGATCGTTATGGCAACTACCGGAGGATTTCTTTTTGGTTTTGGATCACAACTGGGCAGAGGTTGCACCAGTGGCGCAGCCCTGACCGGAATGGCCAATCTCTCACTGGCCGGATTCATCACCATGATGGCCATATTTGGCACGGCCTTTATGTTAGCATATTTCTTTAGAAAAAACTGGATTTAATTATATAGATATGGGACCATTAGTACCATTATTAGGATTATCAGAGGAAATCAACCTGCTTATTGCTTTTCTTATCGGACTTGGGTTTGGATTCGCCCTCGAACAGGCGGGTTTCTCCTCAAGCCGCAAGCTTGCGGGTATGTTTTATGGTTACGATACCACAGTGCTTAAAGTATTCTTCACTGCCGCTATGACGGCCATGCTTGGTTTGATCTTTCTAAATTTTGTAGGATTGATTGACCTTGGAATCGTCTATGTCAATGAGCTTTATCTAACATCTGCCATAGTAGGTGGTGTAATCATGGGTGCAGGTTTTATTATCGGCGGATTCTGCCCGGGAACAAGCTTTTGTGCCGCAGCTATCGGTAAAATTGATGCAATATGGTTTATCGGTGGAAGTATTCTGGGAATATATGTTTTCGGTGAATTGTATCCACTATTTGAAAAGCTGTATTTCAGTAATTACCTGGGAGCTTTAAAAATATCTGAAGAATTCGGCATCAGTGATGGCAGGATGACACTCATTGTGATTGCCATTGCGATAATGATGTTCTGGCTTGCTGAAAAAGCGGAAAAAAGATTTCAAAGAGAAGACATTACACGAGAATTATAATTTTTAGAAAAATGAACATCAGAATTATTCTTTCAATCGTATTAATTTCATTCGGATTCATCGCAGCGATGATCCCTGTAAAACAGACTTCATCCGTACGTCTGAATGCGGATCAATTACTCCGTGAAACCAAATTGGAAACCTATAAGATATCTGTTGACGACCTTGCTGACGGACTCATTAACCAGGACCCGTCGATTCAGTTAATAGATGTTCGCTCACCAGAAGCATATAAAGAATATCATCTCCCGGGAGCAGTGAATATTCCGATTGACAGCTTATTTGACGAAGACTGGTTACCCTATGTTGATCAGATCGCACGCAGGAATATCTTTTACTGCAATGGTTCTACCTGGTCAAACCAGGCATGGATACTTACGAAACAGATGGGCATTGATAACAATTTTGTTTTAGGAGGAGGATTGAATGAATGGTTCGGAACGATCATTGATCCAGAGGAACCATCAGTAGATGCTCCAAGTGAAGCGTGGGACCTTTATCACAGCAGACTGGCCGCAAAACAATATTTCACAGGTGCTAAAGCAGTTGCTCCAATGAAAGATATTATTAAGGCTCCCATACCTCGCAGGCAGAAAAAAAGAGTGCAGGGTGGTTGCAGTTAATCTATAAAAGACACATCTCATGAAAAGACCTAATTTATTTGCAATAGCTATGATAATCGTTGTTCTTGGTGTATTACTGGGAGCTGCAGCCTTAAGAAAAAATGAGAAGTATGCCTTCAAGCTAACTGCACAGGAAATGCATACAAAAATCACTTCGGAAAGTCATATAATTTCAACCCAGGAGATAATAAAAGAAATCGAATCAGGGAACACCAATATGGTATTGGTAGATCTTCGAACGCCCAGGGAATTCATTGGTGAACATATTGAGGCAGCAATAAACATTCCATATGAGAGGATCCTCGATGAAGATATTGAATCATTCTTTGAAGATGATCGGACAAAGGTTTTATATGATAACAACGATGTCTGGTCTAATGCTGCCTGGATGATCCTTACCCAGTATGGATATGAAAACCTGGTTGTGATGCGAGGGGGACTTGAAGGCTGGAACGCATCCATTGAAAATAAGGATATCGTTCAGGGCGATTACCCATTGGATGAAGCAGCGAAGTTTGATTACACGAATGTGATTACAGATGTAAAATAATATAACAGCAGTTATTCCCGGACAACGGTCCGGGCCTGTCTGCCAAAGGCAGGATCTCCATAATCGTTACTCGTTGCTCGTTGGATCTGTAATTAATTATTACTTTACAATCCAAAATCCGCAATCCACCATGAAGTTATATTTCATATACTTCAGGGCCAAAATCCAAAATCCAAAATCTCGTTGCTCTCCGTGTCTATTTTGTGGTCTCTGTGTCCAAAAAAGATTCTTATTATCTTTACCATTCCATAAAATGCGAAAATTTATTAGATGCGTCAGATAATCTACTTGTTCATTTCATTATTTCTGCTGACAACAAGCCACGAAAGTTACTCCCAGATCAAAATCGCCAAGTTGAAATACCACGGCGGTGGAGACTGGTATGCCAACAAAACTGCCTTGCCCAACCTGATCGATTTCTGCAACAAAAACCTCAAGACCAACATAACAAGGCAGGAAGACATTGTAGAAGTAGGCAGCTCGGAGCTGTTTCTGTATCCATATGTTTATATGACAGGCCATGGGAATGTCGTATTCTCACAACAGGAAGCAGAAAACCTCCGTAACTACCTCATTGGCGGGGGATTTTTACATATCGATGATAACTATGGACTTGACCAGTTTGTGAGATTAGAGATGAAGAAAGTACTTCCGGAACTGGATTTCGTTGAATTACCATTTGACCATGTCATTTACCAACTGAAATTCAAGTTCGACAAGGGACTCCCCAAGGTCCACGAACACGACGGTAAATCACCCCAGGGATTCGGCTTGCTCTGGGAAGGACGGGTGGTCTGCTTTTATTCCTATGAAGCTGATCTCGGCAATGGCTGGGAAGACCAGGTTATCTACAACGATCCTGAAGCACTCCGACAACAGGCATTGAGGATGGGAGCGAATATTATTGCGTTTGCATTTACACAAGACTGAACCGTAATTAGACTCATTGCTACTAAAAAAGAGCAGTAATTCCCGGACACCGTTCCGGCTTGTCCGCCTTGGTGCTAGGCTATACATAGCAGGCGGGGATCTCCTTAATCTGTTGCTAGGTGGGTTCCCATTACGTAATATGTTCCTGAATTATAATTACATCTACCAGAAATCAAACCAAGTTTTTAATCGATGTTGCACAAAGGAGCAAAAAGTATACAGCAAAGGACCACAAAGTCAGAATTTTATCCTCAGCCTTAGCCTTCACCTCCTCCCCTTCCAGTTTCTGGCTTCCAGCTTATATCTCCGTGCGCTCCGTGCCTCCTAAGTGTCTTCCGTGTCCAATCATCCTACCCTCACACTCATACCCCATACCCTGCATTCCCATCCCCATCTTCCACATTCAGGCTTTTTAAAGCAGAATGCTTTATCGAGATTATCCACCTCTGGTATGTAAGGAAGCTCACCTGACCCGTGCCTTCCAACTTCGAGCTTCAACCTTCTGGCTCTTTCAAGCAGGAAGCTTCATAATAATCCGATCGAGATTTGAATCTCGCCCGATTCATGCCTCGGACTTCCAGTTTCCTTGTCCACCGAAGCTTCAGCGTAGGTGGACGGCTTCAGGCTTCTTCCTAGTTAACTAGTCCACTAGTTTGCTGGTTGTCTCATCAATAATTTAATAAATAACCACTCCTAATTGTAATAATCCGGTTACTTTTCGTATTTTTTGGAGATTAAAATTTAAAACCGGACATTTTTAAAACCATCAGCTGGATAAAACCATCATCATGGGATTATGAAGAGAATCTGGCCATTTTTTATTGCATTGCTTTTTGCGAGCCCTCTTTTCGCCCAGAAAGTGAACTTTAAAACCCAGGAAATTGAAGGAGAGACGGTCATATTCACCTATGACCTCGAAGGCGCTGTGCCCGGACAAACCTTCGATATCAGGATCTCTATCAGGGTAAACGGACGGGAACAGGAGCTTCGTGAAGTAACCGGGGATGTTGGTAAAAATATCAGGGAAGGGAAAGACAAAAAGATTGTCTGGCATGCTAAAAGAGAACTTATCGAGTTCAAGGGCGAAATAAAACCACTTATTGCTGCAGAAGTTACCTTTTCTCCCATCAACAAAGTGGAAGTACTTGGCGGGACATCCCTGAAACGAGGGAAAACATATACCCTTAACTGGGTCGGAGGAGTGAGCGACCAGCCGGTGAATGTGGAACTGTTGAAAGGCAACCGCACAGTAGCCACGTTGAAAAATAACGTTCCGAATAACGGTAAAACTAATGTTACTATTCCCAAAAACCTGAAATCAGGTACCGGTTACCGGCTCCGGGTATTACTTGTATTGAATCCAACCAACAAAGCAGAAACTGAAGAATTAAAGATATCGCGAAGTTTTCCATTAGGGGTAATTATTGTGGGTGGTGCAGCCATAACCGGGGCAGCGATCTATTTGCTGTTATTTTCCGGGGATGACGAGCCGGAACCCGGACCGGAAGAGCCGGTTCCGCTGCCGGATGCGCCGACTAGGCCGAGGGATGGATGATTTGTGATTCTTGAATCTTGATATATGATTTTTGATTTAGGTAAACATTAAAAAGGAAGAAAAATAAGATGACTTGCGATACACGATACACGAGTGACGACTTACGATCTATAGGTGCCTGCTGCGCAGAAAATTCGAATATCGCATATCTAGTATCGTACATCGCATATAAAAAATGATTTACGTTACACGATACACGAGT
>JBHOSY010000034.1:0-30372 GCA_042584165.1 Bacteroidota bacterium | reverse complement strand
GAAGAGGAAAAGGCTGAGCAAGGAGAAGAGGTTAAGGAAGAACCGAAAGCTGAAGTAGCTCCTATAGAAGAGAAACCTGTAGAAGAGGAAAAAGCTGAGGAAAAAGAAGAGGTTAAAGAAGAACCGAAAGCTGAAGAGGCTCCTGTAGAAGAGGAAAAGGCTGAGGTTGAAACTAAGGAAGAACCGAAAGCTGAAGAGACTCCTGCTGAAGAAGAAAAGAAAGTAGTCACTCCAGAAGAAGAGGAAGCTGCACCAGAGACTGAGACGAAGGAGGAATCTTCAGAAGATAAAGACGGGGAGAAAAAGGAAGACTAAAGGATCATGGATATTGACTCATGCTTTCAGTTGGGTCATGTTACTAAGGTCCATGGGATCAAAGGTGAGGTAGTTGCTTATCTTGATGTGGATGATCCAGGGAGATATAAAAATCTGGAATCAGTACTTGTTGGAACGAAACAAGGATTGGTTCCTTTTTTTGTTGAATCTATTCGTATCAGGGACACTAATGCAACCATCAAGTTTGATGGAGTAGATTCAATTGAGGGAGCTGGTAATTTAAAATCCTGTGAATTATACTTGCCTCTTGATCTGCTTCCCGATCTTGATGATGATCAATTTTACTTTCATGAGATAATTGGCTTCTCAATTATTGACAAAAATCTTGGAAAATTGGGAGAGATTAAGAACGTGTACGATTCAGGTGCACAGGTACTCATCGCAATTAATCATCAGGGTAAAGAAATCTTGTTCCCATTGAATAATGACCTGATAATCAGGGTGAATAAACAGGAAAAAGTTATGGAGGTGGATTTACCTGAAGGGCTTGTAAACTTGTATATATAAATAAGTATTAATGCGATTCGACATTATTTCTGTTTTACCGAAATTACTGGAAGGGCCATTTAATGATTCTATTCTGAAAAGGGCCAGGGAGAAAAACATCATCTCGATCCATATTCATAATTTAAGGGATTATGCATCCAGCAAACACAAGCAGGTTGATGACTATTCTTATGGTGGAGGTGCCGGAATGGTCATGATGATCGAACCCATTGCCAATTGCATTCGGGCACTATCAAAAGAACGGGGATATGATGAAATTATTTATCTGAGTCCGGATGGTGAACAATTTAACCAGAATGTAGCCAATGAATTAAGTCTTAAGAAAAACCTGATGTTTCTTTGCGGGCATTACAAAGGAGTAGATGAACGCGTAAGGGAACATCTTATCACCAGGGAAATCAGTATTGGGGATTATGTGCTCTCGGGTGGAGAACTTGCAGCGGCTGTAATTATCGATGGTATAAGCCGTTTGTTACCTGGAGTTATCAATAATGAAACATCAGCATTGAACGATTCATTTCAGGATGGATTGGTGGCCCCTCCTGTTTATACGAGGCCTGAAAACTTTGAGGGTTGGAAAGTACCGGATATTCTTTTATCCGGGCATGAGGCAAAGATTGAGAACTGGCGTTTCGACCAGGCCGTTGAGCGAACAAAACAGCGGCGACCTGATTTACTTAGGAATGACCGATCTGATAAAGATAAAATATTAGAAGACTGATATAAGGTTTGCACAATATTTTGCATATATTTGCACTCCATTTTCTAATTAGCTATTGAATAATACAATGAGCGACGTACTAAGAGATATCGAAAAAGAAGTTCGGGGTGATGGCAATAAATTTCCTGATTTCAAGGCCGGCGATACGGTAAATGTGCATGTGAAGATAAAAGAAGGGAGTAAGGAGAGGATCCAGCAATTCCAGGGAACGGTAATTCAACGAAGGCATGCTGGTAGCAATGGTGAAACCTTTACAGTAAGGAAGGTTTCGAACGGGATAGGTATTGAGAGAATTTTCCCTATCCATTCTCCTAACATAAATAAAATTGATTTGATTCGCAAAGGGCATGTAAGGAGAGCGCGTTTATTCTATCTTCGTGGTAAGCAGGGTAAAGCTGCTAAAGTGAGAGAAAGTATCAAATAAGACTTAAAATATTTTGGATAAGCCAGCCCCTGAAAGGTTGGCTTTTTTTTATTTTTACACATCAAGAGAGATATTTCACTCTGAATTAGGTTAACAGTATGATTCATTTCTTCAAATATCAGGCAACAGGGAATGATTTTGTAATGATCGATAACAGGATGGGTATGTTCGATAAGGAGAACATTAACCTTATTGAAAAGATTTGTGATCGACGTTTTGGAGTAGGCGGAGATGGAGTGATCCTGGTAGAGGAACATGTTGACCTGGATTTTGAAATGATCTATTATAATTCGGATGGCACGCAAAGTTTGTGTGGAAATGGAAGTCGTGCCGCTGTTATGTTCACCAGGGATTTGGGAATCATTGATGATGGGGCCCAATTTATGACAATAAGTGGAGAATTATCGGCTGGTATCAATGGTAATATTGTACATCTCCTTATGCCGGATGTTAGCTATGTAGGAAATCATAATGATGATTATCTTGTTGATACTGGTTCCCCTCACTATGTACGATTTACTGATAATGTCGAGAAACTTGTGGTTGAAACCGAAGGGCCGAAGATCAGGTTTAATCCCCATTTTGAAGGGGGGATTAATGCGAATTTTGCTGAGATAACTGGCTCAGATTCGATTTTCGTGCGGACCTATGAAAGAGGTGTGGAGGCAGAAACATATTCCTGTGGGACAGGAGTTACAGCGTGTGCCCTGGCAGGTAGTTTAAAGGGATTAAAAAGCCCGGTCTCTATTCAAACCCTGGGAGGAAAATTACAAGTAAGTTTTGAAAACTACGGAAAAGGTGAATTCCGAAATATATATCTAATAGGACCTGCAGAAAAAGTATTTGAAGGAGACATTGTTTCCATCTAAAGAATCTTTTTGTACAACCGATCCATAAATTACAATTCTAACTGCTCATGGGAGTGATCCAATTGAATGTATTTTTGCATAGCTTCAGCATCATCTAAAATCTCATAAAACGATCCATAATAATTCAAGGCACTTTTCTTCTGTTTGTTACTTAAATGATCTGAGTTTTCATATAACTCAAATATCTCGTTTTTCTTGTTTTGGAAATATTGAACTGTTTCTTCATATGATGCCCGGGATAGGCAGGTTCCCTTATAATATCGTTGCCTGACATTTGAAATGGGCAGGCTTTCATGTGGTATTGAATAGGAAGTATTAATTATCCCTGCGTAATCAAAATCATATGGTATTGGAACAGGAAAGGATGTAGACTCATTCTTAAATAAAACCACATTATGCTGGGTAGTTACCCACCAGTCTGTGTTTCCGATCATGAACTGGAACATGTTGAACCTACTCATTGATGCCTGATTACATGTTTCCTGAGTAATAACCTTTCTTGGAAGTATTTCGCCATCCAGTCTCTGGGCGAGTTCTTTCTTGTTTTCAATAAAAAAACCATACCTGGTAACTGATTTATCTTTCCCGGATGTATCAATATAGGTGATATTGGCCAGTTGCACTCTTAAACTTGTATCGGTTAATAAATTATAGGTTCGGTAGACATAGTACTCCTGCAGAGCATATCCTTCAAATACATTGTTGTTCCTGCAATGAGTAACAAGCTTCAACTTATTCTGACCATGGAAAATTGTATTCTCAACTTCAGATTTTCTAAGATTGATTTTCAAAGGTGGAAAACTGCAAACTCCCTGGTTGCGTCTCGTGTTTCCTCTTGCCCGTATTTTAATATGAAATAGATCTTCACTTCCATCAGGGGAATGATAAATGAGTGTAGCAGGGAATTCGTCATCTGTTTTGCAATTCATTACCCATTCAAAATTAAATTCTATGGTTATTTCCGGGACCTGCTCTCTCTCAAATATTGATAAATCAGATACAGTACCCGTGTCATTGCACTGTTCGTATTCAGGAGCATATCCAACTACATTAAAACTTTTTAGCAGAATTAAAAGGCTTATTATTAAAGAATATAAGATCAGAGTTAAAGGATCTTTTGTATTGTTCTTATTCATGATAAAATATTCATTTCTTTTGTTATCACTGATAAGATTTCAAATGTTATGCCATAAAAAATTCCTTGGAATTAAATGATTTGAATAGGTTTTTGGTGCCAGAAGTGTCCGGTTTCGTTACATATTTTAGTAATTAATGAACAGGATTGTACAATCTCGCCCCTTCAGGGCTTGGCATCCGTCCCGAATGCAATCTCCGGGCTTCACCCGGAGTTTAATGAAGTCGCCCCGTTGGAGTTTAATCGAAGGAATTTCATAATATTTCTCCGTACTCTTGGAATCACAAGTCTAGAAATAGCGCCAAAGGTGCGGGAATCATCTAACCAGGGGAGAAGCCCCGGGTTCATAACCACTATACCTTCCTATAGCGCCAACGGTGCGCAATAATAAACAAGCATACTATTTAATAAATAATTACTCCGTCCATCCCGGAAAAGAAACCGATGCCTGATAGTTTGAGTGATTATATAATTTGTTCCTATCCGGATTATATAACCTGCCACTTTTCGGATTATCTACCTGCGTATAAATCCAAATCTCATTTGGATTCCATACTACGATCTCATCCCTGCAGTCACCTGTGATATCCAGTACGGCATTACACATATCGGGGTGACCATCATCGGGGAACTCCAGTACTTTTCTTCCCCAGCCATCGAATACCCCCCCCTCATCCACATTGGGATTATGAACGAAAAACTCTTCAGAATTTCCTGTCCAGTTTAGTGGCAAACACATACTGCCATACTGGTTGGGTTCGAAATCATGATAAATGTCTCCACTGGCATCATAATAATGAATAATACCCTGGTTTGCCCAGAAATTGATAGATATGGTTTCCAGTCCGGGAAGATCATCCCTGAAGTTTGCAACAGCCGGATTCTGTCCGTGACCGATGTAATGATGTCTGGTAATTTTTCCTTCCATATCTGCAAAGAACACCCCTTCATCACTGGCTGCACATAATAAAACAGGATCACTATTTTCCTGATATTTGACTATTGCAACACCATCTGCATGATCATCTACTTCTTCCTCCAGCGTCCAGATGGTGGAACCATCATCATCCAACAAGGTATATCCAATCATCAATTCATCTTTCCCATCCTGATCCGTATCATAGACACAGGGATAGTGACCTGTGTTCACATTTCTGTACCACATAACATTTAGCTGGTCATCCATTGCCCAAACACGCCGGTATCGGTCCTTAATGATAATATCACCATCATGCCCGGATCCTCTCAAATCACAGAAGAAAAGACAATCCCCGAGGATACGTCCAAAACGGTTATGACTGGATGGTGAAATATCTTCCTGGTCTGTGACTTTGGGTGTCGGTTTTTTATATTTTATCTTACCTGTGGCCCCATCAGCTACAATTATTTCCAGGTTCATACAATAAATCACCTCTGATTTTCCATCATTATCCAGGTCATGGATCTGAAATGCCACGTCGTTTGTTAAATGATTTTTCCACTTGTCCGGTGTGCCGGTTTGCCATAGCATTTCACCTTCAAATGTCATGGCTGTCAGGCAACTCAGTTCGCTGTTCCGGTCACTGGGGCCATGGTGAAGCACCTGTCCTATCAATACATCAATCTGACCATCATTATTCAAATCACCAAACCTGAGATTTCTGCCCATCCCGAAACCCTGGGTATTAATCTTTTTCCAGACTTTCATATCTGGGATGTTACTCCGTATTTGACCCAGTTCTTTTGCTTTTTGTTTCCTGAGATCCTCTAATCGAATTAATTCAGCAGGTGATGTTTTAACAGCCACCTTGTGGTACCTGGTTGGCGCATCCGCCATTAATCCGATTTTCCCATTTTTGTATGTATTATCCTCTACCTCGATGATAACATCATTTATTTTGCACATAATCATGGTTTCCCTGACCTCAATATTTAATATCAGGGGTTCTCCCTCAGTCCATTTCAGTGGTTGGGAACCAAGAATTCTTTCGAAGGGTTTATGAAGCGCTGTAGCATGCTTTACCATTTTCAGGATCATGGAATCACCCCGTATCCCGGCAAAGTAGTAACAGCGGTCATTACGGTACCTGAATACGACCCCGCTTTGGAGATCCTTCGAATCGGGTGAGAATTTAACTGTAAAAGCATAATCTGTCCAATCTGTTTCTCCGGCTACTACCATTGGGTGAGCATGTTTTCCAGGCTGATTTGTAAACAATTGGACCATTTGTCGGTCTTGCCCTTCCTGCCGGACACTCCAGGCTCTTTGGAAACCATTTTCCCAGGTAAAAGTGGATACTGCCCACTGACTTCTCGGGGCTGCCTCATGAAGGTAATGGTATTCAGTATGAGCGCCAACTTCAACGGAATAAGGGCCACGTCTTATCGAACTGAAATCATCAGACAGAAGTACTTCTGTAAATGTATCGGAACTTTGATTACATCCTGTCAAAGCTGCAAGAATGATGATCGAAAGGATTTTCTCAATTTTCATATACCATGTATTAAAATTCAATCAAATAATAAATTGTTTTATTTTCACGCCCATCAAGGATAAACCTACTGCCTTTTGTTTCTAGCTCCTGTCCCGTTTTTTTACCAACGTGATCCAGAACATGTACTTTAAATCCAGATCTTTTCTTGAAGTCAACACGGGCAACTACCGGTTCCATTCTGACAGGAGGTTCACCTACCTCCAGTAACTCAGATTTGTCATCGTTGTATTGCATATTTGTGTTTCGTGCTCGAGCCAATGTAGTTATCAATATTTTATTAGTTTCTATGATGGATTTATTCTTTTCAAGACTTGTTGCCAGAATAATGGCAAATTCGTTGTCTGAAGTAATTTTCAAATCATTGAGATCATGTTTTACACCCGGACAGAATCCAACGAATCCCTGTGTGCCAGCTGAATTAACCGTGATATATTTATCCTCACCAAAATTCCATGTTAGTTCACCAGTAGTTGAATGGATCACCTTTTCAACTTCATCCCAGTAATCATTAAATTCCGGGATTTCAGTTTTTTCAAATTCTGCAGTAAACTCAATTGCTACCTGTCCGATTGCCAGTGCTTGCTGGGGAATTGTTCCTTTAAATTCTTTAAAATCATAATCCTGTTCCACCCACTCTTCAAATCCTAATTTCCCTTCTGTTGCCAGACTTGGAATATGAACCTTCTTTACAGCGATGGTTTCACCTTGGGATATATCTTTACGATAGATCATCCTTGCCAGGTTTGGATAAATCGACACATGCAAAGGTGACTCGACATTATAAACGCCATGGCTGTTTGCCTGAACAGCGTCAGAGAATTTAGAATCGTTTGAGGCAAAAGAGAAAGAAGCATCCCAACCCTGAAGACCCAATCCATAAATGGCTATTATAGGGCTGGCTTCAGAAGTCCATTCATTGGGCTGGAGGCTCATCCATTCAGAGAATGCAAAAGGTCTGTTGATAACCTGTTGCATTCCTACTCCAAGGAGACCACTCCCTGGTCTGGACGACATAGAAGAATTTCTCACATTACCGGGGTTAAGCCGATGTCCGGTTCCACCACCAAAATAATTATGCCGATCAATCATTCCTGTCAGGTAATCGTTATGAATGTTGTAAAAATGTGTCAGACCACTACCTGCTTGCCAGCATGATCCGATAATAAGTCCTCTATATCCTGTGCTACGAATTGCCTTGATAAAACGGTCGTAAAATTCATTTTGCTTTTCATATAGAAAATATGCTTTGTCAAGATAATGCCTGTCCATGGTCCTGCCTTCTTCAATTGCTTTTCTATATTCACCCTGGAAGGCATGATGATCAGGATTAGGGAAAATGTTCATGCTTCCCAGGGATTCACCTTCCGGAATGTTCTCTGTACCCCATGCCTCATCAAGATTCTGTTGCGTTCCATACTTGTCAGTCAACCATGCCGAAAATTGTTTTGATAACATGGCTTTATATGTAGGGGTTTGCTTAAGCGATTCTATAATAGCTCCCCAGTAAATATTATCCTCATTCTGGAGTTCTATGAAAGCGAGTGCGGGATCACGTGAATATGGAATTCCAGTATAGGGATTCGTGTGTTTGAGCATATTGACGGTTAGTTCGATATTCAAATCCTGAAGGTCAGGAGCAAAGTTAATCAGGCCGGAAGTTGCACCATTTAAGTGTGACCAGGGGACCTCAATACCTGCCACCTCTTCATATGCAAGGAGTTTGTCTTTATCACCGGGTTTGGGTTTGTGGCCATAGATATGAGACCAGCCATAGTAAATACCTGCTTCTTTAAGTTTGCTCTGGAAATAATCCATCCGATCGAACATGTCAGGATCCAACTCTGTGGAGGTGTTCCCTTTCAGCGCATGACTGGTAAATTTGTGGAATCGAACCCCATTCATCCCGTACCGGGATAAATACTTCACCCAGGCATCTGCTGTGGCATTATCCACGTATGGTTTCCTGCTGCAAATATTTGTTCCCCAGAATTTAATCGGAGTTCCATCCTCAAAAAGCAAATCACCACCTAACATCGTTATCTCACCATGTTTCCCTGCTGGAGCATCCAGCCAGTCCTCCATTATGATTTGACTATTTTCAAAATTGTAGTCTGGAGACCAGACAAACCAGTCATCTTCTGTGATTTCTATTGTTTCATGATTGCAGCCTGAAAACAAAAAAATTATTATTCCTGTGCATATCAGGTAGTTTAAAAAATGAGTTTTCATATATGTAAAATTTATAGGATGAAGAATTCATTTACAATATCGTAAAAAAAACTTAGTGAATACTTAGTGCTTATCCCTCAATATCACTCCATACCCCCCCTTAATATCACTGTGTAACAGGATGTTGAGGGCACTAATTATACCTCAACGTCCTTTTCGCTTCACTCAAAGTGATGTTGAGGGTGGAGGAAATAGGTTAACTGTATTTCAGATTCAATTTGTATTCATCACCCCCCTTCAACCGGTAGGCTTTAAGGTTGGGCAATTTATCGTATTCTACATCCTGTAACTTGATCTTTTCACGTGGATCCAACAGTAAAATCGCTTCAGATTTATCAGGGATTGAAATTACAAGCTTTCTTTTACCCAATCTTCCCAGTGAATCGAGTGAAATTGCACCTTTCACCGTATTGCATACAAGTGATACCCGGTCAAGATCCCCTAATTGTGGTCGGAAAGTAAATTTATTGAATCCAGCTTCTACAGGCATAATTCCGGCAACACTCATATAGAATACATACAGGGGAGCGACAGGAATATGGCTCCACTGGGCACTTGAATCCGGCGTTACATTCCAGCTTTCCTGCAATGAGTTATTCAGTTTTACGGAGTCCATATTGGCCCAACGTATACGGAGCTCGTCCAGCACAACATCAATCCTTCCTGCTTTAGCAAGAGCCCATAGCCGCCATCCGGCATTGGCGGGGTAAGATAAGCCGATTTCTTCCGGAAGATCTGCCAGATATTTGGCTATCACGTTGATATGCTCACCTGGCATCTGATCAAACAGGATAGCTGTTGCAAGAGAACGATCACACAACCTGATGCTTTTTTCTTTATCCAGCCAGGGCTTATTGTTTATGAAAACGTTTTTCTCCCTGCTCCAGAAGGTGTTGATTGCAGCTTTTCTCAAAGATTCTCCAGCTTCCTTAATTATTTCCACGTTTTCTTTGTCTCCCATGGCTTCACATAATACCGGCAGTGCATTTTCAAGCATAGCTGCTGCATAGAGATTAAAAGCACATTGCTTGTGTTTTTGCTTCTGATAGGCATCATGATCAATCCATACAGCCGGCACACCAATATTTTCAACTGGAAGTAATCCTGAGTCATCCTTCAATCCCATCAGGTAGTCGAAAAACCGAAGTAATCGAGGATAGACTTCTTTTAATGCAGTCAGATCACCCGTATATAAATAGTAATAGTAACAATCGAAATTAAAACCTACTCCATGATCCAGCAACGGACCCCAGCGAGTCAAGTTGAGTTGTCGTTCCATCAGGCGGGCCAGGCGGTCATAAGCAGGCCAGCAATCCAGGAAAAACCCTTCTTGCGTGATTCCCTGACTATACGTGTTGAGGTACCTGGCAGGCAGTCTGGTCTCACCGAATGTATTAAAGATTGCATGGATGGCATGTCCGACATCCCCACTGTATTGCTGTCTTTCCCTGCCCATCCCATCCACTATTGTCTCCTGGGCCGCATTGAAGAGCGTATTAACAGACGCGTCCAATGTGCTTTGAATGTCTTGATCGGAAACATTGATTTTTGCCTGATTTGGCCAATCATAAATCCTTCTTCTGCAACCAACATTCTGGAGCATTACCTCACCGTCAGCATTGTGGATATGAATTTGCAACCATCTCAGGCTTTCAAAATCGAAAGTTTCAAATACATTCTTTCCCTCCTGGCAAACCAGTCTGGTCCAGCCATGGAAATGGTTGTTCATTACAATTCCTTTACCAGTTTCATGTCCTTCCTGTACCATGATCTCAACAATGGTATCCTTCGGAGCATTGATGGTAAAGAAAGGGAATCCCACAATTTGCTCTTCCCATTCGAATGTCAGGGCAACAGCCTGATCTCTACCCAATTTTAATGATATGTTGCTGTCTGAATGGTTTAGTTCAACCGGTTTTGACAATGATTGATACGCTTCCGGAACTACCATCTCAAAATATTCCTCCGGTGGTCGTTTCCAACTAACATAAAATGCCTCAACCAATCCTTTCGAAGACACTGGATGCTCTTTAATTGCAGGAATGAAGCGTTTTCTCAATTCACATTCTTCCGGGTCACCATCGATCTCAAACATGTATTCATTGTACCTGACACAAAGAGCAGGGCGTGAAGGATCTCCTGCCAGCTCTTGTGCAGCCAGCCAGTCATTTTCGAGGTTATAATCTATCCCGAACCAGTTGAATGGGTAACGATTAGCATTAAATTCTTCCTGAAATGCACGCAAGTACCATCGTTTGTACTGCCCCGGTTTCCATGCACGGCACAAATGAACTTTCCATGTATTATCAGAAATCACAGATTCTGAAGAACCATCCAGGTATTCAATATCCAACTTGAATATAAATCCCGGTTTGCCAATTGGCCAGGTACCATCACCCTGACCATAAAACAACACCTCAGCGCCAATAATATTATTCCCTTTGTCAAGTGAGGTAGTAAATTCCACTGAATCTGCTTCCGTAAATCGCGGATCACATGGTGCAGGACCAAATTGGATCCTTTCCCCGTTCAGATACAGCTTATACCTGCTTTCTCCGACGATCCATCCTGAAGCTGATTTTAGCGGTTTCCTTATATTGACTTCTTTTCTGAACAGAAACACACTGTTCTGCAGTGTTCTTCCACTTGGGTACCAGATCCATCTGGCAGGAGACAGATCTAAGGATTTATAATAACTGTCAATGTGATTGAGATCGGGATTTTTAGTAACGGAACTTTCTTTCTTTCTTTTTTGATCAGGAAGAAAAAACAGGGCACTTCCTTTGGTGGAAGTGGATAGAAATTCTCTTCTGGAAACTGATTTACCAGGTTTGCTTTTCATTTCATGTACTATTCATCAAGTAATTTGATTTTCACCTTGGATCGTTTTTTTCTGTAGATATTTCTATCAATGGAGAATTTACCAGGCCCTGAAAAAATATACAATATTGCAATCATCCCATAAAGCAGCGCTGATTCAAAATTGGCAAATGGTTCATCCCGATGAAATACAAATGCTACCAGAAACATGGAATTAGCCAGGAGGAAGGAAGATGCCCTGACGGCCAATCCAACAGCCAGCAATACGCCACATACCAGCTCTATAATGCCTGTTCCCCATGCCCATAAACCTGAAAACATGAATCCAATTTCCTGGAGAGAAGTAACAAATCCCGGAGGGGGAGGGATCTTTGAAAATCCATGTTCAAAAGCAATAGCCACTCCTGCATAAACACGTAACGCGAGTAATCCAAAATTCAATCCCAGGTGCCGATAGTCGGGACAATAAAATACCAGTTTTTTAACCCATTTTGCCATAGTCAAATTTACTGTTTTTTATATTTCATTAATACCATAATGCCAGGCCATTGTACATCCATACCATGAACCATATTTCCCTCATGGTTTAAAGGGGTTTTTCCAGTGCTGATCACATTCTCACCTGATATAAAGGAATCAATATTACGAATCCTCACGCGATGAATAAAATAATCATAGCAGGGACCTTCCCTGGTAAACACAACCCGATCATTAATATATATGCCGTTACTATAACAAGGGCTCCAACTTGTCCAAACCAATTGACAGGCAATTGCTTCTTCAGGATTTCGATCAATCCGTATTTTCTCTGTAAAAATGTCTGTGCGTGTCGTCCATTTTGCTGGCTGGTCATATGGCCTGTATAAATCAACCGTATAGTTGCGATCCAACTGAATGTATGTAACAGGACGCGCAAAGAATTTATACTCATCGATGAGCGTAATGATAGCTCCAATGCTTATAGGTTTGACTTGATCAGGCACCCATTCCGTGTTCCATGTGACTTTCCATGGAGCTTCACTTTTAGAGCCAATATGGTGCATCATCTTCCCACAGTAATAATGATAGTGCCATTTACTGTATATACCATCTCCTTCATAATTAACATCCTCATAATTCGCAATGAAGTCAACATTTGTGATCTTGTCGGTTGTTGATGTAATTTCCAGAATGGCGTTTTCAGGAATAGTTTTCCTGGGACGTGGAGATTTCCATTTCACACTTGGGCGGTAAACCTCCTTGTCATAATATATTCTGAGAATTATGCCGTAGATAAGATTCTGAGGCCAGTCCCATTCCTGTTCAGGATCAACCTTAAGCATAAAAGTATTATAGGTGGTTTTTATCGCATTCAAAGGAATGGGGATCACCGGATATGTGTGGTGTAAATAGTCCCACTGCGGTGATGGTACTGAATCAGATTCAAGAAATGTAATCCAGCTTTTGTCATTAAAATTTATAGCGAGTCCTCTCGTCCCAGCATGGCACTGGTTTTTTTCAATCTGTATTTCAGCACGAATGGCTTTTTTCAAATCCAGGATAAATGGGAACTTGATCCAACCATCTTCTCCTATTTGTTCATTGAAATTTTCAGGCGTGTTTCTGTAGTCAAGCTTGCCACCCACACGGAAGTGTTTTTCTGTGCCATCCACGTCCTGTGTGGTCCAAAGGTATTCTTTAAAGAGATCCCCGGGCCTGGGTTGTGCGTTAAGGTCGACAAAAAAACATTGCATTCCTCCAAAGAAAGCGATGCCTGCAAGTACCAGAATAAGAAACTTAATTCCCCTCATTAATCCAAATATCTAATCTTGGAGCTTTCCAGGAATAGGGTTTACCAAGAACATCAAAATCCCCGTCACCATCGAGATCAGAAATCCAGGATTCGTGATTTCCAAATCCCTCACAAATCAGTGATTTTCTAAAATTACCTTTCCCATCACTCAGGAGGATCTGAGCCTTTGCATCCGGATTCCCTTCCCCAAAACGCATCTCTGCTGTGAATATATCATCAAACCCATCCCTATTATAATCCCCTATATGCAATGTGTGGCCGTTATCCAGACTTTCCAGAATAACCTTGCTCTCCCAGGTGCCTTCAGTCCATTCATACATCATCATCGGGGCTGTGCCGTCTCCAACGATCAGGATAATTTCCGGTCTGCCACCCTTCACGAAATCTCCAACACCTGACCTTGTAAAGGTATAAGTTGGATCGACAAGATTCTCAATGAATCCTCTGGAGTCATTATACTTGAACCATCGGCCCCCGCCAATTATATCCAACACGCCGTCACCATCGATATCAGCTTTGGCAAGACCTTCATGCTCGTTTACTCCTTTCCATCCCGGATATCCTTCCTGGCCCAATTGGGCAGGCTGACTGTCATCAGTATATTCATAAACAACCGATAATGGCCAGGAATCAACCTTTCTGGGATTTTCAGGGATCTCAGCCAGATATAGCCTTGTAGCATTCTGATTCCAGAATACCAGTTCTTCCTTGCCATCACCATCATAATCTCCGAAAAGCTGGTCGTGATGCTTGTTTTCCCCGGATGATTTGATCGTATGCCTTTTCCAGGATTTATTATATTTCGGATATGGATTTTCCCACCACCATACCTCGTTACTTTGGCTTTCACCACCAAAAACTATATCTTCATCACCGTCGTTGTCAATATCAAAATGTGTGGAACCTGCTTCAATTCGCAATGGCCCATCATCAATAATATATCTGTCCCATTTGTAATTATTGAATTTATACCAGGTGACTGAAGGAGTTGATGTCCTCTCAGTTATCACAAAATCATTAATTCCGTCCTTATCAATATCCAGGACCAATGCTGCAGTTTGCTGACCACCCTCATTAGGAACATCCATGTCTCCATTAACGGTGCTATAATGTTTCCACTTGAATATATCAGGATGGATTCCGTCATTTCGCCACAGATGTACAAACTTGTATTTATCCCATCCGATACTGACGATTTCAAGATCACCATCGTTATCCATATCTGCCAGTTGAGTTCCAAGGTGACTTTCTTTACCGGTATCGACACTAACTTTTTTGAAATTCCCTTTCCCATCGTTGATCCAGATTTGCGTTTCCAGGTGGGGCCCTTTATGCTCGTTTGTGACCAGGTCTGTATCTCCATCATTGTCTATGTCTCCGATATCCAGGTTGTTCATGGAATATTGAGTAACTACCCGGTGTCTTTCCCATTTGGTGCTTGAAGGATCATCTGGTTGTTCATACCAGAAGAGATTGCCATCCGGTTCTTTTCCCGGGTATCTTTCTTCACTGATGATCACATCCGAAGTTCCATCACCATTGATATCAGCAATTTCTACCCTGTCGATGGGGTGATTGCTATTACCTATTTCAACATTTTTCCATTCTCTGGTAACCAAACCCGGATTTTCAAACCAGACTATTATTAGAGGTTCTCCTTCATTTTCAGGTCTGCGACCCGCAGCGATATCGATATCGCCATCACCATCGATATCCCCGGTTCCAATCCCTTCATCTGATGTATTGGCACAGATGAGTGTACTTTTCCAGCTTCCTTTTTCAGGCTTTTCAGGAACCTCGAAACAGTAAATATTTCCCGCACCCGCTATTACAAATTCATTTTGTCCCCCGCTTACAAGCTGAGCTTTTTCAAATCCCTGGCTGTTAACATGGCTTGTTGCAGGAACTTCTCCAACTTTCAATGGTTTCCAGATCTTTCCTGAATTGTCAGTTGCTTCAAGCCAGTAAATGTCTGGTAAAGCCTGTCCGATCACATCGGCAAACTCATCACCATCAACATCCATAACCAGGATCCCATCCACGTTGATACCAAAGTCAATCTTATCCCATGATGATGTCATATCTCCACCGGGATTCAAATACACAAAACGGCCTGTTAGGATATCTTTATCTCCGTCATTATCCAGATCTCCCATATCTACACCAAAATATCGCAACCACTGAGGATCTGAAGTATCCCCCCATTTGGCTTTGTTGTCATCCACCTGAATGTATGTCCATTGATCCACATAAAGGGTCTGTGCTTCTAAATTGTCTAAATAGAGTGTAGAGATAGTTATCAATAAAAAAAATATACGAATCATAATCTGTATAATTGAAGTGAAAAAAGTCGTTCTTTTCTTGATTCAGTAAATTTATAAAAAAACATTAAACCGTATACAGTGATGGAATAAATCAGCATATGAATAGGACAAGGCCAGGATTATAACCAGAAGCTGCCAGAAGTCAGAAGTATAAATCCACCCGCCGTACAAACAAATAAACATTTAAACAAATATACAGTCTAGAGGCTGTGGCAAAATAGGGAAACCGGAAGTCAAGGTCCAGAAGTATAAGAGTCCCCATAAAATATACTAATTATTAGAATTGAAGCTGAGAAAGGTTTATGAAATTTGTATATGGCTAGTAAGCACTTGAATCTATTAGAATGTTGTTTATCCGATCTACTACCTCATTGTGATCTTCTCTACAGGTAACATTGATTTCGAGAAATCCGATTACAAATTTTTGCGGTTTTGTCATCAAAGGTTTGGCCCCTTTTTCACGACCCAGTCCGAATACCACCATACCATCAGGGGAAATGACTCCTTCATTTGTATTTCCCAGGTATCCAAATGTATCAATCAGATCATCTCCATTAAGTTGTGCTATGTAAAAGATGCGATTGATATCCTCATGTCCGAAATATGCCCATTGCCAATTATTAAAGTGCGTATTTCCGAAGTGATAATCTGGTATACTCCTGTCTGGTCCACCTTTATCAGTGCCCCAATATTGTTTATGCGGTTGGTAGACACCTCCAGGTATACCTTCGTACAATAACCAATATGCATGGTTCGGATCCGTTTTTTCTACCTCCAGGATTGCATAGTCATTTTGAAATGTCCATGCCCATGCCCATTTACCACTTTTTGATTCTGACCTGATACTATTGTCAGAAATCTTTGTGCTGATACATTTATTGAATCCCGGATGTCCGGCTCCTCCATCATCAGATCTGAACACGAGATTTGGTAATCCACGATAAGAGGAAGAGGCTGACCGGGGATAACTTTCTGCAGTATCCGGATGAAATCCAATCCAATCATTGCCTTCTTTGTCAAGAATACTTGAATAACCACCTGCCTCCAGTTGATACATAAATACCGCTTGAGAAGTGTTGATCTGGAAACACAATTGTCCCTCATCCATAATTCCATCCAGTATCTCAACTTTCTGGTTGCATCCCATTATTGAAATAGCGGATAACAGGAAGTGGATTCTTGCGAAAAATGATCTCATAAGACATTGTATTATAGGAATTTCAAAAATTATAGAAAAAAATGATATTCATTTGAAAAATTTACAATTGGAGACATCCCCCAAACTGGGGCATGTTCAGATTAGAAACATAAATGTATTAAAAATGTACGATTTTGAACAACTTTTAGATCTTTTTATGTTATAAATACCTGTAATACAGATAGATACGAAAACTGGCATGATGTTGGCAACAAATGGAGCTGAACCCAAGACTCATGATTAGATTAATTAAATTAATTCCTGTTTTAACGCTAATCCTTCTAACAACTCAGATTACTTATGCTGACAATCTCACTTGTGCTGAAGAGGAAGCCTTAATGATTAAGCACAGCGAAAGTGTAGAAAAAGCAAAACCTAAAGACTGGAAAACCCCGGCCCTTTGTGCAAATGATGTGATCACCCAGCGAATAAAGTCAAAGGAAGCTTTGGAATGGGTAAATAAATCAATAGAGATTAAGGAAACAATATTTAACAGGGTAGTGAAGGGTGACTATTACGTAGTAAATGAAGAAATAGATAAAGCCCAGAAAGAATATATCCGAGCTATCAACCTTGCAAGAGAGACAGGGAAAAATGAAATGATACCTGATATCCAGTGGAAGGTACTGGTTGCCATGGGTGTTCAAAACTATCTTGATTTCCACGCAAATAATCAATAAAATCAAAAAAGCAGCAAAACTTTCATAGAAATTAAGCCGGACTTGTCCGGCTTTTTTGTTTATATGCCACCAAGACCTTTAGAAAACATAAAGGTTTTACGCTTCCGCTGGTGTTATACCAACAGAAGATATTTATAATCCGGAGACATCTATCTTGTTGATGATAACACCAACAAGAGCGGCTAAGGTGGCAAGGAACTACATATCTTTTAGTGATTAATGAACTTACCCATTAATTCCCTCTTGGGAGGGGACCAGAACTGCTCCAATTTCAATACTTACAATAATTAAAGTTGTTCCTATTCGCTGGGAATTAATAGTAATTCTATCCATGTGTTTGAATTCTGTAGCTAGGTCTCCTCTTGGGAGGAGATTTAGAGGTGGGTTAAACTGATAGATACAAATCTGTAAGGGTGAATGATTGCGTGAATTATTTGAGAATTCAGCAAAAAGAATATAAAATTCAGGCCTTCCTATTCGGGATTAATCTCCCAGGATTTTCTGAATGGTATTAAGTTTCATCTCAGTGAAATCAGGAATTGCCATTTCCACTCCTTCAAATTCAGAGGCATCATGCGTGGTAGTTACTCCAACCACTTTTCCGCCTGCTTTGACAGCGGATCTCACCCCTGAAAACGAATCTTCAAACACGAGGCAATTTTGTGGCTCAACATCAAGTTCCTTAAAACACTTCAGATAGATATCCGGATGTGGTTTCCCGTTTTCAACACCTTTATCATCAATGATCGAATGAAAAAACCTTGTGAATTTCACTTTCTCATCAAGGAAATCAATATTGCTCTTTGGCGCTGAGGTGGCGATTCCTGTTGGGATTTCATTATTTTTCAATTCTTCAAGCAACGGGATCAATCCATCCAATGGTTTCACATGTGGGCCGATTAAATCCCTGTAGATTTCTTCCTTCACTTCCGCCAAATCATCTATTTCATGATTGGTAAATTTTCTTCTGAACAGAAATTCCAGGACATCTTTATTGGTATTGCCAAACACATTGTTTTCCAGGGTTTGCTGTGAAAGAAAAATCCCGTTTCTGTTACAGAATTCCGACCATGCCTTTTTGTGGTATTGGTTATTATCGAAGATAACACCATCCAGGTCGAAGATCACGCCTATTTTTTTCATGATGATTAGTATAAAACTCTTGCGTAAATTAAGAATATTAGTAACCATCCGGAAGCTATAACTCACAATAATTACTGGAGTTTTTTGTATGTTCGTTTGCGTAAAAGACCATAAATCAATGAAGAATCTTGACAACTACCGGTTATTATTGTTCACACTGTTCTTTCTGCTCTCTTCAGTTAACCTGTTATTTGCCCAGAAACCCAATATTCTATTGATCATTTCCGATGACCTGAATACCAGGATCGGGCCATACATGGATATTGATAAACACACACCTAATCTTGACCGGCTGGCGAAGGAAGGAGTAAGATTTTCCAATGCTTATTGCCAGTACCCTGTATGTGGACCATCAAGGGCTTCATTAATGAGTGGCCTGTATGCTGAAACCTGTGGTATTTTGAGAAATAACGATCAACCAGGCAGTTACCGGGTGGAAACTCCTGAACTGGCAGACCATCCTTCGCTGGCAGGTTTCTTTCGTGAGCAGGATTATTTCACAGCCAGGGTTTCGAAGATCTATCATATGGGTGTACCTGGTGGGATTGAACGTGGTGATCCAGGGGGGGATGAGCCGGATTCATGGGATTATGCATACAATGTGATGGGACCAGAGACTTTGAGTTCAGGAGAACTGGAATTGCTATCTCCCGGCAACTTGCATTATGGGAGCAATTTTGCACGGATGATCCTGGACGACAGGTTTCAGTATACCCAGGCTGATTACCTTGCTGTTAACCAGGCAATAGCCATCCTGGAGAACAGAACAGGAAAAATGCCTGCAGATGGGAAAAACAAAAGAAAATTGAAACCAGACGCACCTTTTTTCCTGGGTGTGGGCCTGGTACGTCCACATGTACCATTGATCGCCCCTGAAAATTGCTTTGAACCATATCCCGATGAGCAAATGTTGATTCCTGATATTGTGATAGGGGATAATGTTCCTGAGGATGCGCTTCGGCGGCAGAATCAAAAGATCTGGAAAATGGATGAGGAACAGAAGAAGAAAACAATAAGTAGTTATATGGCCAGTGTGCGGTTTATGGATCAACAGGTCGGCCGACTTCTCGACGCACTTGACCGGCTAGGTATTCGGGATAACACCATTGTCATCTTTATTTCTGATCATGGATATAATCTTGGTGAACATGATTGCTGGTCAAAGGTGAGTTTATGGGAGGGTAGTGTCCGTGTACCAATGATCATTTCTTATCCGGACTTCAGTCAAAATCATGGCAAAACCAGCCGGTCGATAACTGAATTAATAGATTTATATCCTACATTAACCGAGTTGTGCGGGTTTTCAGACAAACAACCAGAGATATTGCAAGGGAAAAGTCTCGCTAATATTATTTCAAAAGATTCAGCGGAAAAATTTGAATCTCAAGCCTACACCACATCGTATGGAGGTATATTCTCTACTATACGGACAGATCAATGGCGTTATACCCGTTGGGGTGAAGGGGTTGAAGCAGGCAATGAAGAATTATATGATCATCTGAATGATCCTGAAGAACATATAAACCTGGCAGATCAGCCTGATATGACAAAGGTTTTAAAAGACATGAGAAAAAGGTTCGAGGAAGCCAGGGAGCTAGCCAGGAATGGGTTGAGAGATATCAAATAGGAGAATAATTCTTGACGCTGTCGTTGGTGTTATCACCAACGACTTTTAATATTCTCTTAGCGGAAATGAAAGGTTTTCGATATCCTCGAACCTTTCATTTGTTCCTTCTGCAGGCCCATAAAACACGCTTCCACCAAAAGTAGTCAGGTAGAGCATACCGGGATTATGGATATCCGGTACAGGGCGTTGCCCCCACTTAAAATTGTATCCCTTTATTCTTTTCCAGGTACTGCCGTAATCTGTACTGCGAAAAGCCGAGCAATTGAACGTATTGAGATAGACGATACCCGGTGCAAAAGGATCTAAAGCTGCGGCAAAAACGTGTGCTTTCTCGTTGAAGATCCTTGTCCATGTCTTGCCTGAATCATCCGTACGCAGCATTCCTCCACCTTTGTTGCGTTCATTTACCAATACAGGCCAGCAGCTCAGGTACATTCGTTCAGGATGCTCTGGATCGATCAGCAGGTCGTTGGGGGCGATTATGTTATTCGGCAAGGTGACTTTCTGCCAGGAACCTCCCTCATCCTGGCTTGAGTACAGTGCTCCCTCAACTATTTCCTTATTCTGAAGATCGAGATAAACACACAGAAAAAGCGTACCAGATGGATGTCGAGTCATTCTCCAGGCATTGCGATTTTCACCCAGACCTGTGTTTACTTCACTCCAGCTTTTTCCACCGTCAGTTGATTTATAAACTCCAGAGCGGAAACTGCACACGTACAAAGTCCTGGAACTAACCGGGCTTGACGGATCAAGCAGGATATGAGTGCAAACGGAACTTTCAGGAAGACCCTCATTGGAGATTTGCCAGCTCTTGCCTCCATTTTCCGAGACTGCTACACCACCTTTGAATCTACTGAAATCTCCCCCACGATACATTTTCGGACGGGGGAGGTCATGGCAACCGGACCAGGCTGTCCAGATAAAATCTTTAACCTCAGGATCAAATTCCATCCAGTAGCAGGTATTTCGCCAATTGCGAGGGATACCATTAGTAGAATTAATCCAGCTTTTGCCGCCGTTCAAGGAGTAAAATAATCCCAAATCAGCATACGTGATAAAGAGATGCTCCCGATCGAAGGGATCAAAATGCACCCCATAGGTGGTTGTGCCTTCATAACCTCGGGTAGTAGCAGAACCATCCTGAAGATCATCGCTGCTGATCTGCTGCCAGTGCGTACCACCATCTACCGTACGGAGTGTTCTGGTGTCTGTCACATAACAAACCTCAGGATAAGAGCTACTGATTCCATATGAATACGGGGCACCCGCCCAGTCAATCCCAAAATAGCGGTCTTTCCAGTAGCCTGAATAATTGTTGGTCAAAACACTGTCATTATAAGCACGGTAGGCCCATTTCCAGCTCTTTCCTGCGTCCTCAGTCTTCAACGTACCATAGTGATATTGGACTTCCCCTTCAACATCAACTGGAACCGGTTCTGCAGAGAGATATCCCAGTTCCGGGAGTGAACCGCAGACAGCAATTGTCCTGAATCGGGGTAATGCAGCAGATTCTGGCAAATCTGCCAAAAGGTTTCCGCTTGCATGTTGCTAGTTAGCTCCATCAGAGCTGCGATAGATCCCTCCTGATAGCTGACCTGCTACACGTTCCGGATTAGAAAGAATATAATACAGTGGTCCCTGTAAACCTATACCCCCAGTTACGCAACTTATTCCATCAACAGGAAATTTCATTTCCATTACATGTCGGGTTTTCCTGTTAACTTTTGCACTCACTTTTTCAGTGAATACCAGTAGTTCATCATCGTTATCCTGCCAGGATCCCGGGAAGATGCCAAGTACGTTTCGTCCGGGTAAAAGGCAACGGAGATTCCAGGAGAGACCTCTATCCTCACTCACCATTATTCTGACTGAATCTCTCGACGCGCGAGGACGATCCACATTGCTCAACCGCGAAGGGGGAATGATTCCGATTGCGACCCTCCTGCTATCGACGGGATCTACACAGATTTTGACAATACGGCCATCGGGCATGCCGTCCCTGGTTAGAAAACTATGATCAGCATGATCCCCCAGCATCAGCTCTTCAATAACATTCACAGGATCAGGATAAATCAATTTCCAGCTCCTGCCCCTGTTCTCTGATCTGTATAGACCTGTATTAGAGGCATAGACTACATCCGGATCATTGGGGTCAAATTCGAAGTCGTTGATAGTCGTGCGGAGATTAAACGTTCGCCAACTTTCCCCGCCATCCTCGGAAACATAACTTCCGGTCATATCGTTGCAGATAAACACATGTTGAGAATCTGCAGGATTGACAGTAGCCTCGAATACTGCACCACCGCCTCCAGGTCCGACATTGATCCATTTACCAGGTACCCGATCCTCAAGATTACTCGAGCTTTGCTGATCGTTGCTGGTATTACAAGCAACAAGCACCCAAACAGTCAACATTACTAGAATTTGTCTTTTCATTTTACTTCCAGGTTCAGGAGTTGAGATTATCCTAAGATTCTTGAATTTATATAATGCCTGGTTAAAAATAAGTTCCCCGACATTGTTTTTGTCAAATTAAACAAAAAAAAGGTGGCCCATTTACAGACAGCCTACTTTCTTGATTATATGGATAAAATTACTATTTACCTTGATCCCGGACGAGAGCAGGCGAAGGCTCTCCCTCGACCAAATGAACAACCATTTTCATTGAAGATTTTTACCCAAAGTAATTTTCATATACTGATATTCTCCAAAATCAATTTTTTATCTATCTTTGCCATCCGATCACGAGCAATGGTTAAGGTGGCGAGTTGACAGTCAATTTTAGTCTTACAACTCTGAACTTTAAACTAACAAAGAGGGCTGGCGGAGTGGTCGAACGCGGCGGTCTTGTGCCGCAATCACGCATGGCGTGATGCAGGCATGCCTAGCGGCAAAAACCGTTGTTTACTTTGTTCATTAAATCAGTTATTATGTTCTTTGCGTACATTTTAAAAAGTGAAATTGTCGGATCTCATTATTATGGTCATTGTACAGATTTAAATATGAGATTGAAAAGACACAATGGAGGCAAAGTAAGATCTACAAAGTCGAAACGACCATGGAGATTACTATATTATGAAGAATTTCCTACAAGATCAGAGGCCTATAAAAGAGAGTTATTCTTTAAATCCAGGAATGGATATAAGTTTTTGAAAGAAAAGGAAATAATATAATAGAGGGCTGGCGGAGTGGTCGAACGCGGCGGTCTTGAAAACCGTTGTCCCTTCGCGGGGACCGGGGGTTCGAATCCCTCGCCCTCTGCACAAAAAAGCCTGGCATGAAGTGCCGGGCTTTCTTTATCCATTGCGTTGAATGCTTGCTTTCAAAAGCCAGTGGAAAAATAAAACCCGGGCTGACTCAGGAGGCAGACTTTTTGGTGACAATCCCTTCCTAATCCAAATACTCCGATCCTTCAATGGTGAGCATTGATGTATATACAGGTATGAATTGCATTTACCAGCCTTATACCGTAACTTTCTTGTACTTTTTGAAGGTTCTGGAGAGGACCGACCGTTAAGAAATGATTCGGTGAATCATTTTAGGGAGGTGCCTGCTTGCAGGGGAGGTGGGATCTAAAACCATAGACCAAACTAATGCCCGAAGACCGTAGACATATAGCTGTCATGTTCACCGACATCGTTGGGTACACCGCCCTGATGGGATCAGATGAGGACAAGGCATTTGATATGCTTGCCAAAAACCACACCATCCATGCAACGCTGATCATAAAACACAATGGCAAACTGATCAAGGAGATTGGAGATGGAACGTTAGCCAGCTTCCCATTAGCATCAGATGCTGTACGCTGTGCTATGGATATACAGACAGAAGCCAAAAGCCAGGATATACCGCTGAAGATAGGAATTCATGAAGGAGAGATGGTTTTGGCTGATGATGATGTGTTGGGCGATGGAGTCAATGTAGCCTCACGGTTACAAGAGGCTTCTAAAGAAGGGTGTATCACCATCTCAGGAAAAGTCTACTCGGATATCAGGAACAAGGCTGGGATCACTACTAAGTTCATTGGAGATAAGAAGCTGAAGAATGTGGATGATCCTGTGAAGGTGTATGAGGTGTTATGTGATTCGGAAGACCCAATAACTGATAACAAAGAACCAATAGCCTGGCAAACCAGACAACCATATTACATTATTGCTGGACTTGTAGTAATTATAGCAGCCGTTCTGATCTGGCAGTTCTATCCTTCAATGGATACAAGCCAAGAATCGCCTGAAGTAACTGCAGAAGTGGTTGATAAGTCTATTGCAGTGCTGCCATTTAGAGACGATAGCCAGGAAGGAGATAACCAGTATTTCTGTGATGGCATGATGGAAGAAATATTGACCCATCTTCAAAAGATCGCTGATCTAAATGTAAAATCAAGGACTTCTGTTGAACAGTACAGAAATACAACCAAGACTATTGAAACTATTGCGGAGGAGCTCAATGTTCCATTTTTACTTGAAGGAAGTGTTAGAAAATATGGTGATAATTTCAGAATCACAGCCCAACTCATTGAAGCCTCAACAGGTGATCATCTATGGGCTGAAACATTTGACGGAGCGTATACTGATACAATTTTTGTAGTACAGGCCAATATTGCAAAAAGAATAGCCACCTCACTGAATGCCATCATCACACCAGATGAGGTAATGAAGATTGATCAAAAACCAACAGCAGAAATTACAGCTTACGATCTTGTTTTGAAAGGACGTGAAATGAATTCAAAATATTGGAGTACGAACGACATAATGTACTTAAATACAGCTCATATTTTGTATGACAGAGCCCTGGAGATTGATCCCAAGTATGCTGATGCAATTATAGGAAAAGGATCTACATACTTAAACGAATTTAAATCTGATTCTGCCATAATCTATGCAAACAGGTTTATCGAACTTGAGCCAGAATTATCGATCGGTTACATGATCAAAGGAGAGTGTTACAGATGGTTGCAGCAGACTGATTTAGCAATAGAGAATTTAAAGAAAGCAGTTGAGTTGGATCCGAATGACATTTGGTCAAATTTAAGGTTAGGTAACACCTATTGTAACCAGAAAAAGGATGTTGTTACAGGGTTCCCCTATATGCAGAAAGCGTTGGAATTGGAAAGAAAGATTGGAGTTAGTCCGAATGTCCTACTCGCTATTGCTCATACCTACACATATATTGGTTATTATGAAAAAGCCGACAAATATACACGGATGGCAATTGAATTACAGGTTGGCTGTTATGGTATATGGCGTTATAGTCACATGCTGCTCTCTCAAGGGAAGATCAACGAAGCTCTATATTTTACGGATTCTATCTGTAATAAGTCTAGATGTGCTGATGCTTGTAGTTATGTTCTGATCTGCTGCTATCATGCATTGGGTAATTATGAAAGAGTCAGCGCTATCTATCAGAATGCAATCCGAACCAGTACCTATTTTGATGAAATTATATGCTACGAAGTACATGCAAAATGGAAACTGGGCTTAAAAGATGAGGCTAAAAGAATTTTCCAGGACTGGATGATAAGGGAGGAAATGTTGACAGCGAATGGTGCATTGATAAATCTAAAGCAAAAACTGTGGGAGTATCAAATAGCAGGAATTTATGCAACATTTGGAGAGAATAAAACGGCAATTCAGATACTTGACGACTTTGGCTTTTGGGGGGGATATCATGACTACATCCTCATCGATCCTTTATTCGAAAACCTCCATAACGATCCCGAATTCAAAGCCATCGTTAAACGAGCCCAGGATGAGAAAGCCGCTTTAAGAGCGCAGGTGAAGGAGATGATGGAGCACGGGGAGATTGATCTGTGATTTTGGATTTTGGAATGTGGATTGCCGATTTGAGTTATCGCTCTGTCAAATAAACATATAAACCGATAAGCCAATAAACCAATTAACCTATCAACTCACAATCCTACCGTAAATGTATAACTGTACTTTAGCATAAATGTGCGGGTGTTTGTTCGGGGGAGCACCGGGATTTCCCGTTCCAGGTCAGTATTTAGCCCTTCATCATACACGATGTACAGATCATGGCCTTCGCTGGGATTGAAGCGGTACCTCAGGTTGGTAATAATTCCGTCATTGGCACTATTGTACTGAATAAATGCGATCAGGGAATGTTTGACGTCCAGGAAAGTCGATATTTTCAGGCGTCCCACATGACTGGTAAACTTTTGATCCCTTTCGGGGAATTCAATTCTGTTTATTTGATAGGTGCCTTCCAACTGAAGATGTGCAGATACATAGGCTACAGGAAATAAACTCCATGAAAATCGGCGACCATCATAAAAAGAGCCTGCTACGATATTTGTTCCAATTCTATATGGTCTTCCCTGAAGTAGTAAATATCTGCCTTCAATACCATAAAACTTGTACTCCCCTGCGAGGATTTCTGCATCTTCTGATAACGGATATGATTCCTGGACATCTTCCTGATAATGGTAAATCCCTATTTTTCCTGATGAATTACCCTTTGTTACAAATCGCCAGCCTGTACCCAGCCTGGAAGACTCAATTTCTCCATCCATATTTCGTATGTAGGTAGTTCCTTCAATAGATATCGCATGGTTTTGCAGACGGGCTTGTTCATCCGGAACCCATCCGAATTGAATCCGGTCACCCAATCGTGTATAATTATTGCGACGTTCAAATCCTATGCCAGGGTTGAAATCATCACCTGATCTTGAGTAACTCAAATTATAACCAAGTCCTTTAATTCCCCGGCGGTTCCAGTTTACAAAGATCTTGGAAGGTTCCAGAGTAGCAATTTGATTGTTTTTATCGTTTTCAAAGCTCTGTGCCCATTTCAGTGTTAAATAATCATCTCCAAACAGCCGGAATATACCATCAATTCCATAGGCAGTATTCCAACTGTTCGTGTTTCCTATTCTGGATGTGACCATACCACCAATATATGAATACGGATTAATGATTTGTCTTCTCATCCTGAGCACATTAAAATTCTCTGATGGAAGATCCTTGAACTTTTGTGTTTGCATGTTCAGGAATCCAATATCCCAAGGACCAGCTCTTCCTACAATCCTGGCACCACCATATATACGGACTCTTTCACTTTTATGAATTCCAATACGCCGGCTGTAGAACAGACTATTCATGCCTTCAAAACTGAAATCAAAGTTTCCCGAACGTTCCTGGAAAAAGAGTCTTTTTTCAGGGTAAAACAGCGAAAAGCGGGTAAGATTAATCATTTGATCATCCGCCTCAACCTGCGAAAAATCAGGATTTATTGTTGCATCCAATGTGAGGTTATTTGTAAGTCCGTATTTGATATCCAAACCCGCTTCATAATCAAACTCATCAGTCCTTCCATATTCTGTTTCTGCATCATTGAGAATGTAGGATTGTCCCAGTCCACCCAGCAGATATGGTGTAATATAGAGCGGATTGTGGCTTTGGATGCCTTCAAACAGAATGGATCGTGTTTGTGATGGTTTGTATACTCCTCCATATCCAAATTTCTGTTGAGTCAATGGGTAACAGTATACTTCATTTTTTCGGGCAAACCACCGATGTACCGATAGACCCATCAGTACCTGTCCATTCTTTTCCTGAAACCTGAGACTTGAAAAAGGGATGCGCATTTCTGAAAACCATCCTTTGTCATTTTTCACAGTTGCCACATCCCAGAATGTATTCCAGGTAGTATTGGCTTCATTTATGAAATCATTTAGAATATTGATGTCTGTTCTTGTACCCCCCGGTGAAGTCATAAACATTACGCCATTTTCATTATCATCAAATGTATCCAGAAGAATGCCTATGAAATCTGTCTGGTAGTGCCAATTATCCCGTTGGAAAGATGTGACCTGGATGTCTGAAGGATCCTTATTATAGAATCGTCCGGCAGCGTATAGATAATCATTGTCATAGCCCAATAGAATTTCGGTATGTTCTGAAGGTTCTCCGCCATAATTTGGCTGTATTGCACTTAGTTGGAATGACTTAATATCCTTCCAGGCAGCTTCATCACTATTACCATCGATATTGACCGTTGAATTAATGCGCTGGATTTTAATTTGTTCATCGGAATTGGAATTTGAGTTTTGTGCAATGCTTTGTAGTGGCAGAAATGTCGTTACAGTAGTAAAGAATAAAATTTTGGATAAAGTTGAAAAAATATGCATTGACTTATAAAACATAATACTATCTACAAAGAAACTGGATTTTTTCTAATGGACAAGCCAGCTATTAATCTGGATAATAACAATTACAATTAGGAAATCCTTAGTATGAGTAATTTTTCTCCGCGTACTCTCAGTGCATACTCTGTGGGTTTCGTGTCGAAAAAAAGTATAGAATAGCTTTACTGTGTAGTAAATTCATGTGCCGTATCTACCGCCACTTTAATATTGTCCCAGTTGATATCACCTGGTAATGTACATGAGGCACCCAGCACGAATTTTTCAGGGGCATTCGAAAGACCCTTTTTAACTTCACTGATGATCTCTGATTGCGATCCACTAACTATTATCCCCCTTTTATGCAATCCTCCCATGATTGGTCGGCTAAATTGGCTGTACAATTCTTTAGAGGTGATCATTCTATCTTCCAGTTGAAGACTGCAGTTAATGATATGTCCGGGATATTCTTTAAATGCTGAATAATCATGGTAATTCCCATTCCAGTCACAGATATGAAGGATATTGCACGGACAGTGATCAACCATTTCAGTTCCTATTTCAACGTCAAATGGTTTTATGTAGTCGGCAAATATATTGTCAGTTTTAAACCGGTTAGCTTCTCCTCCCTGGGTGCTCTGCAAAAATCCATCCACACCAAGTTTGATGCAATGCTTTACATAAATCATCAGACTTTCGGAGATGATCTCCATGCCTTTCTTTACCTGGTCCGGATCATCATTCAGATGTTTTGTTAACATTTCAGGGGAGGCAGTATCACCGGCACAGGCAAATGGTGAATAAAATGTGGCGACGACCATGGCTTCGCTTTTTGCCTTTTTTATAATTCCTTCAATCACTTTCAACTGCCTGTTATAAAAATCCTTTTTGTAAAGTGGCATCTTTGACCAGTCTGAAGGTTTCTGGATACCCGGAATTTTAGGGAAAATATTTTCATACTGGATCTTGATAAAATCAAGATCGGTATAACGGAAGTATTCAAGGTGCTTGTTAATTGCCGGTTCTCCAAAATGGTACTCCCTGTCGAAATGAATGAAAAACCCTCCCGGATAATAATCCTGCTTTTTGTTGTCGTTGATCAGACTCAGCATAGCCTCTCTCTTATCCACTTTTTGCTTTTTCAAGTTAGAAAAAGTATTTGCTGAAAGAGTACCCATTCCGGCTGCATAAACTGCAGATATTGTACCTGTGGATTGAATAAATCTTCTTCTTTTCATTTCGGATATTTTATATTGAATGTCCCGTTGCTTTAACTACACTTCGATAATTAAATTTAAGTAAAACGAATATCAGGTACCAATTGGGAAAAAGGAGAAGCACAGCTTTTATAGATACCAAGGTCGTGAAGTATGCACGAAAGGCACGGAGAAATCAGAAAATCGGTTGATCAGTAGATCGGTATATCAGTGAATCATTGAACCCTGAACCCTTAACCTTGAACCAATAGTTATTCTTTTATTTCCATACTGATTTCTGTGCCAAGCAATTTTTCGAGCGGAACTGAATATTTCACCTTTTTCCCGATTGCAACTGCTTCATTGACCGTATATCCTTTCTCTCGAATCAGGTAGCCCATTAGAAAATAGGTAACTCTCCCTGCGCTTCTGCAATGTATCAGTATTTTATCCTCATCATTCATATGACTGATAAAAACAGCCAGTTTTTCAGGTGTATAATCCTGTAATCCGGAGATTGGAATCATATGGTATTCAAATCCCAGGTCTTTTACTTTGGTTTCTTCATCATATGCATACTCCGCATAATCATTATTCTCTGTTTCGGTCCGAAGGTTTATGATTTTAGTAACTCCCTGGGATTTCAACCAGTGTAATCCTTCTAAAGTGGGTTGACCAGCCAGATAAAAGTTCTGATAACGATAGAAGTCTTTAAAATCCTTGATTACCTCAACCTTATCATCTTGTGCAT
>JBHOSY010000033.1:0-31579 GCA_042584165.1 Bacteroidota bacterium | reverse complement strand
TTTTTTTGGTTTCCATAATCTGTTTTGAATGAGATGTTTTAATGTACTTTCATTTCAAGGTTTTCTGCCCAAAGCAGACGATCTTCGGGGGAATATTGCCAGGGTGCGCCATTGTTTTCAATATTATTGAAAACAGTTTTTAATTCACCGGGAGCTGAACCCTCTTCCATAACCAGGTATCTCCGCATATCAACGATAAGTGTTGGGTGATTGATGTTGATCGGGCATTCCTGAGCACAGGCATTACAGGTGGTGCAAGCCCAGAGTTCCTCTTCAGTGACCCAATCGCGCAGTAAGGATTTATTGTCATTAAATTCAGGGTTCTTTACTAATCCAGGACCTTTTTCGTTCATTCTTGCCCGTACATTCATTATGACTTTCCGGGGGGAGAGAAGCTTACCCGTAATGTTTGCAGGGCAAACAGCAGTGCAACGTCCGCATTGTGTACATGCCAGGGAGTCGAAATAATTCTTCCACGATACATCTTCAATATCCTTCACACCAAATCGAACAACAGGCTCATCGGCAGGAGCAGCAGCAAAAGCTGTATTGGGGTCCATCATTAGTTTTACCTCCTTGGTTACATTCTCCATATTGGGCAGTTTACCCAGGGGATCGAGCCTTGAAAGAAATACATTTGGAACCGACATAAATACATGGAAATGCTTTGAATAAGGAAGCATATTGGCAAAAATAAATATAAGCACAATGTGTGCCCACCAAAATACTTCATGAACCATATGAAGTGTATGGGAGTCATTCCCGGTAATAAGAAATCCTGCAAGTATAGAACTAACAGGAAAAACTCCGGCAATATTCTCGCTGATGCTGTTCTGATATCCAACATAGGTGATATTCATTCCCAGCAGGGAAATCATAAGCAGGAGGATCATTGTAAGGGCTATGTTAGCATCGATATGGGAGGCTTTTTTCATCTCCACTCCTTCGAATCGCTTGATGTGGATGAATATTCGCCGGGTAAGGAAAATGATTATTGCTATGGCTATTAGCAGGGCAAAAACATCTCCTGATGCCATAATAATATCATAGAATAAACCGAGTTCCTTCAATGAGCGATCCAGACCAAAGAGCCCGTCTACTACCATTTCAACACTGCCGATCAGGATAACACAAAATCCCCAGAATACCAGGGCATGTAAAAGCCCCATCACCGGATGCCGGAAAATTTTTGTCTGTCCGAAAGCTACTTCCAGCATAACAGTGAGGCGCTTTCCAAAATTTCGGACAGGAAATGCTGGTTTCGTTAGCTTGAAAAAAGCAACAAGTCTACGAACCGTATATCCGAAAACACCAAGGGTTAGAAGTAAGGTTATCGCAAAAACAATTTGTCTGTTCATGATCCCAGAATTAAATAATAGTATATGAAGACAGAAGCTAATTTACTATTTCAATTTGGATTCTTTTACGGCTTCAACCAGGGCAGGAAGCACTTTTTGAGCATCGCCAACAATTCCATATTGTGCTGCTTCAAAAATAGGAGCATCCTTATCGGTATTAATGGCCACAATATATTTCGATGAGCTAACACCGGCCAGGTGCTGTGTGGCTCCCGATATACCAATAGCGAAATACAGGTTGGGCCCAATGATTTTTCCAGTCTGGCCGGTATGCTCTTCATGAGGTCTCCATCCTTCATCCGAAACAGGCCGCGAACAAGCTGTTGCAGCTTCCAGCAAATCAGCTAATTCTGTAAGTGGACCCCAATTATCAGGCGATTTCATACCCCGGCCTCCTGATACAACTATATCGGCATCGTTCAACAGAAGTTTTCCGGTTTGTTTTTGAATATCCATTACCTCGGTTTTAATCACCGAGTCATCAATTTCAATACCCATATTTTCAATGGCAGCTCCCTTGTTGTTCTCGACGATATCAAAGGAGTTTTGAGCAAGAGTAAGTATTTTCTTTTCTGAATTAATCTGGAGGTTCGAATATGCGTTTCCTGAGAAAGCCCGCTTGTAAACAACAAAAGGATCGGTACTTACAGGTAACTTACTAATTCCGGAACCAATGCCTGCTTTAAATTTAACTGAAAGGCGGGGAGCAATTGCTTTACCTGCATTATTGTTCGAAAGGATAATTACTGAAGAACCTTCTTTATCAACAACTGATGCAATAGCATTCGTGTAAGCCTGACTATCAAAGACCCCCAGTGCATTATTTGTGCCGTTTATGATTTTATCGGCCCCGTAATTACCAAGGTTTTCAAGTTCACTTTGCTCAACCTCACCTAAAGAAAGGACGGTTGTTGAAGCACCGAGCATTTCAGCAACTTTAGATGCGTATGAAACTAATTCAAATGATAACTTTTTAAATTTTCCGTCCCAATTTTCGGTATATACTAGTACTGACATAATAGACTTTTTTATGGTGAATGATTCGTGTGTTAAATAACTTTTGCTTCGTTCTGCAAAATGTTGATTAATTCCCCTGCGTTGTCGGGTTCAATAAATTTGCAGGCAGCTCTCGCTTCCGGCATCTTAAAATTCACCAGTTCGGTGAGGGCTTCAATAGCCACCGGTTCAACTACTTTAATTTGTTTCGATCGGGCCATCATAATTCCCCGCATGGCTGCAATTCTGGGCTCTTTAGCAATGCCCTTTTGAACCACGGCCACCATGGGTGAAGCAACACTCACGACTTCTTTACCACCGTCAATTTCGCGGTTTAAAACTGCTTTTCCGTCTTTTACTTCTAAACCAGATACAGCAGAAACAGATGCACAATTAAGGAATTCGGCAATCATTCCTCCAACGTTTGAGCCATTGTAATCACTCGACTCAATACCACATAAAATAAGATCGTATTGCTCTGCTTTAATAACCTCGGCTAATTGAGCAGCTACAAAATAGGCATCGGTTGGCTCTGCATTTACACGAACTGCATCGTCAGCACCAATAGCCAGAGCTTTTCGAATGGTTGGTTCTGTAGTGGCTGGTCCAACATGCGCAACACTAACGGATTGAATATTGTTCGATGCATCATCCTTTAACTCAAGCGCACGTGTCAGAGACAATTCATCCCATGGATTTATTACCCATTGAATACCAGTTGTATCAAGTGTTTTGTTGTTTTCTGTAAACTTTACTTTTGTGGTAGTATCGGGGACATTACTGATACATACTAAGATTTTCATCGGCAGTCTTTTTTAAGTTTAAATTTTTTGTATTTAATTTTTCATGATATCTCTTGCAGAGATACTAATACCTTGTTTTCTGATATTTCGTTAGTTGGATTTTCTCTATTTAAGTGTTCTGAATAAAGAATATAATCAGTTAACTGCTTTTCTGATTGAATGAATTTATAAACATCACCCTCTTAGGCGCAGGAAATGCCGCCCTGTTTACTGTACCATTTGCTTTCATTGCATCCTTACCAACATTCCTTGTATCGGGAACCTGTTTGGCAAGTACAATGATTTTCAGTCCACTCATATTGTAAAAGTCTTTCTATAAACAACTAAAAGTTATATCAGTTTCCCGCAAAGAAACCTTGTCGAAGAGGATTAAAAAATGATATTAGTCATTTTAGATCCATTCGGTGTATTTAAGTTTTATCCTTTCTTCAAGGAGATTGCACTGAAATCCAATGTAGTTTCCAGGTTATAACGTTTTTCACATAATTGCTGTAGTGGAAATCAGACAATTTTTCTGGGATTATATCTTATTTATATCAGAAACCTCTATTAAACCAGACACATCGAAATGCAGCTCGCCGCTGTCCATCATCAATTTTATGGTTTCTTTTATTTCCTTAATATCCACATCCTTAAATCTCATCGAAATCTCATCAGGTTTGAAAGAAGATTTGGATAACTCTTTTAAAATTCTCACATGTAATCTACTGTAATTTTCAGATGAATAGGGCTTATTTTTTTCAAGACAGATGTCACATTTTCCACATGTATTAGTTACATTTTCGCCAAAATACTCCTGTAAAACCTGCATTCTGCATTTAACTTCCTGGTTAGTGTAATGAATCATTGATTTATTTCTCTTCTTTTCAGATTCTTTCCGCATTCGCACCCACTCTTCATTAATTGGAAGCTTATTCGCATCGTATCTTGGCGTAAGAAATATTACTTGTGGTTTGTCTTTTTGCTTATCATAAACAACAATTTCCTGCTTATCAAGATCAGATAGAAAACGTTCTACGGAGGCTGGATTCGATTTTATATGTCGAGCTATTCGTGTTTCATTTATGGTTTTAAAATTAGTGTAAAGTTCGCCCCCATAGATTCTGAGAATACCTTTGATTAGATCATCATACTTCCTGTTTGCAACTTGAAATTTATAAAGTTCCATGTGGTCGATCCTGATAAAAAGTTTCGAAGGATGATAAAAACTGTCATTCATCTGTATGAAACCCTGGTCCTCCAATCTTTTCAATGCATGAAAGGTTTGCATGTGATCAAGATTGTAATTATTTACAAATTCACTGATGTCGAAATCATGACTTGTCAACATACTGCTCCCTACCGCAATTTTATAGTAATTAGCCAGTGCCTGATATACTTTCCGCATAATTTCTGATGAAGGATAGGACAGCTCAGCTCTTTTATTCAATTCTTCTACATCAATTTTTTGCCATAGCAATACTGCATAAGCATGTTTTCCATCTCTACCCGCTCTCCCTCCTTCCTGATAGTAATGCTCGATGTTATCCGGTATATTCAGATGGAACACATTTCTCACATCCGGTTTATTGATTCCCATACCAAAAGCATTGGTGGATACCATTACCCTGAATTTATTATTTACCCAGTCATACTGCCGCCGACTCCTGAGGTCGTTAGTTAATCCAGCGTGATAATATCCGGCGCTTATATTTTGTCTTAATAAATACTCTGTTATCTCTTTTGTTTTTTTCCGTGTGCGGACATACACAATAGAGGAACCTTGTGTTTTATTTAAAATTTCAACGAGTTTATTATACTTGTCTTCTACTTCTCGTACTAAGAAAGAAAGGTTTGTGCGTGCAAACGATTGAATAAATATTTGCTCTTTATTAAAACGGAGTTTTTCAATAATATCATTCCTGACTTCAGGTGTAGCAGTAGCAGTAAGGGCTATCACTGTGGCATCTGGTTTTACGTTTCTGAAATCAGCGATATCCAGGTATGAAGGACGAAAATCATATCCCCATTGAGATATGCAGTGTGCCTCATCAATTGCCAGAAGTGAGATATCGATATGCTTTGCACGTTCAACAAAATGATCAGATTTCAATCTTTCTGGTGAAATGTACAGGAATTTGACTTTTCCCAGTTGACAATTATCAAGAACCACTTCAATTTCCTTCCTAGTCATGCCTGAATAAATTGCGTAGGCAATCACTTTTTGTTGCCGCAATTGTTCCACCTGATCCTTCATAAGAGCGATGAGCGGAGAGATTACCAGGCATAACCCTTCCATACATAATCCAGGTATCTGGAAGCACAGGGATTTGCCACCGCCAGTTGGTAAAACTGCCAGTGTATCCTGGCCTCCCAGTACTGATTGTATGATCTCAAGCTGTCCTGGCCTGAAATCAGGGTAACCCCATATATTTTTCAGTGTTTCTTCCGGTGTATTAAAAACCATCCTGGTAATTAATGTTGGAACTAACAAATTACAGATTTTGCTTCTTATAAAGCAATGGAAAGGATTATACATTTTGGCAAGGTTTTCGATATATTATTAAATTGAGGTAACTTTGCAGACTGTATGAAGAGAGTTTTAATGTGGGCAACTGCCTTCATGGTTTTCTTTCCGGCCTTTTCACAAAAAAATATAATTTTGAAAGGAATTGTATTGGATGCAGATGATGGTCAGGGAGTGAGTTTTGCACATGTAGGATTGGTTGATAAGGCTGTTGGTACTGTAACAAATGAGCATGGTGAATTTGTTCTTAATCTTACCCCTGTTCACCTGAATGATACCCTGGGTGTTTCTGCAATAGGTTATGCCACCTATAGATTTCCAGTAAAGAATTGTGTCAACCTGGATTATTTATCCATTCAACTTCAACCTGTTACTACGATGTTGCAGGAAATGGTAATATCAGATGAAAAGATAACCGGGAGAAGGGTTTTACAAAAAGCAATTGCACGCATTTCAGATAATTATCCCGGAAAACCTTTTCAGTTGGATGGATATTACAGGGACTATATGAAAAAAGATGGTAATTATATCAGCTTTCTGGAAGGTGCCATATCTGTATTTGATTTAGGCTTTAGAAAATCTGATAACAAATCCCGTATAAAAATTAATCAACTCCGATATGGCGAAGATTATGAAGAGAATTTTGATAAGTACATCGAAAAGGATCCATACGATACCCTTAAGGTCCTGATTGAAGGAGAATCGCCATTTTTTAATGGAAATGAACTGAATAATATGCGTTCCAATGACCCCATCCGAAACCATGGAAATTCAGTTTCCTTTATTGGAGTATTTGATGAGTTCTATAATAGTAATTATGACTTTGAAATTGCCTATTACACTTTTGTAAATGATGACGAGGTTTTTGTAATTCATTTTGAGCCCAAAGCTAAATATGGCTATTTACATGTCGATGCATTTGGAGAGATTTACATCAGGGTGAAAGATTTTGCCATCATCAAACTAAATTATAACTATTATGTGGCTAAAATCGATGGTAAGAAAAAACTGTATGAATTAAATGTGGAATATCGTGATCATCAGAATAAGATGTATTTAAAGTACCTTTCATATGTAAACTACTTCAAGATCTTTACAGGTGATGAAATCGCCCAGATTTATCAATACAGGGAATTTTTCGTCAATGATATTCAGAATGAAAGTGTTAAAGCAATCAGTAAAGATGAAATGATCAATTCGGATATTCCGTTACATCAGCAGGGCGTGGAGCATGATCCAGACTTCTGGAATAATTATAATATGATCATGATGGAGCAACCATATAAAAATTGATTTTGGATTTTGGAGGACCGACTGTGAAGAAAATGTCCAGTGGACATTTTTAAGGAGGGGCCAGCTTGCAGGGGAGGTTTTGATTGTGGAAAACGGATTGCGGATTTGACTGGGGACACAGAGGAGGCACGGAGATCACAGAATTCTGAACACTTCCTCTCATAAACTAATAAACCAAACTCTCGACGCTATGTTCCGAATTCCCTGGTTCCAACAATATTCTCCGATTAGAATATTATATTGAACGATTGATGTAAATTTGATACTATCCAAACGCAGCGAATTTTATGGATAAAGATATATCACAGGGTAGGAGTTATCCGCTTGGTGCGACTGATTACCCTGATGGAATAAACTTCAGCATTTTTTCAAAGAATGCTGAATATATTGAATTACTATTGTTTAACGGTCCGGATGATGAAAAGCCAATCCGGACAATCAAGCTGGATCCGGAAGTCAACCGGTCATTCTACTATTGGCATATTTTTATTAAAGGATTAAAAGCTGGCCAGTTGTATGGATACAGAGTCTATGGGCCTTATGAAATAGATGAAGGTCATCGATTCGATGGGGAAAAGGTATTGGTTGACCCCTATGCTAAAGCTGTTGTAACTCCAGGTAAGTTTTCACGTGAAGCAGCTAAGAAAGCAGGAGATAACTGTGCTTATGCGATGAAGTCTGCTGTTATTCCTGAAGGAGGATATGATTGGGAAGGAGATGAACCGTTAAATATTCCATTCTCAAGTTCGGTTATTTACGAACTTCATGTAAAAGGATTCACTGTTCACCCTTCATCTGGTGTAAGTAAAGAAAAGCGGGGAACCTATGCAGGCTTGATTGAGAAGATCCCATATCTTAAAAGTCTTGGTATTACAGCGATAGAACTCCTTCCAATTGCTCAATTTGATCCCCAGGATGCTCAAGATGGTCTACCTAACTATTGGGGTTATACCCCGGTAAATTTCTTTGCAGTGCATAATGAATATGGTTCAGTAAAAGATCCCCTGAAACTGATAAATGAATTTCGGGATATGGTTAAAGCAATGCACCAGGCAGAAATCGAGGTAATTCTTGATGTCGTTTTTAATCACTCCGCAGAAGGCGGGCATGATGGGCCTACGTATTGTTTCAAAGGATTGGAAAATAAGGCATATTATATGTTGAACCATGGACGTAACGAATATCTTGATTATACGGGTTGCGGGAATACCATGAATGCCAATCATTCCATTGTTCGAAGAATCGTCAGGGATAGTCTGCGGTATTGGGTATCTGAAATGCATGTAGATGGATTCCGGTTTGATCTGGCATCTGTCCTGACCCGAGATGAAACTGGTGAGCCTCTCGAGAATCCTCCGATTTTATGGGAAATCGAATCTGATCCGGTACTTGCAAGAACAAAGATCATTGCAGAAGCATGGGATGCAGCAGGACTTTATCAGGTTGGATCCTTCATCGGAGATAAATGGGCGGAATGGAATGGACGATACAGGGATGATATTCGACAATTTGTCAAGGGCGATAAGGCACTGGTATCAGTTCTCGCTTCCAGAATACTTGGAAGTCCTGACATATATCCGGATCCTGAAAGGGAACCTAACCGAAGCATTCACCTGATAAGCTGTCATGATGGATTTACGATGAATGACCTCGTTACCTATAATACGAAGCACAATGAATCCAATCTGGAAAGCAACCGTGATGGAGCCAATTATAATCATAGCTGGAATTGTGGAACGGAAGGGCCAACGTCTGATCCGGAAATCGATCAGATTCGAGAGAAACAGATTAAGAACTTTTTCACCATTCTATTTTGTTCGCAGGGAACACCAATGTTCCTGATGGGAGATGAGATCAGAAGAACACAGGAAGGTAATAACAACGCTTATTGTCAGGATAATGAACTTAACTGGTTTGACTGGAACCTTGTGGACAAGAATCATGGACTATTCAGATTTGTAAAGGGTTTGATTAACCTTACACAGGGTCTAGAAGTTTTCAAGCTGGAGAACATTTTATGTACGAATGAGGTAGTTGATGAGCCTCACTTGATATGGCATGGTATTAAGGTGGAACGTCCTGACTGGAATGACTGGTCAAATAGTCTTGCATTCAGCCTCCATCATCCAACAGAAAATGAACATTTGTATGTTGCATTAAACGCCTGGCATGATATGCTGGAGTTTGAAATCCCAGTTCCTGAGGAAGGGAAATCATGGCATCTAATTGTGGATACACATCTAGGTAGTCCGAATGATTTCATAGAACCACGTCAGGCAGTACCTATTGATGGTAAGAAATACAAGGTTAATGGACGTACCAGCGTGGTGTTGATGGCGATGTAATTCCAGTTGAGTGTTGAGAGTTGAGAGTTGACTGTTTTCTGTAATAACAACTGATGAAGATTAACTAATCACAAATAATTACCATCTCCCTGATTTTATTCTTAATTTCCTATTATGAATATCGATAGTAACAAAGATCTTAAGTTGGCCGTCCTGATTGATGCGGAAAACGTACCTTATAAAAATGTGAAAGGCATGATGGAGGAAATTGCAAAATTGGGGATACCAACAACTAAAAGAATATATGGAGACTGGACAAAACAGACTGCATCGGGATGGAAGGGTGTTTTACTAAAACATGCCATTATTCCTATCCAGCAATACAGCTATACATCAGGCAAGAATGCAACAGATTCTGCAATGATAATAGATGCAATGGATATTTTGTATTCCGGTAAAGTTGATGGATTCTGCCTGGTTTCCAGTGATAGTGATTTTACCAGGTTGGCCACTCGTTTACGTGAATCCGGCATGAAAGTAATCGGTCTGGGAGAAAAGAAAACCCCCAATCCATTTATTGTTGCATGTGATAAATTTATTTTTCTGGAGATACTGGGATCGATACCTGATACAGAGGGTGTCGATGTTGCAGATAAGGAGAAAGCGAAACCGGAATCAATTCATGAGGTGGATAAAGCAACTATTTCTTCTATATCAGCGACCATTGAAGACCTGGCGGATGATGATGGTTGGGCCTATCTCGGTGACGTGGGGAATTTACTTATAAAAAGGAGACCGGAGTTTGATCCGAGGAATTACGGATATAGTAAATTGACGCCCATGCTGAAAGCACTTCAATCCAATTTTGATATTGATGAGCGAAAATTAAAGGGAAAGAATATAAAACACGTCTATATCCGACTAAAAAAATAGGAATTCCATTGTGATATCCAGGTAATAAAAAAGAGATCCCAATGTATCCTAAAAAGGGTGGGATCTCTTTTTTATTGATTTCCAACAAATCTCTTTAGTTATCGGGTGCTCCCTGATCCACCCAGTCGGCGATTAATTGCACATCAGCTGACGAAAGTGAACCAGATGGTGGCATAGATCCATCTCCCGTTCTGGCTTTAATCCGACTGGCCTTGGCGCTTATGTTTGCATAAGATCCAAAGTCTGGGATGCCGGTATTTGCACCATGGCAGGTGGCTACCTGACAATTGGCTTGTATTATAGGATCTACTTCACTAGCAAAACTTACGACAGGTATTTCCTCAATCTCAACAGTTTCAGTAGCTGTACATTCATTTGCATCTTTTACCGTCACACTGTATATGGCTGGTGCGAGATCTGAAAAGTTGGCACTTTCCTGGAAGGTCGTTCCATCTATACTATACATATAAGGAGTCTGACCACCTGTAACATCAACAGTAAATGATCCATTGTTTTCATCCTGAACGGATTTGTTTACATTTGATACGGATGCTACAGGTCCGTTAAGGCACGGATCAGTTTCTTCTTCACTTGAGTCATCACAGGAATTGATGAATACTAGCAGTGCAAGCAGACCGAATAGATTAATTCCGTAAAATAGTTTTTTCATCATGGTTGTATTTTGTGAATGATTTGTAAATTTTTATTTGAATCTGAATTTTGTCGAAAGAAATAAAGGCTGCAGTCCGCCCCCGTTTAATTAATACCAAACCCGAATATTTACCACAGCCTTTAAAATTACTAATTCATTTTGAATTTCATCATGCCCAGTATTGACTTAGTTTATTGTATTAACAATATATGTATATACAAATATTGTATATATATTTAATAATTCAAATAATTTCATATAATTTTTGTATTTATTCCTAAAATGCTGGCTTGAGCTCATAAGTTCATCCTATCAAAACAGTCAAATGGAAAATTCCATACCGGTAAATAATTGTTATATCTTCAAAAATAGATTGTTTACATTGTAATCATGTAGCCTATTGATTAGTAGATTTACGCATTGTCAGTTTAAAGACATGAAAGACCATCCATACATTCAAACTCCAAATGGATGAATTGAAGAAACGATTTGAATTAATGTTCCCAGATAAGATTTTTCTCAGAGACTCATTAGCTGAGGTTGAGAAATATCTTAGAACAAAAAACTGGATTACAAAAGAAGAATCTGTAATCTCTCTTATTAAACCCGGTGAGGGGAATATGAACTATGTAAGAAGGATTACTACGAATTCCAGGACAATAATTCTAAAACAGGCAAGACCCTGGGCAGAAAAATATCCGCATATCTATGCTCCTACAGAGAGAAGCATGGTCGAAGTCAACTATTTTAGTATCATAAATAAACACCCGGATCTTAAAAGCTATTCACCTGTTCTACTGGGTGTAGACAATGATAACTTTATAATTGTACTGAGTGATCTGGGAACCGGATTTGATTATACATATTTTTATGAGAAAGAAAATCATTTATCAGTACAGGAATACCAGGAAATCCTTACCTATCTGTCTCATCTACACCAGTTGAAATGTGAAACATTTCCCTATAATGGTGAAATGCGGAAGTTGAATCATGAACATATTTTCGTGGTTCCATTTGAAATAAATAATGGTCTAAACCTTGATAAGATTCAGCCCGGATTGCAGGAAGCTTCAATGACCTACAAAACTGACCAATTGCTGGTATCTGAAATCAGAAAACTTGGTAAACTTTATTTGAAAGAAGGTCCTGTCCTGATCCATGGTGATTATTTTCCGGGAAGTTGGTTGAAGTCAGATAATGGTCTTAAAGTAATCGACCCGGAATTCAGTTTCATGAGTTACGCGGAGATTGACCTGGGAATTATGGTAGCCCACCTGCTCATGGCCCAACAGGATCTTACTTTAATTAGTAATACTTTTTCTTTCTATAAAAGATCATTGGATTTTAATGAAAGAATTTTTGCAGGATATATTGGTGTAGAAATATTACGAAGATTATTGGGAGTAGGCCAATTGCCTTTAACTTTGTCACTGGAAGAGAAGAAAGACTTGATGGTTGAAGCATCAGGTTGGATTAAAAAAGGTAAAATAGATTTTATCAATTATGAGAGTTAAAAACATTTCGATATCGACTTTATTAATCTTTATTATATCATCCTGTAACAATCCTGTTGAAAGGAAAGATATCATCATGGAAGTTAGTGAGGATAATGAGATGATATCATCAACACCCTTTGTGGAAATGTCACGTGAGAAACTATATGATAAAATTCTTGGTTCCCTTGTAGGATCAGCAATAGGTGATGCTATGGGCGCACCAACTGAGATGTGGCCCAGACATAACATACGGGTTGAATATGGTTGGGTGGATAGGCTGGACGACATGGTTCGGGAAGCTTCACCTGAGGGGATATGGGATGTTAACCTGGAAGCCGGGGGAACTACCGATGATACACGATGGCATGTTTTCCTGGGAAACTATATTGCAAATAATGTATCTGAATTTTATTCAACCAATGGCCCCGATCCATACAACTTTGCACAATATGTAGTAGATCAATACAAGGTGGAACTTGAATCCCTGAAAGATATTGACAGTTTCAGCCCGGCTCCATTCGAAAATCAAATGATGCGTATTGCCTGGTTACAGGAATTCGCCATTGTGGCGAAACCATATGCTGAAAAAGATATTGATGGTTACCGTAATGCAGTTAATAAATTTTACGGGGGAGAAATGGCGTGTCCGGGATTGCTTTATTCTCCCGTAATTGGCCTTCCATATCCCGGAGCTCCCAAACTGGCATATGAATCAGCCTATCTGTTTTCAATTTTCGATATCGGGTTTACCAGGGACATCAGCTCCTTAACGGCAGCCATGGTTGCAGCTGCGATGCCAGAAGATTCATCACCTGAAAAAATCCTTGCGGTTTTAAGCGAAATTGATCCACAGTACTATTTTAAAAGCAGGTTACTGGGCAGGATGACCTATGGTATGTATAGGAATGCTCAATATATTGTTGATGAAGCGAAAAAAGTGAAATCAGCGGACGAAGTAGATGTTAAAATTGTTGCTGATCAATATGATCCTAGGTATCTGGCGCAATTGCAGAAAGCATATGACATGTTGGATGAGCGGAACCAGGATGTTCCTTTTCATTCGGGAGAGATCCATCTTATTAATTTAACGGCTCTCTTATTTACAGATTTTGATTTCCGGAAAGCTATGGAATTTATAATTAATTATGGCAGGGATAACGATACGGTAGCGGCTGTTACCGGAGCTATATTAGGAGCATATTACGGATATGAAAAACTTCCTGAAGATCTTAAAGCCCCAATCTTCAAAATAAATAAGGAAAAACTGGGTATTGACCTGGAACTGTTGGCAAATCAACTTACAGACAGAATTATTGAAAATAAAGCTGTTTCAGTTAATTAGTTTATTGTTGTTATATAACCTTTGTGTATCCAGGTGTCTTTGTGGTTAAGTCAAAGATCAACTCAATGGCCACCAAGACACTACGCCTTACGCCGAAGCTTTCACCGGCGGTCGAAGCCTCTTGTGAAGGACTCAGCGTAGGAGCGAAGTCTCAAAGAAACCACGAAGTAGTGATATGATTTTCCCTTATACGTTTTTCACCAATCCTTTCATCATAGCGCAAGCGCCTTCGGCACATTGTTCAGCATATTCAATGCCAACAGTTTGACCATTTTTAACAGGTAATGAATGACATAATTCATAACTATACCAACCCTTGTATCCAATTTCATTCATCGCTTTGATAAATCTGGGATAAAATTCATCAATAACGATGTTTCCATCAGCATCTTTTTCATGAATGTCAACTAGTTTCCCTTCCTTATTGCGTACCCATTCACCTCCAAAATGAGATAATACCTGCAAATCCCCAACAGCTTTTGCTGCATTTCTCATATTTTCCATGCTTTTATCCTCCATGATCGGGGCATCAAGACATACCTTCAGTGCTGGCGAATCCACTTCTTTCACCATTCTCATCACATCTCTCCAGTCGTTTATAACAGGTTTATGATTCTGTAATGCGAGGGTAACTCCATAATCCTCTGCAAATTTTGCACATTCAATCATCCCTTCACGGCACCAACTCCAGATCTCCTCCGGTTCAAATTGATAGTGCGCCTGCTGCCAGCTTTCTCTGGCGATATCATAACGGGCGAGTTGAGGATGTTTGGTAACTCCCGGCCAACCCAGAAATACACGTAATGGTTTTACATCAAGGTCTGATGTCATCCTGATCAGGTCACGCATATAAACAATCTGGCATTCCCGATATTCAGGGACTGGGCTGCTGAAATCATTATTGGCAGAAACAGCGTAAATTTCCTGTCCAATATCTTCAGCCTTCATTTTAAGATCCTTGCATCGTGCTGTTGGCATATCCAGTGGATTGCCATGAGGCCTTTTTCCGTCGATCTCAATACCATCAAATCCCAGTTTTTTTGACTTTGGGATCATATCCTCCAGCGTTACATGTTCACCGTGATACCAGACACCCAGAAATGTTATACTGTAAAGTCCAACCTTGTTCTGAGCCTTTTTTTTGCTTTCCCCGGTTATCGCACTGAAGGCAGGTGTGCTTAGTCCAATTGCAGCAGCTCCAACTGCTGTGTTGCGAATAAAATCGCGTCGGTTAATTCCATTTGATGTACTCATAGTAGTATCTTTTGGTTATATCTGTCTTAAACAATTTTCTCTTTTTCCGGATCCCAGTAAACTTTCCTCCCTTCACGGAAAGATGTTGTTGCCATGTGTGCGGTGATAGCTTCCTGGAATCCTTGTTCTATATTACAACTTGTGGGGGTGTTTTTTCTTATGCAATCCAGCCACTCTGCAATATGCAGATGGGTTGTATCAACACGTTTCCCATTCTGGTAAGTATACATCAACCCACGATCTGCAAAGTATTTGGATGTTGCGGAGGTCATGGCATCGACATTCGCAAGGTCAGCACTGTACTTTACAATCGGGGTTGATGGATCAATAATTCCGGATTTAATCCTGCTTCTGTACTTTGTTGATTGATCATCAGCCCAAACAGTTAAACCCCGACCAAGTTCAATTGTGGCATCATGTCCCATTATCATTGTCCCTCTTTGAACACTATTTGACAGGGTTCCACTATAAACGAAAGTCAGTTCTTTATCCGGATACTCAAAATTCGCATGGAATACATCAGGTACCTCCCTGCCATCATTATAATAGTATATCCCACCGGAAGCTATTACGCTATGTGGTATCCCCAGGTTCAATATACTATTTACTGTGTCATATTCATGTGTAAGAAGGTCACCTGCCATTCCTGTTCCATATTCCCACCAGCATCTCCATCTAAAAAAACGTTCCTTACTGAAGGGGATCTTTTTAGCAGCTGGACCCTGAAAAAGCTCCCAGTTGATATTCTTTTCACTGGCTTTTTCGTGTATTGGCCATACCCAGGCAGCAAAAGGATTATTTCTATTGGTTGTGGTTTCTATTAGTGTTGTTTTACCAAGTGTTCCGTTTTTAACCAATTCCCGTGCCTTCTGAATTACATCATTCTGTCTCCCCTGGTGACCTAATTGAAAAATTATATTCAACTTTTTAATCATATTTCGTAGCTCCACTGCCTCTTGAGCCGTCCGTGTCATGCATTTTTCCAGGTATACATGTTTCCCGGCCTGGGCAGCATCTTTGGTCATTTGTGCATGCCAGTGATCCGGGGTTGCAATAATTACTGCATCAATATCATCCCTGTTCAGTAACTCCTTATAGTTTTTATATCCCGTTGTATCTTTTCCTGCTGTTTTTATACCTCGCTCAATCCGGATATCGAACACATCACAAACAGCTTTCAATTCAATATTCAGATCATTGAGATTATTAAAATCCTCAAGTGTTTTATTCCGTGAATCATCCAGGACTGCTTTTTCCTGTTTTTCAATCCAGTCGGGGTGGGCGAGTTTCATGGCACGGGCAAGTTGCTCTCCTCTGAAACCAAACCCAATGACTCCCAATCGAATTGTTTTGTTGAGACTTGTATTTATACCTCCCGGAGACTCATTTAATTCCTTTTCTGAATTATTTCCACGTCCAATTGTTGTAATTAAAGGGATTGCACCAAGTCCCAACAGTATGTCTCTGCGTTTCAAAGAATCTTTGTTCGTATTACAGGATGTGAGTCTGGTTTCTTTGCCCATTAAAATATTCAGAATGTAGATGTATAAATGATTAATTAAATATAATTGTTATTATGGTAGTATTCAATTATGATTTTATTCATTACAAATCTTCAAATAAATAGTAGCAGGAACCCATAAATATTTGGGAATTACCAATTTCTTCGTTGAAAGATTTCACATGAGCAATGGATGTCCTATAGATAAATAATCTGAGAAAGGATTAATGGATTAAAACGAATATAAATTGGATTACGTATTAATATAATACACAGATCTATTGTATATGATGACTTACTGTCATGAATCCTGAAGTAAGAATAAAATTTTATGGAACAAGAGGATCTATCCCGGTTAGTGATCCGGATTTCCAGGAGTTTGGTGGAAATACTACCTGTATTTCCATAAAAGGAAATCTTGAAAATCGAATAGGGATTCTTGACGCAGGTACCGGAATCAGGAAATTGGGAAAGGAAATCTTATCGCCGGATAATCCACTTGAATGTAATGAAATCATCATTCTATTCTCTCATTTTCACTGGGACCATATATTGGGATTTCCATTTTTCAATCCAGCTTATGATCCAGATAGAATAATTACGATTATGGCTATGGGCGAAAATCTGCCTGTTAAGGATTTGAGAGATATTTTCGATGTGGCCATGCAGTCGGAGTACTTCCCGGTAAATCTGGATGATATGAATGCTAAAATCGACTTTTTAATGCCCGGGAAAGACATGGAAAATATTTGGGATACGAAAATAACTTCCTATAAACATAATCATCCTGGTGGTGCATACAGTTATCGGTTCGAACGGAATGACAAAGTATGGACTATATGCACTGATATTGAACATGGTGAAACCATTGATCAGAATGTTGTAGAACTGGCGAAAGGAGCTGATTTGTTGATTCATGATGGTCAGTTTACAGCGGAGGAATTAAAACGGAAAAAAGGATGGGGACATAGTAGTTGTGATCAGGCAATTAGTGTAGCAGAACAGGCAGGATGCAAGCAACTTATCATTACGCATCATGATCCGGATCACGATGATCAATTTCTCAGGGATATGGAGATAAAATGTAAGGATATACTCCCAAATTGTGAATTTGCAAGGGAAGGTATGGAGATAGTTATTTGATTTTGGATTTTGGATTTTGGATTTTGGATTGAAAAGACTCTGAAACCTGAACTCTCAACTTCATTTATCCATATACTCTATATAATCAACAATTCCCTCATAAATTTTTTCAGCCATCCGTTGTCGAAATCCATCATCCGCAAGTTTTTCTTCGTCTTCTGCATGGGTCATGAAGGCCTGTTCTACCAGAATAGATGGCATCTGAGAAACCCGGATTACGGTGTAATTAAATGATCCAACCACACCGAATTCTTCTAATTCCAGTTCAAGTAAACGGTCGTAGATGCTTTCAGCTAGTGGTGCCCAGAAAGGATTATTATAATATGTACTTGTCCCGGGTACACGCAGATAGCCTCTGCTGGTACCTGCTGCATTTGCATGGATGCTGATAAGTAAGTCGGCATCTGAAAATATTGCTATATCCCTTTTCTCGATCAGGGACATGTTTTTGTCTGTATCACGGATCTGCAGGACCTCAGCACCCATCGATTTACATACTTCAGCCAGTTTAAGTGAGAGATCAAGGTTTATATCCTTTTCCTGCAATCCTGATAATCCGATAGCCCCCGTACTACGTCCCCCATGGCCTGCCTCAACGGCAATTTTTATACCTGATAGTGGTTTATCTTTCTTTAAGTCGAATTGAGGTGGATACTTAATTCGAAGAATAAGCTGTTTTCCTTCAGGACGTATATCATAACCCCAGATATCTGGAGTTTTTAAATTCACATATACTTCATATGTTTCCGGGGTGGTCTGTTGCCAGGTTACTTTATCAATAATTTTACGTCCTTTCCGATGACTGATCCAGGTACTACTGGTTATTGCACCAAAAAGCGTAACTACGATCCTGTTCTGATCTGGATCAGGATAAACTGCGTAAGGGACCGGTTGCAGATAAGGGATACTTAAAATATCAGCACTTTTTGTGGGGGCACATGACATATTTGTGATGAAATAGGAAGGTTGAACTCTTTGAGCAGGTAATTCTTCTACATTATTTTGCCTGATAATTCCATTTTCAATACGGTTTAGACGAACCCTGTAGTTATCTCCAATTTTTCCATTCGTTTTCATGATGACCCCGGATCCCATTTCTGATCGGATTGGACCGCCAAGACGTACCGGACCCAGGTTGTAGGTTAATCGTGAATTATCCTCAATAGTTTTTACAAGGGGAAAATCATCAAGATTTCTGACCTTTATTATATTCTGCAGTTGGTATTCGTATGTCGGATTTTCAAGTGTATCTTTTGTCGCTGTTAATTTCAGGATTAATTTATAAGGATCCCCAGTATTAAGTTTTCTTAATGGTAACTCAGTCCGGTATATACTGTAATCATTATGATCTTCACGTGAACATTCAATGCGTAATCCTCCGGGAGTTATTTCAACACATCCATTTTGACCCAATGAACCATTGAAACTGATCTGTATGACATCCTCCTGGAGCAATTCAATATCTATTTCAGGCTCAATCGATCTTTCATCAATCCACAATGGAAATGGTTGTCTTGTTTTATCAGTTTCCTGATAATTAAATTCACATTCATAAAATGCTGAAAGTGAGTCTTTTGTAAGAACACTTGCCCTTACCCGGTTTGGGCCCTCATTCAGGGTGATTTTATTGAAGAATATTCCGGTAGTATAAACTTTTAATGGATAATCGTTAATCCATGCTGAAGAAGTGTAATCAGTTTTGCATAGTAAGTGATAATCCTGATTATCTGTATATATTGCAGGCATTCGGCGGAATTCGACCCATGGAGATTCTCTTATTACACTGTTGTCTGGCTGAACTGCATATTTGTATGGTATAGACCATCTTCCGGTTGGAAGAATTATAGATCTGTTCGAGATATTAATTTCAATTGTATCAGAATTAAATAAAATAAGGCCAAGATAACCTTGTGAATCAGTTATCTTCCTTTTGTTATTATCAGGACAATATACAGTCTGACCACTGATATTTTCTTCAAATATGGCAGATAAATGAAGCCCAACTACCTGCTCAGGTGTTATATGTTTCAGGCTATCAGGAAATTTAATTTTATCGGGATAGCTGTAAAATAGAACGACGGGAACATCTGAATTGCTGTTTTGTCGTATAAAATCCCAGATTATTCCATGACCTCCATTCTCTATTAAAAAGTTCACTAATCCAGTAATTTTATCATCAGTAATATTCATTTCATTAATTGAAAACATTGGAATAACACATACTGTTATTTCCTTCTTTTCCGGGATTTCGTTCCAATAGGCTTTTAAGTCTTGAATAGGATTGTTGTCTGGAAAATCTATTTTTGGTATTAAGAAATCAACGATCCCTTCATTCAACAAATTAATTACATTTTGATGATCAATTTCAGCTGAAAAAACTAACGAATTCACCAGGTATGGTTTTACCAACATAGCTTCTACGGTAATATCCTCTATAAGATCCGTCAATCGTTCGTTAGCCCAATTATTTCTGGAAACAGGAAATTGCAGGCTGTCAGCCATATATTTTTCTATCGAAAAATCGTCATATGAAAAAACACCTTGTGGATAATCAGTTTGATCAAAGCAGAATCCATCAATATTATAATTCTCGGTCAGGTGTCGAATCACATTTTTCAAATATGTTTTAACCTGAGGTAAAGCAGGATTCAAATAATAAATATCATTTTTTAAAACAGGGTTTCCATCCTGTCCCATAGATATCCAACTGCTGTCTGCCGGGGAGTCAGGACCATGTTCGTGATACAGGTGCCTGGTATTGCCAGGCGGATCATTTCCTATATTCAGCAGATCGATACCAGCATAAAATTTAAGTGCATTTCTGTGAGCTGCATTTATCGCCAGAGCAACAGGATCAAATTCAGGATCTTCCCCGGATTCTGTCCGCCAATGTTCAAAAGGAAATGGGAAATAAGATTCTGCATGTTCCCTGACAGTAAATATTACGACGTTATAATTGGCATCCGCTGCTTTCTCCATGATATCCTGGATGTTGTTTTCCATTTTATCAATATCCTCATCCATCCAGGAGGCAGGAGATATGCACAGTCCCCGCACTTCACTGGTTGGTCTGGGGACAGGTTTCTTAATTTGTTGATCCGGTTGAACTACCTGTGTGGTTTTGCATCCTGAAAAGAAAATATTCAGGAAAAGCAGAATCAGGAATAATCGAATTATTTTCATCGGTACAACAAATATTTCCTGCGGATTTCAAGAAATTCACCTATTTCTTTCTGACAATCTTCGATAACCTGCTCAACGGTCATTCCAGGTTCATCAAGTTGTTTTATTATTGGTGGAGGAGACCAGACTAATGAATCAGGATTGGTTTTCTGGTATGCATCGATAATATGGACTGCAGCCTCTACTGATTTGAAAGCATCATAATCCGTAAGCATAATCTCGACTCCTCCACTCATCTTATTCCAGGGTTTACCTCGCGGATTAGATCCCGGAGTTGCATTTTTTGGTATGAAATAAACCGGTCTGAACACAGCCCCATCAATTCCCCGACTATTAAGGTCCTTTGCTGCTTTTACTGCATCAACCCATGGTGCACCTGTCATCAAAAATGGTTTGGTTGTCCCTCTGGCTTCTGAGATATTCATTCTTTCAAACAGGCATTGGCCCGGATAAACGATGGCCGTTTCCAGGGTGCCCATATTGGGAGAAGGCATGATCCAGAATAGACCTGTATCATCCCAGGTCATGCTTCGTCGCCAGCCTTTCATCTTTATAACCGTCAGATCTGCACCAAATCCTTCAGTATCATTCCACATCGAAGCAAGTTCTCCATAGGTCATCCCATGTCGAAATGGTAGTGGATGGCGGAAGATCCTGCCTATATCTAGATTAGGGCCTTCCACAACCCGGCCACCAAGCGGATTAGGCCTGTCCAGGACGATGAAAGGTATGCCAGCTTGGGCACAGGCTTCCATGGCAAACGACATCGAATATTTAAAAGTATACCATGCTGATCCAACTCCCTGAATATCAAAAATCAGGGCGTCGAGATCTTTTATCCATTCCTTTTTAGGAGCATAAGAATCACCATACATGCTATAAACAGGGATCCCAGTTTGCGGATCCAATTCACCTTCCTGGATAATTCTACCCTGTTTTGCACCTCGTACACCATGTTCAGCGCCAAATAAAGCAACAAGATTAACACCTGGAGTACCAGCCAGAATATCAATACTACTCCTGAGATCTGCACTTACAGCAGATGGATTCGTGATCAGGCCAACTTTTTTGTTTTTGATCAGATCCAGGTGATCCTCCACCAGAACATCAATTCCCGGTTTAACAACCGGTGGCTTTAGGACAGGCTCTTTTTCTTTCAGCGCGTGTCCTTTGAGTATTTCCTCTAATGGAGGAGCATCTGTAGTAGAAAGGGTTGAAACTGTCATCTGGGTAACGGTACTTTCGTTTCCAAAACGATCCACTGCTGAAACAGCAATCCTGTCTAATGGGATAATTACATCTTCGATATTTTTTATGGTCTGGGGATTCGTATTATCCAGATAACTTTGATTGATTACAAATCCGGGGATGTTATCCGACCTTATGTTATTGCCATGAATTGTTTGATTCCATGAAGGACCATGTTTGTAGTAAACAACCCATCGTGCAATATCATTCAGGTCTTCATGACCCCATGAAACGGTTAGTGTATCTTTATTCAGGGAGATCTTCACTTCTGGAGCGGTTGGTGCTTTATCGTCCAACCAAGGTGAGGGGGGGATAAGTGCCTGTCTTTTATACGGTCCTTCTGCAATGGCTTTTACCAGATTTGGAGATGAGACCAGGGGGCCAATGCTCCAGTGTACTTCACCCGGGCTTTCTGACAGCATGCCACGGGTAACCATGATCTGGTTGATTGTTTCGTCAATACCCTGATCCCCTCTATACCTTCCAACACTCATACCCGGCCAGATATGTCTTCCCTTTTTATTTTCTTTATCCCACCAGCCAAGAAGTAACGGATAACTTTGTGGTAACTGGTTAATAGGCCAGTAAAGTTGAGGGGTCCAGTAATCAATCCAGCCTTCATTCAACCAGAGTCTGGCATCGGCAAACAATACGTTGTGCTGGTCGAATCCCGCAATAGCGGGAGGATTATAAGGCCGCCAGATCCCGAAAGGGCTCAGGCCGAATTTTACGTGTAATTTTTCTGCTTTAATCCCTTCATATGTGCGTTTTATAAATGAATTTACACTTTCCCTTCTCCAATCACCCCGGGATAGATTGCCACCACCTTGTTGATAGGCTGCCCAACTTTCATCGTCTGGAAAGTCTTTATTGTTGTTATAAGATGGATAAGGATAAAAATAGTCATCAAAATGAATTCCATCCAGGTCATACCGTCGAACCAGGTCCATAACAACGTTATAGGAATGATCCTGTGTGCCCTGACGGCTGGGATCCATCCACCAGTGACCGTTTTCAAGCCTTACAACCAGGTCAGGGTGTATATTTACGACAGATTTTTCTGATATTTCACCTCCGGTATTATGATGAGCGCGATAGGGATTCAGCCACGCATGAAGCTCCAGACCACGCTTGTGTGCCTCCACAATCCAGAATTCCAGTGGATCATAGTATGGATCCGGTGCTTTTCCCTGCTTTCCTGTAAGATAATATGACCAGGGCTCGAAATTACTTTTGTATAAAGCATCACATTGAGGCCTTACCTGAAAAATAACCGCATTGAAATTATGATCATGCAGAAGATCCAGGAGTTTTGTAGCCTCCTTTTTTTGTTCGTTAACAGGAATACCAGGTTTGCTTGGCCAATTGATATTAGCTACAGTGGCTACCCATGCAGCCCGGAATTCCCGTTCTGCACTTGGTGTTTGTCCGGAAGGATCGCCGGTAATCACAGGTTTTGTTGTAATACAATTGGTTACAGCGAATAATAAAAAAGCTGTAATTAGGATCAATGATGCTCTTGTTATCATTTGTTCTGTCTTTAAAAAATCAGAGTAAAATCTAAGTAAAAATGCATAATATTTTCAAAGCATGAAATTAATCTATACAATTGATAAATGAGCTTTAATTCTGGTTAAGAAATAACATTTTGTATATTGAAAACAGTAATAAAAGACTTATATACTTGGTGTATTCTTAGTGTCTTTGCTCCTACGCTGAAGCTTCGGCATAAGCATTGTGCCTTTGTGGGTAATACCCAAGCCTCCAAGACACCAGGGAACAAAGTATCACAAAGTTGAGAAAAAGTAAAGAGTTAATTTGAAAGCTTATTAAATATCAAAAATATGTCTCTGACTAAGAAAATACTTGTTATCAGCCTTTTTCTATTTAGTTGTACTTTAAAGAATGAAGAAGGACAGAAACCAGAGGGTGTCCCAAATAGTGATCTTGAGAATTGGGTTTTTGAAACGCAACGGGAGGAAATAGCCCCGAATCATTTCATCGATAAGAGCATCTTATTTGAGAACAGTCCCACACTCGCGCTGGCCGGCGATGGGAAATCATATTCAAATGGTCAATGGTTTAAGTATGTGGAGGCTAAAAAGGGAAAGTACTATAAGGTTAAGGTGTATTACAGAGGAGAAAATGTTGAAGAGCCAAAAAGATGTATCCTGGCACAGGTATTATGGCAGGATCCAAATGGCAATGTGGTAGGCAAAGCTGAATATCCGCGGATTTCCAGATCTGAAAATAAATCCAATAAGGATTGGGAGTTAATGGAACAAACATATCTGGTTCCCGATGAGGCTTCTAAAGCCAGGCTTGAGCTAATATATCGCTGGGATGAAGATGGGAAAGTGAATTTTGGTGGTGTGTCTTTTGAGGAAACTCAAAAACCGGAATCACGGATGGTGAGACTGGCTACTATCCATTACCGGCCACAAAATGGGAAATCTGCACAGGATAATCTTGATCAGTTCGTCCCATATATAGAAGAAGCAGCTTTAGAAAGAGCAGATATTGTTTGTCTACCGGAAGGTACTACCATGGCTGGAACCGATATGGATTATATTACAGCAAGTGAACCTGTTCCGGGGCCTTCAACCAATTTTCTGGGCAAGCTGGCTGCACAGCATAAAATGTATATCATTGCAGGTATTCTGGAGAAAGATGGACCTGTTGTATATAATGTGGCAGTATTAATAAACAGAAACGGTGAATTGGCAGGCAAGTATCGAAAAACCAGTTTACCCCGGGAAGAAATCAAAGGTGGGATAACTCCGGGGGATGCCTTACCAGTATTTGACACGGATTTTGGACGTATAGGAATGATGATTTGCTGGGATTCAACCTTTCCGGAACAGGCCAGAACGCTGTCTATGAAGGGAGCGGAGGTTATTTTTCTCCCGATATGGGGAGGCTATCTTACCCTGGTACGGGCAAGGGCTATCGAAAACCAGGTTTACCTTGTTTCCTCAACATACGACATGAAATCAGCTGTTTTTGGACTTGAAGGTGAGATCATTGATGAAGCCACAGATGAAGATCCGGTGGTTGTAGTTGAAGTGGATTTAAATCAACAAAAACTTTGGCCATGGGTGGGAGATTTGAAGAATAGAATTCCAAGAGAAATGCCTGCTCGTGAAGCATTAAAACTTGAGGGTGTAAAATAAATAGAACTGTAAACGGATTTGTTTGCTTGGTTTATTGGTGTATTTACACTAACCCTAATAGTGATATTGTCATTCCCGGCCACCTTGCCGGGATCTCCTAAATGTGTGCAGGAAATAATTTATGGAAATCCCGAAATGGTATCCGGGGATTACATGGTTTTATTTTTGTCTCGTTGGGAACCTGCCTCAGCCTCAGCCTTGACATCAGACTCTCAACTATTAATTATCCTCCGATGATAATTAATCTGTCCCAGATGATAATTCAGATGACCAAAGAGATGGATGAGAAAGTACTCGGTTTTCATTTCATGTTCAAACACATCCACAGGGTAGGACTTATCGAGATCAGCATATTTCATTTTCGATAAGGTGACTTTAATCATCTCGTTGGCACTTTTGATTTCCTCCAGCAGGCGTGATCTTGGCACATTCTTTTCAGAGAATTCATCATCCCGTTTTCTAACATATTCTGTATTTCCAAGAACGGTACCTACAAAATGGTTTAGATTTCCCAGGATATGCAGTGTGATATTTCCAGCTGAATTTGTGATATCCCCTTTTATAATCCAGATATCTTCTTCTTCCTGGTATGCCATGAGTTCATTGGACAATCTTGTAAGATCGCGATCGAAGAGTTTTGTGAGATGGGTAAGCATTGTGGTTTTAGCTTTATTGGAAAATGTAAGTTAAGTAAAAAATTACTTTTTCACTCGTTAATAGATCAAAATTGTGGATATGTGGATATGTGGATATGGGGATATGGGGAAACGAGGAGACGCGGAGTTACACCGGTTCATTAGTTCACTGGTTCATGGGTTGATCTGTGAGAATTTTCGGTTTTATTTGAATTCAATAGAAAGATCCTGGATCTCTTTTGGATTGTACGGGTTCAGATTATCCATTCTCTCTTCCAGTTCATCGTATTTTGACCACGGGGACTTACCACTTCGGAGAAAACCGTCAACATTGAAATAACCGGGTGCATCAGTATTCTGAAGAAAAGATGCAACCACTGATTCATCAATGCCCGGCCATACCTCCTCTATTTCGCTCTTAAAAACATTATTAATGGAATATTGCTTCAATAATACTTCACGTCTGGATTCATCAAGTCCACCTGGAGGAAGACCTACTTCGGCGACAGCGATGTTCGATGTTTCATTACCAGAAGCAACGAAAGCCCAGTTAAATCCAGTATTCCCACTGAATATTGTGGCAGCTGGGTGATCAGAATTACCATATACATCGATTATGTTACTTTTCCTGCCAGCGAACATCTTCATGCTTTTCATAGCGTAGGGATCTTCAACTGGTAACAGCATGGGAAGATCAGTTATATACACTGTCATATACGCATCATAATCCAGGTTTGGCTCTTCGCTGTAGTCAATCCTGAAGGTAGTTTCAACCCATGATTCATCATTATTCCGGTTAATATAGTAGGGTTTGATCAATGCTATGCTTTTAATCGGAGTCCTGTTCCAGAAAATCCGGATTGCCTTTCCTCCATCTTCATTGTCTTCAGAATCCACATCAATAATAGTCAGTTGAAATTCCGACTGCTGGCCATCATACTCAGAATTTTCTATGATATTCAACCTCTTGGTTCGGGCGTCATCTTTACTTTTATATGTGAATGACATGGATTTATTTATTTCATAAGTGGCAATTGAAGCAAAGATCCCTTCCACGATATCAGCAGCTCCCTCACCTGCATGAATAAAAGAGTTCAGATGACTGTATATCTCATTTCCGTTGAGTTCATTGGTTTCTAGCAGTCTGTCATTCGCTGTTTCGATTTCCTGGCTCAATGAGGTGGGGATATCCACTTTAAAAGATTGCGGAAGGATACTATCCCCGTAAGGAATTACCTTTTCAGTGGAGTCACAGGATGTAAAATAAATCCCTGCGAAGATTATCAGGATCGCTGTTAAAAGTCGATACATTTTCATATTACTACTGTATAAATAGTTTTTCAATAGTAGTATGTGTGACTGCAAATATACCTTTATGTGGTGAGTGTTTATTATTATTTGTTAACGAATCAGTATTTCAGTAAATCATGGAATGAACAGACTTATGTGCTTGAAAAAGACAAGTCAGGGAATTTAATTAAGTTTTTATCACGACACGAATAATCTCGGATAGGGCACAAATGACACAAAAGAAAAATAAATCTTGCCCTGAAGTATATGAATGATAACCGCAGTATTGATTTTTGACTTGATCTACAGAAATGAGTAAATTCAGATATGGAAAAAAAGAAGTTCAAACGACGGGGTTTTATAAAGGGCTCAACGCTTATAGCAGGCGGTCTGTTTATAGGTGCGTGTAGTGGGGATAAAGACTCGGGGAAAGACTGGGAAGAATCCAAATCCCCGAGTAAAGGCCTTTCTAGGGAAACAATAATGAAACAACTTGACCAGCGCGTGGATTCCCATATGAATCGCTCACATCACTGTGCACAAACAGCATTCAAATCCCTCGCTCAACAATTTGGATTCGAAAATGATGCGATCATGAAAGCCCTGACACCTATGCCCGGGATAGGTGAAAGAGGAGAGACTTGCGGTGCCATTACAGGATCACTTATGGCTTTAGGTATGGTTTATGGTCGAGATAAACTTGATGACTGGGAAACTTACAGGGCATCCCTGATACCTGCTAACAAGCTTTGTCAACGGTTTGAAGAATTTTTCGGCAGTACAATGTGCGGTGAGATTGTTGAGTGTGAATTTGGGAAAAGATATGATCTTATGGACCCGGAAGATCAGGCTGAGTTTCAGGCAGCTGGTGCTACTATAATTTGTAGTGAAGTAGTTCGAACAGCGGTGCAAATTGCTGCTGAGTTGATACTTGAGAAGGAACATAGCAGTTGACAGTTATATAGATTACTGAAGTTTATTCCCAACATGAAATAAAAATAAAAACATGTAATTCCCGGCCTTTGAACCGGGATCTCCGTTAGATGTGCAGGATATAAATTACGGAGAACCCGCCTGCCATCCAGTGCCTCGCGCGTTAGCGGGCAGGCCCGGAACGGTGTCCGGGGATAACAATTCCTATTATCAGGTTGAAAGTTCAGTGTTCATCTACGAAGTTTTTTGGGATTATCTGCGAGAAATAGAGCTAAGTCTAGTGTTTTAAAATATATAAGGAACAAACATCTTGCTCCGTTTCATGTATTTTCTATACTTTTCACCGAAAAAAGCAATAATTTCCTTTTCCTCGATTTTTGCTGTGATTACAAATGCCATCGACGCAATGAAGGAAATGAATAATAAATCAATCCTGGGATTTTTAAGAAATGTTCCCCAAGTCAGGAATATTAAGGATCCATATAATGGATGACGGATGTATTTAAAGATACCCGTATCAATTAATTCACTGGTTTGTTCAAATGTATAAAGAGAGCTGTCTCCCCGGTTATTTTTGGGTTTGCCCAATCTTTTCATAAGGATCACACCTGGAATAAGTAGAATCAGTGAATAGATGAGACAAATCCAGGCAATAATCTGAGATATACTGAATGGATCAACGAACCAATACAGGATATTGTGTATTAATAGCCATAATACACACTCCCACCCGATAAAACGATAAAAACCGTGACTCCGGGGTTTCAGAATTGCCCTCCACGAAATAATAATAATGGGTATGCTTAATATAAAAAATACCAGTAGTTTATACATTCATGCAGCACGTCGTTACAGTTATAAAATTGATTATATATCAGGATTTAAGATGTCTTTAATATAATTGATTTTGTTTTTCCAGGAAAGCGAATAAGTTTGGCTATGTTCAGATAAGTACTCATAGATGAATAATGACCTCGCCAGATATTTATATTGAAGATCATCTGATTCTTGAATTTCTCCAAGTTCGTAAAAGATTTCAGCAAGAGTTTCCATTCCTTCAGATGGCAGCTTTATTTCCCGCATTATCATGTTTACAAACTGATCATCCGATAGATCAGCCATATTTTGAAAACTGACATGAAGATGGTCCATCATCTCATTCTCAACATAACGATAGATCTCACCGGATTTGCCCTTTTCTTTCAATCTTAATATTCCAGCAAGGATCATCCCCAACACTCTACCAAACTGTTTGATCTGCTCCATAATAAAATCCCGCTTTTCCATATTGAAATTTAATCTAATAATTCTTAATGCTCGTCGTACTTTCCCTGCCGGCAGGTTTATTGAACTTTGTGTTACCTTTTTTTAGTTCCTACACCCGGATCTTTAGAATATGACTGATACTATTTCTTCTCCAGTTCACAGTTGACCATCCACCGCAAGCCGAATTTGTCAATTAGTTGGCCAAATCTGGCTCCCCAGAATTGATCCTTAAAGGGCATGATGATCTGTCCACCTTCAGCAAGGTTATTAAAGTATCGTTCGGCTTTTTTAAGATTATTCGTAGCGAGAGAAATTGAAATTCCATCGCCAAAACTGAATGTTTTTCCTGGCATACCATCCGAAGCCATGATAACTGCACTGCCAAAACGCAGCGTGGCATGCATCGTTTTGTCTTTATACCCATCAGGGACCTCAACAGGTGATCCTTCAAAAGGCAGGGTCTCCAATTTCGCACTCAGACAATCCCTGTAAAATTCCATTGCATCCCGGCAATTCCCACCGAATGTAAGGTATGGATTGATGACTATTAGATCTTTTTTTTGCATAGGTTTTTCTAATTATTTCACTATTTGGTTATCTGATTTTTTACCAGGAATTTTCGCCATCACCCGTTCCGTCATCGCTGTGATAGTAAGTGCTGGATTTACTCCCGGATTTGCTGATATTGCGGAACCATCACAAACGAACATATTCTCATATCCAAACACCTTTTGATCCTTATCAATGACTCCGTTTTCAGGAGAATTTCCTATTACGGAACCTCCCAGAATATGAGCTGTTGTTGGCATACCAGAAAGCACTTCTGTAAATAGCACGAAAGGTTTACCTTTAATTATCTCACCAGTTTTATCAGCCATCGTTTTCGCAAGTGGCATAAAGGCTGAGGGTATCTCCCCAGATGAAACAGTTGATTTCAAATTGAACAATCCTTTTTTAAATCTTAATGTGCTGTCAAGATGCTGCATGAATAATAGTATCACTGATCGGCTTGAAAAATCCCTCATGAAATATACACGTAACCATGAAACAGGCCGGGATAGCAGATGCCAGATTAGCTTGCCAATTCTTACCCAGATATTTCGTCCATGTGTAAGTGGTGCTCCAAGTAATTTCCAGAAATTCGATCCTTTCCCATATCTCACAGTTTCCAGGTGGCTGTCTTTATCAACCTGAAGAATGGAACCGATGGCAATTCCCTGAGAATAGTCTTTATCTTTCTTTTTTGAAGCGACCAGGATCAGACTTTCATTATTTGTTCTGACAAAATTTCCTACCTGGTTACTTAACTTAGGAAGATACTTCTTCTTCATATTTAACAACAGCCGTACTGTTCCCAACACCCCGCCTGAAAATATAACACCTTTGGTATGGATGTGCCTGGTTCTCCCCTTGAAGAAAGCCGTAGAATTATTAATTGATACCTTATATCCATTACTACCATCTTCTGACCCTTCAGGAGTAACAGATATGACTTTTTTTTCAGGTAATATCTGTGCGCCGTATTTTTGAGCCAGATACAGGTAATTCTTATCAAGGGTATTTTTTGCATTGTGTCGGCAACCAGTCAGGCAGGCACCACAAAAAGTGCATCCTGCTCTGTCAGGACCTTCACCCTTAAAGTATGGATCCGGGACTGTCTTTTCCGGCTCACCGAAGAATACAGAAACATTGGTTGCTTCAAATAGTTCCTGTCTCCCAAGGTCTTGTGATATGCTTTTAAGCGTTTCTTCAGGTTCAAAGAATTTGGGATTGATACTTGTACCAAGCATTTTCTCTCCTGTTAAATAATGGGATTCAAGCTCAGATTCCCAATCCAGGAGCCCTTTCCAGTTTCCGGAATTAAAGAATGCTGGCTTAGGTCTTGGCAAAGTATTCGCATAGACCAGCGATCCTCCTCCTACACCTACACCACTTAAAATCCCAATATGTCGCAAAAATGTGATCTTGAAAAATCCATGAAATCTGAAGGTGGGCAACCATAACCACTTCGGTAAGTTCCAGTTTGTTTTGGGGAAGTCTTCAGTTTTGTATTCTTTTCCTTTTTCAATAACCAGGACCTTGTATCCCTTTTCAGACAATCGGAGAGCAGAAATAGATCCTCCAAATCCGGATCCGATGATCACATAATCATATTCTGATTCAAAAAGATTGGTTTCTTTCATGGAAGGATCGTATTTCTCAAAAGATGGCTCCTGTTATCCTGATAACAATATTGATTAATACTGTTAAATTATCACCAGTTGTATATGACAGACTAATTTAAGAAAT
>JBHOSY010000032.1:0-32000 GCA_042584165.1 Bacteroidota bacterium | reverse complement strand
GTTAAAAGGAGCCGGGATGTTGCCGGAGGCATGAGTAAAGGTATCCAGTTCCTTTTCAAGAAGAATAATATTGAGATACTATCCGGAACCGGAATATTGTTAAGTAACAAAAAAGTTGGTGTAACCGATGAAAAAGGGACAACTACAGAATATACGGCTAATAATGTATTAATTGCTACGGGAGGGCGAGCCAGGGAATTACCCTCACTACCAATCGATGGCAAGAAGATCATTGGTTACAGAAAAGCCATGACACTCGATAAACAACCGGGATCCATGGTTATCGTTGGATCCGGTGCTATTGGTTCCGAGTTTGCATATTTCTATAATTCAATAGGGACGGAAGTAACCCTGGTTGAATTTCTGCCACATCTTGTCCCGCTTGAGGATGAAGAAATATCTAAACAACTTGAGAGGATTTATAAAAAATCAGGGATTAAAGTTATGACTTCTTCAGAGGTAACATCTGTTGATACGGGGGGGGGAGAAATGCAAGGTAACAATCAAAACCAAAAAAGGAGAAGAACAGGTTGAGGCAGACATCGTTCTGTCAGCAGTTGGCGTGACATCAAATGTTGAAAACATTGGATTGGAAGAAGTGGGTGTAGCTACCGATAAGGGCAAAGTTCTGGTTAATGAATACTATCAAACTAACATTCCTGGTATTTATGCAATAGGTGATGTAATTCCGGGTCCGGCACTGGCACATGTTGCCTCAGCAGAAGGAATTATTTGTGTTGAAAAAATTTCAGGTCTTGAACCGGAACCCCTTAATTATAATAATATCCCCGGATGTACATACTCAAATCCGGAAATAGCATCTGTGGGTTATACAGAAACCCAGGCAAAGGAGGCAGGATATGAAATAAAAGTTGGAAAATTTCCGTTTTCTGCTTCAGGTAAAGCCAGTGCTGCTGGGGCCAAGGAAGGATTTGTGAAAGTAATTTACGATGCTAAGTATGGGGAGTGGCTGGGAGCTCATATGATCGGGGCCAATGTAACGGAAATGATTGCGGAGGTAGTAGCCGCACGAAAGCTCGAAACCACCGGCCATGAAATAATCAAATCAGTGCATCCCCATCCAACCATGTCCGAGGCAGTCATGGAAGCTTCTGCGGATGCATATGGTGAGGTGATACATCTTTGAAAAAATAGAGGTCAACAAACTCCCGTATAACCACGAGGGTTATTATTGATCCATTCCTGGCGAATACCTGTCAACCGGCTTTGCTCCGCTGACCGCGTGTCGCTGAGTCCTTCGCCACAGGCTTCGGCCACCGGTGAAAGCTTTAGCGTTTCACCTACGGCAAGCCTTCGGCGACCGAAGGGTGGTACAAGCTATGCGAAAGCGATGCAAGCAGGTTTGCAAATAAACTTAACACTCTTGGCGTGAACCTTTTTCATGCAATTCCCTCTGGATAAAACAATTTGAAATGAAGTTTAATTTAAACATCAATATCTTAAAATTGAATTATTAAATTCACCCTGTTATCATATTTAATCGGATGAGATTTTCCAGGTATCTACATATTTTATTATTTACACTGACAGTCACCAGTACCTATTGTCAAACTTCCATACCTGAAGAAATTTCATTTTTTATTCAATGTTTTGATGAAAAAGGGAAAAAATCACATGTCGGAACCGGATTTTTCCTGGATTCGCTGAGTACTGGCATCATCCATCACAAATCTTTAAGAGGAGCGTCTAGTTTTAGTGTATATCTTCAAGATGGGAAAAATCTGGAGCCGGAATATGTGAAAGGATACCATCCCCAAACCGGGATTATCAAGATCTCTTTTAAAGAAAAACGAAATACAGTTACTCCCCTTGCAAGATTATCTCAGAATCGAATTCTTGATGCTGAAAACCTGGTAGCTGTTGCAGCCGATCAAATTACAACAAGAAAGAGGAAAGCCCTGGCTTCTTTAAGGGTTCAGCATATAGTTGGTTTGGGCAACATTGCCTTGCTGAAATCAGAAACCATACAACCAGTTGACGGGAGCCCATTATTTGATCATTATGGCAATATTAAGGGGATGGTCATCAATGGATTTGGACATCCTCAAAGTAATACCATTGCCATGAGTACATTGTTTTTTGAGAATTTGCCTGAAATTAATGTGTATATCGATGAGTGGTTAAAAGAAGCTTCAGAGTGGAATAACCAGTTTATCAGAGGAGTTATATCCTTGATGAATGAACAGCAAGATGATGCCGCCAGTAGTTTTAGAACAGCAGCACGTAATTTCGGAAGTGATTTAACGATTCATGCATATACAGGGATCCTGTCATACAAAGCAGATAATTATGAGAAAGCCATCAGGGAATTGGAGAAAGCCATTAACCTGAAAGATGATGTTGGTGAATTATATGCATACAGGGGATTGAGTTATGAAAGATCCGGGAATGAGGTAAACGCAATTACAGACATGAATAAGGCTATTTTTTTAGGATTTCAGAATGATGAAATTCATAAGGCCCTTGGCAAAATCAGTTATCATCATAATGAGTTTGAACAGTCGGTAAGTGAATTAATGACAGCCATAGATCTCGGAGCTGATGATCCGGAGACCTATGGATATCTGGCTCTCTCATATAGAGAATTAGGGCGTGATGAACTATCGAGGAATACTTTAAATGAGGCTGAAAAAAGAGGGGCAATTGCTGTTGAGATCTTTGAATCAGCCGGTATATCAGCCATTAGAAGAGGTAACTTTGATGCAGGGATTGATTTCATCAACGTAGCCATCGAATCTGGCACAACAAATCCGGATGTCTATATAGCGATTGGTGAATTTGAACTGGAAAGAGGAAACGTTGATCTCGGATTCGAGTATTTAGAGACAGCCCACACATATGGAAAAGAAAATGAGACTGACCTGATTGAATTAGCAAAAGTGTATAAAGAATATGATTCTCTTTCACTGGCTATTTCAATCTATGAAGATCTGATTTCACGAAAACCAGATGAAGTTGAATATTATAAACAGATTGCTATTCTCTATAAGGATATACAGGATTATCCAAAAGCCTTAAGCCATTTGAATAAAGCATTGGAGATGGCTCCTGAAGATGCAACTAATCATATGTTACGCGCTGAGGTAAAACTTAAGCTGAGAGACGATGTTGGGGCTGATAAAGATCTTGAATTGGCTATGAAATATGGAATGACGGCGATAGTTCTTACAGAAGTGCAGGGTTTAGCTAAATACGAAACCGGGCAATACAGGGCAGCGCTATTTGATCTCGAAAAAGTGATAAAAAGTGGGCAGGTAGGCGATCCTCATTCATACTATTATTATGGAGAGTTGTTAATGCAATCTGAACGATTCAGTGAGGCTGTTACCTTTCTTGACCTTGCTGAAGAAAATGGAATTAGAAAACCGGAATTCTATGAGCATCGGGGATATTGCCGATTTGAATTGAATAATTATGCCGGTTGCAGGGAAGACCTTGAACTGGCAATCAACAGGGGCAGACAGGCTGAGAAGGCATTTGCTACATTGGGACTCGCCCAGTATGAATTGCAGTTATATGGTGATGCAATAAAGAATCTTGAAAAGGCAATGAACCTGGATTCAAAAGATCCCAACGTGTTTGAACGACTGGCAAATCTTAAATACGAACATAAATATTATAAAGTAGCTGATAGTACTTATTCCATAGCAATAGACTACGGCATGAAGACAGCACTGGTATATAATGCCCGTGGGCTTGCCAGATTTGGGATGCTGGATTATGGGAGTGCAATTGAAGATTATTCTATGGCCGTTCAACTGGATAATACTTTCACTGAGGCATATTATAACAGGGCAGCTGCGAAAACTGCTCTGGGGGATGATAGGGGAGCTGAAGCAGATAATCAACGTGCACAGGAAATCAGTCGCGCAGTAAGGACCATTTTCGTTTACAAGGGAAATGAGAATTTCAGAGAGGGGAAATACCGGGAAGCCCTGTCAGAATTTCAAAGAGCTTTATCCATGGGGATTGAATCCGGTGATGTTTATTTCGGGCTGGGGGCCTCACACTATTATCTGGAGAATTATGAAGCAGCTGTGAGAGAACTTGACAGGGCTATTGAGAAAGGATTGCTCAATCGACAGACATTTCTTTACCGGGGTAGTTCAAAATTCTTTTTGAAGAATTTTAATATGGCAATGAAGGATTTGCATACAGCAATCGAACTGGGAGAAAATAGTGCTGTTGTTTATGACAATCTTGGTTTATGCTATTATGAATTGGGAGAATTTGAAACAGCCAGAGAATGGTTTATGAATGCTGTTAAGGTAGATTCAGGATATGGGCCAGCATTTGCCCATCTTGGTAACAATCATTTTCAATTGAATGATTACAGGAATGCAATTATTAACTATGATGAGGCAGTCAGAATTGGCACAAACGATCCTGTTGTATATAATTACCGGGGAAAAGCAAGGTTTTTCATGAAAGACTATTCAGGATCTGAAAAAGATTATACTGATGCAATAAATAGACAAAATAATTACACGAGGTCATATTTGAACCGTGCAGAAGTCCGATTTCATTTAGAAAAATATAGTGAATGTATCAGCGATTGTGAATATGTTATAAGTTCAGGGGAAGAAACGGATGAAACATATTACTTCCTGGCGGAATCCTATTTTCATTTGGAAGATTACCCGCAGGCGGAATTGAATTACAGGAAATCAATTGATCTTGGAAATCGAGAAATATCCACGTATCTGAATAAAGGTATTTGTAATCTGAGGATGGAAAATTATCCCACGGCGGTCAACGATTTTACCCTTGCATTAATGAGGGATGAAACAGAAGTGGATGCATATACATACAGGTCACAGGCTTATATATATCTTGAAGAATACGAGTTGGCAAAGGAAGATCTGGATATCGCTTTGGGTATGGATCCCGATAATCATGATGCGTTCTTCAACAGGGCTATTATATACGAACATCACCGTCAGTTTGACCGTGCCATTGCAGACTATACGAAAGTGATCAGTCTCCAGGCTGATGACCATCACGCCTATTATAGTCGGGGGCATGTTCGTGGAATAGTGGGTGAATATGTACAGGCCTTAAGGGATCTCGAATTTGCTATATCACTTAATGATCAGGTCCCTCTATATTATAGAGTTAGAGGTGATATTAAATACCAGTTGAACGAGCTTGAATTGGATCCATGCAGTGACTGGGGACATGCAGCAGCCAACGGAGATTCCCGGGCCAGGTTCTCCCTGAAAAAATACTGCGGACAGATTAACAAATAATCACTAACAGTTTCAAAGGTTAGAAGAAGACTACCAGATTTTACAAGGGAATCCAGGCATGCAATTGAATTTTCATTCCTTCCTGAATCCGGAAATAAATTGAACTTGAAACTTCTTTTGTATAGTTAGTTCGCTCGTTGGTTGAATAAATTTCACCAGCGAACCCCACCTGCGTACATTTGAATAAGATCAAATGTGAAAATAATGAAAACAATTCTGTTAATCGGATTACTCTCATGTGTTTCCCTTTTTACATATGCCCAACAGGAGAATCTCAGAAATATGTCAGCCGAAGATCGGGCCAGGCTCCAGACAGAACGTATGACCACCACCCTCGAACTAGATTCAGTTTTAGCTGATCTGGTAAATGAAATAAACTTCAGGTATTCCCAACAGATGGAAGAAGGTAAAAAAAGAGAAATGTCAAGATATGATATGATGCAAATGATGCAGAAATCAAACAAAGAAAAGAATAAAGAGATGAAAGCTATCCTGACAAAATACCAATACAAAAAATAGATGCATCAACAACAGGAGATGCAAAACAGGATGTCTCAACGCATGGGTCGATAATCTAAATCAAGAAAGAGAACAATAACTAAAAAACAACAATAAAATGAAACATTTATACTTCTCAACTTTTCTTCTGATCCTGCTAATGTTCAACCAGCCTGCTGAAGCTCAGAGAATGGGAGGGCCTTCCAGTGAACACGGTCCTGGTGGAGGATTTCAGGGGCAAAATCAAAGTTCAGTAACAGGTCAGGTTTCAGGAACCCTGGTAGATTCGCTTCAGAATCCGATTCAATTCGCCTCAACGGCAATATATGAGACCGACAGCTATAGCCCGATCACTGGCGTAATAACCGATGAAAAAGGCAAGTTTCTAATGCGGAACATTCCAGTGGGAGATTATACGCTTGAAATATCCTATGTAGGCTTTAGAAAAATCAGGATCAAAAACATTGATCTGTCAGCTGAAAACAGGGACATAAAGTTGGGTGATATTACCTTACTACCATCAAGTGAGATGTTGGAAGGTGTAGTGGTTAGTGCCGAAAGACCGAATGTTGATTATCAAATTGATCGGAAAGTAGTTAGCGTCAGCCAGGATATTGTAGCAAAAGGGGGATCGGTTGTTGAAGCATTGGAAAGCGTTCCATCTGTAAAAACGGATATAAACGGAGATGTAACTGTCCGGGGAAGTGCGAATTTCATGGTTTTAGTAGATGGAAAACCATCTGTCTTAACCGGAAGTAATGCTTTGCAACAGATTCCAGCCAATACAGTTGAGAATATTGAGATCATCACAAATCCATCAGCCAGGTTTGATCCCGATGGTGACGCCGGCATAATCAACGTAATCATGAAAAAGAGATTTGCAGATGGCATAAGCACCGTTGTCAATGCTTCAACGGGTACTCCAAATCAATATGGATTTGATGTATCAACAAACTACACAACGGAAAAAGGTACACTTACTGCGGCTATTGATTACAGAAAAAAGGATATTAATATGGATGGAGATATGTACCGGGAAACCTATTACGAAGACACCACGGAATACCAGTCATCATTTCTATCCGGTATCAGGGCCAGGGAAAACCTGAATTTCAAATTGGGATACAACCTAAACCTGGATTTAAAGAATTCACTTTCTGTGCAGGGTATGATCGGACAGAGGAAGAATAACAACAGCACTTTAACGAATACTGCATTTTCATATTTTCCTGAATCAAATTCATTATATCAACAATCTGATAATAACTCGATTAATGAGGGAACCCAGTATAACCTGAGCAGTACATTTACCAGGAACTTTGACATGGATGGTCATAAACTTGACATTGGCGCCACATTTATGGGGTCAGTAGGTGAATCTGTTACTGATCTGGTAGAGTATGAAGCAGGTGATACCTGGCAAATGATCACCCCAATATTTACTCAATTAAATCTTGATGATAGTGATTATAAACAATTTCGTTTTAATTCTGATTATGTTAAACCTTTTGGAAACAACGGAAAGTTGGAATTGGGTTATCAGGCACGATTGGAAAATACGGATTCACATTATGAATATTCAATCATAAAAGGGATGGGAATAGAATCAGAGGAAGAAACCACGATCAATGATTTAACTATAACCAGAAATATACAGTCAGCCTATGCCGTGTATTCAAACACCCTGGGCTATTTTGGCTACCAGATCGGCCTGAGACCGGAATATACCGGCAGAAATGTTGAAGAACTAACAGATGCTGAAACGTTTACAATAGACCGTATTGATCTATTCCCATCGGCACATTTGAATTATAAGTTTTTCTCCGGCGAGCAGATTCACGCCAGTTACAGCAGACGAGTGAACAGACCTCAAAGTCGTCAGATAAATCCTTTCCCAATGTATCTGGACAGCCGGAATATCAAGGTGGGAAATCCATTACTCGAACCGGAATATATCGATTCTTATGAGCTTAATTTTATAAAGCAGTTCGGAATGTCATTTGTTTCAGCAGAGGCTTTTTATCGAAAAACAAACAATGTAATCACACCCGTACAGAGTATCAATGAAGATGGTATTCTTGAATCTACTTATGATAATCTGGATACTGACCACTCTTATGGTCTGGAAGCAACGGTCAACCTGCAACTTTTTGAATGGTGGAGATTTACCGCAAGTTCCAGTATTTATCAGTATACCATAGAGGGCGATGTCTCGGGCGAATATGTTGATAATTCTTCCCTATCCTGGAACGCACGACTTATGTCCATGTTTACGCTTCCAATGGATATGAAATTACAATTAAACAGTATTTATAACAGCGATAGGGCATCAGCACAGGGAAGCAGGTCCGGGTTTATGATGACCAATTTTGCGATAAGAAAAGACTTTATGAATGATAAGCTTGGTTTGACTTTCCAGGCCCATGATATATTCCGGCAGATGAATTTCTCGAATGTCAGCGAATCCGAATTCTTCTATTCAAGTTCAGAGCGCCGTCCTGAAACACCAATGTTCAGCATTAATTTAAGCCTGAAGCTGAATAACTATAAGAAATCGAAATCAAGGTATGGTTCAGATATGAGTGTGATGGAAATGGATTATCAGACTGATTTTGGTCTCTGATATATATATAAGTAGTATATAAGAGAAAAAGTGACACATATTTATCCTTTCTTAGTATCCTCTTAACAAGGCTGTTGTAATAACACAGCCTTTCCCTTTTTGAAATTCATTAAATCACAAAAGCGGAAAAAGCCAAGACAATGATTTGATATTCTAAATTTGATATTTGACAGGTATTACCAAACACCGGGTATCAACCTGAATCTTACTTTTTCAGTATATTCCTTATACCCATCCAGTTCATTCTGAAGTGTTTTATCCTCAAAGTAGGTTCGTATAATTACGGCAATTAACGTAATTATCCCTGCATATAATGCCCATAGCGATCCAATTTGAAGCGAAAATCCTATTGCCCATCCAAATATTCCTGTATATCCGGGATGCCTGACATATTTATATGGTCCGGAACTGACTACATTGTGTTCACGATCATCCTGGATGCGAACAGAGGATTCGAAATGTTTATTAACCGCCATAGCCCAGGTCGTAAATGTGGAAAATGCAAGGTAGAATATCGCTCCGAACAACCAGTACCATGTACTTGTAAAGGATGGATCATTGTATCTGAGATCAAGTCCTGCTATGATGTGTGCTCCATGCAGAAAAAACAATCCAAAGAATACCAGCCACCAGACGTCCCATTTTTTAGATCCCTTCTGGATCTTTGATCGTTGGTCAAGTAATTCAGGATTTTTTTTCGCCAGGTACAGATTGCTGGATAGAACAATGACAAGAAAATATATATATGATATCCAAGCCCTGTCATAATCCCATTTCCCGGATGCAACAAAAAAATATACAGTGAATAGTATTGAAGCAAATACCCCTCTGGCGATGTAGATCTTTGCTTTTGTCGTTAGTTTTTTCTCTTTTTCGATGGATTCAGCAAGCGTTGTCATGATTTAAGGTATTTGAAATATTCTTCTTTGATATTCAGTGTTCCGGGAGCAACTCCCAGGATTTTATGCATGGCATCGTCCATAAACAGGATGATTTCTTTGATCTCATCCAGGACTTTGGCTTTATCAGGGGCATTCAGGAAAATCAGCACCATTTTTCTTCTTAAGTAGGTGATGATATACATGATCATTTCTGTCGTATATGCGGGATGTTCAACGTGAAACGTTCCTTCCTCATTTCCCTGAATAATGATTTTCCTGTAATAGGGTGTCGTTGTTTTAATTATCTGTTCTATCATTTGCTGATAAAACAATGCGTTCTCTTTACTTTCCATTAGTTTGAAAAGTTTTATTTGTTTTTCCATATTTTCATGTCGCATTGCCTGGAACCTTGTCAGCATCTCACGAAATTTCTCGATTGCGTTTTTACCTTCCATACCAACTATTTCGCGCATCACAGTATTATACTTCTGTATTTCCACCTCAATAATTACATGGATAATGTCTTCCTTTGATTTGAAGTAGTGGTAGAAAGCCCCTTTTGATGCACCCATCCTATCAATAATTTCCTGCACCGTTGTTTTAAAATAGCCTTTCATTACAAACAGGTCCAGGGCTGTATCCAGGTACTCCTGCTTTCTTACTTCGGGTAGTTTTTTGTGTTTTTTCATATTGTAGACCGACCGTCGGTCTAATATACGAATTTTGAAAATATATTGTTGCGTTCGATATCCTGTTTTATCAATATTGATCGTATTAAAGCATGATAACCTAGCGAATCAACAATCATTCTTTACTGCTTGAACATATAATATCTCCATTCTGCATGATTTATTTTATAAGCTTATCTTAATCTTTAAAATTTGTTGAGATGATTTGGGAAGGTGAATCGAAGATTATCACATAAATATTGCTGATCGTTGTATGATTGTTACCTGATTGTATGATAATTTGTCATTAAAATACGGAAACATGAAAGCGCAATTACTTGATGGTATAAAAGATCTTACTGTTGAAAAACAACCATTAATATTTAAAGAAGTACCTACCCCTGAACCTGGAGAAAGTGAAGTTCTTTTAGAGATATCCACATGTGGTGTTTGTCATACTGAACTGGATGAGATAGAAGGTCGAACCCCTCCCCCCCGGTTTCCAGTAATACCAGGTCACCAGGTTGTGGGTAAAGTTATCAATGCCGGTTATCAGGTTACTAAACATAAAGAAGGGGACCGGGTCGGTGTTGCATGGATAAACGCAGCCTGTGGGGTATGTGATTTCTGTATATCAGGTAAGGAAAACCTCTGCAGCGATTTCAAAGCAACCGGTCGTGATCTCAATGGAGGGTATGCCGAATATATGGTAGTTGGTGAGAATTTCGCCCATCAAATTCCCAAAATATTCTCAGATGAAGAAGCTGCTCCTTTATTATGTGCTGGTGCCATAGGTTATCGATCGCTGAACCTAACAGGATTGAAAAATGGACAGCTGCTCGGCCTGACAGGATTTGGTGCTTCTGCCCATCTGGTATTAAAAATGGTTAAGAAAAAATATCCTGACAGCGCTGTTTTTGTTTTTGCACGAAGTAAAAAAGAACAGGAATTCGCTATAGAGCTTGGTGCCACATGGGCCGGGGATACAGAATCACGATGCCCGGAACTCTTACATGCGATAATCGATACAACACCTGTCTGGAAACCAGTTGTTGAGGGATTGCTCAATATACGTCCAGGAGGGCGACTTGTTATTAACGCCATAAGAAAAGAGAATCATGATAAGGATTATTTGTTGAAATTGGATTATGAACAACATTTATGGATGGAGAAAGAAATTAAGAGTGTGGCCAATGTGGCGAATTCGGATGTATCAGCGTTCCTGGAACTGGCTGCTTCGATTCCACTAAAACCGGAGTATCAGACTTATTCACTTGAAGAAGCCAATAAAGCCTTACTCGAGCTGAAAAATCGAAAAATCAGGGGTGCGAAAGTACTCAAAATTAGATAATAGAATTTACGATATGTTTTAACTATTAGAAACAGAAATTATGGATTCAAAAGAAATTGTACGTTTTGTTTTAATATTTATTGTAGCCCATATTGTGGCTTACTGGATTGCTGGGATAATAGCCTATTTTACCTTATATCAACCATTTTTTGAAGGAGAAGAAGCCTTACTTTCCTGTTTTATGCGGATGCGGGATGATCCCGAATTATGGCCTCATGTGATGAAGTGGCAAACCCAAGGTCAGGTTCTACGCGCAATATTGTTTGCCGTTGTTATGCTTCCATTTTTCACAACCTGGAAAGAATGGAAATTATCAAAACGGATTTGGACTGTGTTGGTTGCATATTTCATATTAACTCATTTCGCAGCTACAGCACCTTCTGGTGGGAATATTGAAGGATTTATTTACATGAGACCTGAATTTGTTGAAGATGGATTCTGGAAATATCAGCCTGAAGCGATTATCCATGGTTTAATAATGGCAGGCATTCTTGCTAAATGGGGTATAAGAAGAAGAAAAGAACAGATTACCTGATGTATTTGAGTTTTCCCGAAGTTTTTTGATTGAATTCATACAAGGTTTCGTCTAATTGAGGTAATTTAGAATCGTTATAAACAATTTGATAACTTGAAATAGTATGATGGACACAGGAAAACCCGTAGTAATTAGAGACGAGATCGATTATATCAATGGAGGGATCGCCAGCAAACAACTTTTAGAATGTAAGGAAGGTAACATTACCCTTTTCGCATTCGATAAAGGTCAGGGGCTGACGGAGCACACATCTCCTTTTAATGCGCTGGTTCAGGTAATAGAGGGAGCGGCAGAGATCAGTATTGGGGGTAATCTTAATTCAGTAAGTGAAGGAGAATCGATCCTATTACCGGCTGATATTCCACACGCACTCACAGCTACAGAGAATTTCAAAATGATACTTACTATGATTAAATGCAATGCCTGAACGTCCACGGGTGCTATTTAATTAATATCTACCTTATTAATGTGATGTACTGATTGAAATCATGTCATGAGAAACGGGACAAAGAATAATTTATTCAGGCTCACAGCAATACTGGGTCTTTTTAATTTATTTATCACAGCCCTCGCCGGATTATTATTAAGATACCAATTTGTATATCCCGCAGGTTGGCTGAACTATTATAACTGGCTTCATGCACATTCACATATTGCCTTTCTTGGATGGGTGTATTTTGCACTGATAGCATTAATAGCAAAAGATCTTCTGGAAAAAGCACCTCGCGGATTCGGTTGGATCATTGCCTTGACTCAGATCAGTGTAATCGGAATGCTATATACTTTTGCTGAAACCGGTTACAGTCCATCGGCCATTGCATTTTCAGCCATGCATATGATATTGTCCATATTTGTTGCGATTATTTTTTTTAAGATTCTGAAGGACAATAGAAGCGTATCAGCCCTTTTCATACGATTATCATTAATCATGATGATCCTCTCCGGACTGGGTCCGCTGGCGTTGGGTCCTGTTATTGGTATGGGACTTCGTGATACAGTCTGGTATGATATGTCCATCTATTTTTATTTGCATTTCCAGTATAATGGCTGGTTTATGATGGCAATAATTGGACTGGTATCCGGATTCCTGGAAAGAAATAGTAGTATAATAGACCGAAATAAAGCCCGTCAATCACTGATTCTATTAAGTGTCGGTATATGCCTGTCATACCCTTTATCATCCTTGGGATTTGATCCCCCCTGGTGGGTTTATTTAATCGGTGGGATTGGGGCAGTATTACAGCTCTGGGGAGTTGGTTACTGGCTTAAATCATTTTGGTATAGCAGAGCAGTATTTTCTAAACACCTTCCGATAGTAGCTATCGTTTTACTATATGTTGCTTTCTTTGCTCTGGCACTTAAAAATATACTCCAGGTGCTGTCATCTCTGCCTTATATTGCTTCATGGGTATATCATGCCAGGGATATTATAATTTCCTATATGCATCTTGTTTTGATGGGATTTGTATCCGGTTTCCTCCTGGCGTGGTTTTTATATAGATCCTGGTTACGGCAAGGATTTATATTAATCTCGGGAGTGATGGTTTTTTTAATAGGACTGTTTATTACCAACAGTTTTTTGTTAGCCAGGAAATTTTTTCCGCTGGTTGACCCCTATGTTTATCTGTATGGATTATTAGTTGCAGCCTTACTATTGCTTTTATCCACGATAATATTTTTCATGAATTCAGTACGAGGGGAAAGTATGGATCGGAACAGAATTTAACCTGAGTGATAGGTTAAGTGGAATTAGCATTTGACACATAAAGATTCAATCATTTTTTAGATTTTACCAGGAGTAAGCTAATTCAATATTTTTGATAATTCAAAAAAGTATTCATATCTTACTATACTTGATGAATGCATTTTATACTGAAAAAAGAGTATATCGTTCCTATAAACTTAAAAAATACTGAAATGGTTAAGAGTTACAAACCAAACTTCGCTAAAACAGGACATTCCGATGAAAAATCAAAAGGACATGCCACTATTGAGCCCGTGACTAAATACATGGCCACAGACCTTATAACTTTCACCCGGGATACTGAAATTATTGAAGTGATTGATACCCTGTTGGAAAGGAGGATTTCCGGGGCTCCTGTACTTAATGAGAAAAAAGAAGTCATTGGTATGATTGATGATAAGGATTGTTTACGAGCCCTGAGTGATAGTGTCATTAATAATCAACCAGTCAGTAAGTGTAAAACTGAGACGTATATGGATAATATCTATAAAACCATGCCAGTATCCTCAGATGTACTTGACGTAGCCAATGAATTCCTCAAATCTAATTACAAGCGTTTCCTGATAGTTGATGAGAAAGACAGATTGATCGGACAGGTGAGCCGGCGAGATATTCTGAAGGCCATTAAAGCAATGAATATAACTACATGGCATAAAGGATCCTGAGTAGATTACTTGAATTCCATATATAGATATCTTACCAACTATAGGTTTCATTCAATATTTACTAATTATGGCTTATGATAAATTTTTAGCAGACCGGATAAGAAATTTACTGAAAGAGAAACGTATTGGATTTGAGGAAAGGGAAATGATGGGAGGATTATGCTATATGGTAAATGACAAGATGTGCGTGGGTATTGTGAAAAATGATTTGATGGCGCGAATTGATCCGGGAATACATGAGAAAGCACTTACAGAAACAGGATGCCGGGAAATGGATTTCACCGGAAGGCCGATGAAAGGATATGTATTTATAGATCCCACAGGCGTCGATCTTGATTCTGACCTGGAGTATTGGGTGGACTATTGCCTTGAGTTCAATCCAAAAGCTAAATCGAGTAAGAAAAAGAAATAAAATGTTTTATCACATCTTCTGAATATCTTATTTTCAGTAGTAATGGTCTATTATTCCATTAATCCAATCTTTTTAAGGAGTTCCTGAACTTCCGCATCGGACTTAAGGTATTCAAAATCGTGAAATGAGCCGAGCCGGGATAACAGCATATTCCGATCATCATAGGCTTCTTGTAACCAATCTATAGCCTGTTTCCTATCGCCGAGTTCTTCACAAATTAAAGCAATTATGATTTGAAAAATGGGATATTCACTGGTATTTACTTTAAGTTCTTCCAATATTTTCCTGGCTTTACCAGTCTCACCTGATCTGGCATACATCCATCCAAGCATCGAATATGCATAACCATTTTCTCCACCACGCAATTCAATCGCCTTTATAAAATCAGCCTCAGCTTCTTTATACATTCCTTTCCCGGAATAGGCATTTCCCCTGAGTACGTATGTAAGATCCCATTCCGGATTTAGCTCAAGTAGAATTTGTGCTTGTTCAATGGCGAGATCATATTTTCCAATCCTCTGGTAGACATCGCCAAGATGAAATCTTGGTGGCATAGCAAGAGGATATAGATTCATGCTCCTTTTTATCATTTCTATCGCCTGGTCACTTTTTCCCATTGCAAGCAGGTACTCTGCATACCATTCCAGGGATAAACCGCTGTTTGGATTGATTTCGATCGCTTTTAATAATTCCTTCTCTGCCTTGGGCCAGTTCCAGTTAAAGGTCATTTCAGCCATCCCAAGCGAAGCATGCGCTTCAGCGATATTATTATCAAGTTCGAGTGCTTTTTCTGCGGCTTTTATCGCATAAGGGTAAGATTCTCTGGAGGAAAGAATGCTAAAATTACCTAATTCAACATACGAGTAAGCCATCATGGCGTATGCCTGGCTATATGATGAATCTTTATCTATGGCAACCTTGAAATATTCAACAGCTTTTAACAAGTCGTATTCTGATTTTCGATTTGCATGATATTGTCCTCTCAAATAGGCTTCAACTGCCTCGGGATTGGTTTTTCTTGTGGTTTTTATCCTTCTTATTTCCTCAGGAGTAACAGCAATCTGAATTTCCTTCGTAATCGCCTGTGCTACATCACTGTAAAGAGCAAATATATCTTCCATATCCCGGTCAAAAGATTTCGCCCAGAGATGTCTCTCTGGCGTGGTGGCTATTAATTGCGCTACTATCCGTATTTTATTTCCATCCCGCATAACAGATCCTTCAACAATCGATTTAACATTCAATTCTTTTGCGATTTCAGGAATACTTTTTTCAGTGCCTTTATATTTCATGACTGAAGTCCTTGAAATAACACGCAATGCACTGATCTTGCTTAGTTCTGTAAGGAGCGCTTCGGTCATTCCATCACTCAGGTATTCCTGGTCTTTATCACCGGTCATATTGTCTAATGGTAATACAGCAATTGAATCTATCTCCGGATTGGATACTGTTATAAAATTACGACTCCATATTAATAGTATACATAGGATTACAGCGAGCCCAGCGTACCGGGTAATCCTTTTCCTCCAGATTTGTTTTTTTTGTAATTCTCTTGACCTTATTTCTGCAGGGATCTGTGCCTTGGTTTTACCCTTTATATCTTCAGTTTTGGGAATTACCAGTCCTTCATTGGAAATACAATAAACGTTGATTGGCTTTTCTACATTTTTTAGCTCAAACGATCCCAGAGAATTGGTTTGAATGTCTTTGTGGTTTTTTATCTCATCATTTACTTTGTCTGAAATCAGTAGACTTCCTGCAACGGCAAGTGATTCTATCCTTGAGGCTACATTCACTCCATCACCCACAATCTCCTCCTCACTCATTATGATATCACCAAGGTGGATGCCTATCCGAACGGGTATCTGTGGCCACTTTTGAAATTCCAGTTGCATTTCAATCCCACACATCACAGCGTCAATAGCACTGTTGAATATACTCAGCGTTCCATCACCATAATATTGTAAAATTTTCCCGTTGAATTTCTTTGTGGCGGAATTAAAGATCTCTCTGTGTCTGTCCCTGACTTTGACTGCTTTATCCTCGTTCTCCTGCATCAGGGCTGTGTAGCCCTCAATGTCAGTAAACATGATTGCAGCAAGTTGGCGTATTGTATCCGACATAAGAACATCAAGTTAAGGAAATCAAACTGAATAATGAAAAAAGGGGCACGAATGCCCCTTAGGATAAACTACCTGTCAAGGTATATTAATTGTCTATAATTCTATTTGGGAGTTAATTGAAATACGAAAACTGATATTTAAATTTGTAATTTATTTGATATTTGTTATTTCTAATTAGTAACCCTCCTCAATTCTTCTGCCGATCCTACAGATCGCTTTCTGGCTCCCTTGACCTTATTATTCCCGAATTTCTGATTGTACGTCAGGGTAAAGATCCTTTTTTCAAATTTAATATTACCACTGTATGAGAAAATGCCATTATCAATAGATTTCCACCTGAACTGGCTGGTTTCAAAGATATCATTACAGGAGAATCGGATTGTAGCATTATTGGTAAGTTCTTTCTGAATACCCAGGTTTACAAAGCCCCTTGCCAACCAGTTGAAATACCCGTTTATAACAGGAGACATGTAAAATGCGGCAAGTTCAATAGCATATTTATTTGGGAGATTGAAAGTTTGTGTGCTATTCAGCCTGAATCCATTCTGATTTCTTTTATAGTCGGATCCCTCGAAATCGGTTATTATCCGCTGCCAGTTTCCATAGATATTATTCTGCATCTCCCACCAATCCGTAACATGGAACGGCAGCGTAATATTTGCAGAAATAGTTTCTCTCTGATCGATATTATCTGAATTCATTACCATGATATTTGTTTCCGGATCGATAATTGGCTGAAACCTCATTATCACATTCTGATCGTAACTATACTGAAGTGAGAATATGAAACTCTTATAAGAATAATCTCCCTTTGCACTGTTTGTTAAAGTAGGAAGAATATTTGCGTTTCCTGAAGTATATGTATATGGATCAATGAAAAGGACAAAAGGAGCCATTTCATTAAAAGAGGGCCTGGTTATGCGTCTTCCATAGGAAAACTGAATTAAATTGTTGTCATTGATTTTTCTGGATACAAAAAGTGTAGGAAAAAATTCTCCGTATTTGCGGTCAACAAGTCCTTTTTCATCTACGGTTGATAAATATGTTTCTGTATGTTCATACCTTATCCCTGCATTCAGTGATGTTTTCTCATCAAATTTAATTTTCATGGAACCGTAGGCAGCCAGTATATTCTCAGTCAGGTCGGCATCACTACTGAAATTGTCATTGATAATCCATTCTCCATCAATATTGTCATCAAGAATAATATCGTTAACCAATTCAGAAAATGTACCTTTTAGCCCCGATTCAAAAACTATTGAAGATCCCAGGTTTACCCGGTAATCAAGTTTCCCGACCCACATTTTTATGGGAGTATCCTTGAAAATCCTGTTCTCTGTACTTTTTACTGGATTTCCCTGTTCATTGTAATACTGATTTGCATAATTTGTAGGATTGGAATTTTGATATGTAAGATAGTCAAGGTCCAGATTCAGTACCTGCCCCTCACTAATCGTATGCTGGATGTTTATATTTCCCATAAGTTGCTGCCAGTGATTGGTTTCTCTGATGACAATATCAATTAGCGTATCAGGCGATATGGAATACGCGAAGTTTGAAGTTGTAAGTGATTTCATTTTAAATTTATTGTCATAACCCCCAATTAATCCACTGAAAATCGTTTTTTCACTCAGATAATAATCAAATCCGACTTGGTAATTATAAGATGTACGGCTTGCTTCCCTGTCTGCTTCAGAAGCAGAAATGACCTCTTGTGTATCATTCACTGTTTGGCGATAAAAATTTAATTGCTGTCGTTGTTCCGTGTAATTGTAAGAATAGTTACCATAAAGACTGAATTTCTTTGCCCTGTGACTCAGGTTGACACTTCCTCCGGCTCTTGGTCCGGATCCATAACCCAGATTTGCTGTAAATGATCCGTTAGTGCCAGTATCAATACCCTTCTTCATCACAATATTGATTAGACCAGCATCCCCATCCGCATCATAATTTGCTGGGGGAACAGTCATTATCTCTATCTTCTCTATATCACTCGCATTCAATCCCTCAAGCATCTGGTATACGGCCTCCATTGGCATCCTTGAACGTTTTCCATTCATTAGGACAATTACTCCATCTTTACCTCCGAGTGAGAAAGAGTTGTTTTGCCTGTTGACAAGAACCCCCGGTGATTTTTCAAGGACATCAATGGCATTATTCCCGGCTGCTGTAATACTACTTTTAACATTAATAATCATTTTACCCATCTCCATTTCATAAAGAGGTTTTTCAGCTTTAATAACTATTTCATCCAGTTCCTGGACATCTTCAGCCAGAACAATTGATTCAACTTTTAATTCCTGATTATCACCAACCATTAAAACAGGTGAATAAGATTTGGCGTAACCAACCATGTAAGATTCAATAATATATTTTCCACTGGTAATTCCTTCTAAGTCATAATAACCATCAGCATCCGTAACCGTCCCCTTTGTCAGTAAAGAATCGGATGAATCAAGCAATAGTACATTGGCAAAAGCGACACCATATTTATAAATATCTTCAATTCTTCCTGTAATCTTATTTTGTGATAATACTGGTGTGCATACTAATATTATCAGATACAGGCCTATCAGGATAGATTTTTTCATGATATAATGTTTTGGTTGATGTTCGTTAGTGTGGGACCTGCTATAAAATGCAATACCTGAATCCAGCGATATTTTCCATTATTTAAGACTGGCTAAAACGCTTCAATCTATGCTGAAATATTCTGAGATAGGTTTTCCCAACTTGCCAAGTAATGGAATTAAATGTTATGATCAAAATCACGAACAACAAATTTTTTGACTTTCAGGGATATTTCCTATCCGATCTTTGAAACAAGTGGACAGAAACATCTTGGCATATATCATGAAAAGGTATGCCTAAAAAAATATTGAAGACTTACCGACTCTTACTCTTCTCTCAATACATCCACAGGATTGGTACCAGCAGCCCTCGCAGATTGATAGCTGATTGTTATCCAGGCAATCAATATTGAAATGAATCCTGCGATGATAAAACTTCCAACACCGGGTGATATTCTGTAGGCAAATGTCTCCAACCACTTATTCATGGCAAAAATTGAAATAGGAATTGATAAAATAAAAGAAATAAGGATCAGCTTAAATAATTCACCCGATACCATCACAACAATATTTCTAACTCCAGCACCAAATGCTTTTCGAATACCAATCTCCCGGTATCTCCTTTCCGCCATAAACATGGACATGGCATATAATCCAAGACAACTTATCAGTATTGAGATAATAGCAAAATACTTAATGAGATTAAATGTATTGAAATCAGCTTCATATTGGACCATCAGGTGATCACTAAGGGTAAAATATGAAAATGGCGTATTATGTATGACAGATTTCCATTCATCTTCCAGTTGAGATAACAGCGCCTGAAAATTTTCAAGATTCCCATCAATTACGAGATACTGGTATCGTTTACCATCACCTATGGTATACATGATGGGATCGATATCCTGATGAAGTGAAAACTGGTGAATATCATTTACTACGCCTACAATCTCGTGCTCCATTCTCTGCCCTTCCCAGTCAAAATATACTATTTCACCTTGTGCATCATCCGGACTTATTCCCAGCATGTTAATTCCGGTTTCAGATATAAGGATTTTACTTCTTGTAGAATCTTTATTATAATCCATAAAAAAGCTGCCACCACGTAATTCCATCCCCATCAACTGTACAAAATCAAGGTCTACGGAATTATTATAAATATGAATTGCATCATCCATAGTTTGACCCTGCTTATATACGAGTAGATCATTTAATATTGGTGAACCGGGAATACCATCTGCTCCCGATACGTTGTTTACGGTCGCTAATGATTTATATTTATCTCTTAGAATATCATATTGACCTCCAGCCTCTTCTGTTTCGAGTGGGATTACGACCTTAGTTCCTGCATCGAAGCCCAATTCTTTGTTTTTAATATAATCAACCTGTTTTGAAATAATAATAATTGCAGTAATCAATCCGATGGAAATGACAAATTGCAGGACTACCAGTATTTTTCGAAGCCAGGATGTCCCGGATTGCTCTTTCCCTCTTCCCTTGAGAACTTCTGTAGGTTTAAATCTTGACAGGTAGAGTGCGGGATAGAAACCTGCCACCAATCCGGTTATGATCAGGAATCCAAGTGAATAAAGCGCCAATATACCAAAGAATTCCGAAGTGATAGCCAGGGGATTATCGATCAACTGGTTGAAAAATCCAAGGCCCAGTTGGGCAAGTAAGAAACTCAGGACAAGCGAACAAAGCACTATCATGAAAGATTCACCCAACAGTTGAATGATCAATCCCCGGGGAGTGACACCCATAACTTTCCTGATCCCAATTTCCAGTGCACGATTTCCTGCCTGGGCCGTTGCCAGGTTAATATAGTTCACACAAGCAAGGATCAGAATCAAAATACCAATCATCACCAATACTCTTATGAAGGTAAGGTTCGTTGTATCCTGGATATTAACCATATAACCTTCTGTCGTATGAACTTCACGTATGGGTTGCAGATCCATTTCTTTGTTAAGTCCAGTTTCTTTCATCATTTCTCCCCCATGCATCAGAAGGAGCTCATGTATTTTCTCATCAACCTGGGTGGGATCTGAACCAGGAAGAAGCTTTACGTATGAAAAAACCATGTTGTTCCCTACCCAGTTTTGCATGTCCTGGTTGAAAAAACTGTTCCAACTGGCATTGGCCATCGAAACGAAAAATGTAGGTGTCAAATGAGTATTGAAATTCGTTTTATCATATATGGCCGTTACATCAAAGTCTATCTCCCCAAAATCAGTACTGACCTTTACTATTTTCCCAATCGGGTCATCCTCTCCGAATATAGTTTTAGCCCAATCCTTTTCAAGAACAATAGCGTCATTGTGTGTTAATGGATTTTCTTTATTCCCCTTGATTATATCAAATTTCAGAATTTCAAAAATAGAAGTGTCAGAAATATAACCATCTTCTATATACCAGGAATTTTCCTCATAGCTGATCAAATTCTTGCTGCCAAATAATGAGCCACTAATAGCCCGCGCGGCGAATTCGATTTCCGGTATTTCCTGCTGAATAGTTGGAGCAATGGGAATGGAAGTTGTAGCCAGTTTGAACTCTTCACCATCTTTCTGACTAATCACTGCTGTTATTCGATAAACAGATTCTCCATGATGGGTGTCATAGCTGAGTTCTCTTGTTGCATATAGGAAAAGTAAAATACAACAGGCAAGACTGACGGAAAGTCCAAAAATATTGATCATGGTAAAAAGCTTATTTCTTACCATGTTCCGGATCATGATCGTAAAATAGTTCTTGAGCATAATAATGGGATTTATTTATTGACTTGTCTCAATACACATGCCATAATCCGAATTCCTTTATTAGTATGATTTCTGGCATATTTCAGATGTATATTATTACAAATTATGTTCGAAATTGAAAAATTCATGTTCAATAATGGACATACTATTTACTCGAAATCATTTTAAAATTTTGAAAAGATCCTCGTATATAGAATTAAATTTATTGGAATTAGTTTCGTAATCGATTTATTAAACATTCCATAGGTTTTGACGCTGGTCATGCAGGGCTGGTAACATCATCAAGACATGGGAATATTGTATTATTCAAAATCTTGATTAATTAAGTATATATTACTATTTCCCAATCCAGAGTTCAACTGGCTGATATTCCGAACTCCAATTCGCTCCGAAAATATCCAGGAGACCATCCCCATTAATATCCGCAACCTGGATGCCGTGTGATCCCTTTTCAGATAAGACAATCTTATCCCATGAGGAACCATTTTCCTGGTTAAGAAGGATCACTACTTCATCAGGATCTTCACCCTGGTGCATTTCTGCATACACTATGTCCACCATTTCATCTATGTTCAGATCTCCGATAGCCAATGAATGTATTACACATTCAAGCGAATCAAATATTATATGTTCTTTCCAATTACTATCAGAAAAATCATATGGGGATTCAAACCACGATATTTTATAAAAGTTTCCTGCCAATTCAGAAGGTGCCAGGATGATATCCTTTCGTCCATCAGCGTTTATATCTGTTACCTGGACGCTGGCACTGGGATGCCATTCGGAAAATTTGTGTTTGATCCAGGATATTTCATTTTCTTCCAGAATATTCTCAAACCAGATACCACCAATAATTATATCCGAATCGTCATCATTATCCAGATCAGCAGTTTCAATGCCTTCTCCGTGTGGGCAATCCAATATTTCTCCCTCCCAGGGATCTGATCCTTTATTAATCCACAAATGAATACGATTCCCTGCCTTATATCCAAAATCTGATTGATTTCTTGAAATGATATCCAATCTTCCATCTTTATTAAGATCTGCAATCTCAATATCATGAGTCGGGTGATCGGCAATGAGATGAACATTCCAGGATTGATCAGGCATTTCAGCCAGGTTTCCAGGATTTTCATACCAGAATAAACCACCCATAATAATGTCAAGATCACCATCGCTATCAATATCAGCAGCTTCACCATCTACTGTGTTATAGCCACCTTTTACAATTTCATATTTCGTCCAATCAGGATATTTATACCATACCAGTGGGCCTTTCTGTCCACCAATAATTATATCATTAACACCATCATTATCCAGGTCCCCGGAAATTTTTGCCCAGGGATTTTCAGGCCCGGAAGTGTCTACCTGGATATAATCAAATTTCACCGGAGTGATTGAATTTGTTGGGATTTCCTTTTTTTGGGGATTCTTACAACCAAATATAAAAATGGAGATAATCAACAAGATTATCCGTAAAGAGGGAAGGATCAGAGAGTTTGGTGTACTAATGTGTTTCATAAGATGATCGCTTAGAATATTATTACCTTCAAATGTAGTATGCTGCTACCAATAACAAAAGGGTGTAGCAATCATTTTGAATGCTGGATATTGCTATATTGAGATAATCTGAGCTAACCTGAAATATTTTGTCTTTCATAACTGGGGAGGACTACAATAATAATCTTTACTATCACACCTTTCTTTATTACATTAGATGATTAACATAAAACATGATAAGACACCAAATGAGTAATTTGCTCTTATAAGGATAAAAGACTGGATTATGCGACTCCATCCCCAATTAAAAATGGACATCACTAATGTCGCCGTGATTACATTGGCCTACCTCATGATAAGTTGGTTCATTACCATATACAATCATTCAATAATTTTATCGAATTTCAGTCTTGGACCTTCTGAGCAGAATAATTTTACTATCAATTTCCTGATAAATACACTCATCGGTTTCATTGCAGGTGTTTCAGGAGGAGCATTGCTGGTAACAGTTAATAATAAGATATTTCGAAAGAGATCCTTCCGATATGCAATGTTAACCACAGCCTCTGGTTATGTCCTGATATTTCTCTTTATAACCACATTGGTTTCTGTGATAACCGCAATACTGATAGCGGATGACTCCTCAACTTTTGGAAACATCATGAAAATTGTTTTTCTGAATTTCACCAACCCTACAATTATTGTCTATTTTTTTATGTGGGGTACGATTACGCTATTTACGCTTTTTTACCTGCAGATCAATGATAAATTTGGCCCCGGGATTTTAAGCAAATTCCTGATGGGCAAATATCATCATCCCAGGGAAGAAGAACGGATTTTCATGTTCCTGGATATGAAATCATCCACTGCAATTGCTGAAAAAATCGGCAATGAAAAATATTTCAGCCTTTTAAATGATGTATTCTCTGATATTACCAATGCGATCATCGCAAGCGAAGGTGAAATATATCAATATGTTGGTGATGAGATTGTAATATCCTGGACTATGAAAAAAGGGGTAACTAATGCCAATTGCCTTCAATGTTTTAACAATATTCAGAAGAGAATTAACGAATTGTCGAAATATTATAATGATAAATTTGGCCTGGTACCTGAGTTTAAGGCAGGGCTACATTATGGAAAAGTAACAGCAGGTGAAGTAGGAAGCATTAAAAAAGATATCGTTTATTCAGGTGATGTCCTGAATACTACATCTCGTATCCAGGAACAGTGCAATCATCACAATGTCAATTTTATTATTTCCAGGCAGACATTCGATCTGATTGAAGATAAAACACAATTTGAGCTCATACACCTTGGAAATATTGAATTAAGAGGGAAACAGGATAAAATTGATTTGAATACCATACGATTGGTATGATGAAATAATAGACATACATACATGGACCATTAATTTGGCATTATTCATAAAAATTATTGCAGGGACAAATATTAATCTGCCCCCACAACAAACCACTTTCCAATAAAGTATTGTCTATTATCAGATCATTCTTACAGGCATCGGGCCAGGTGGTGGTTCACTTAAATTCATATTATGAAATGCTTCGAGACTACTGACCACCCAATTGTCGAAACTGTGATCTGATTGTCCCAATTCCTGCATAAATGTATCTGCTCCCGGGCCCTCATGAAATACTACTGCCATCGGACCACCAGGAGTCTCCGCCAGCCAGACATCATGTCTGGTTAAGCCGTACCGGTGATTGAAATCATCCCAATCACTTTTTTTTGAGCCTGTGAGTTCAGCACTCCAGCTTTTCCAGGCTTCCAATTGACCACCGATAATTGGTGCTACTACTAATCCCATAATTTGATAGGTTTTGGTTAATATATAGAACAAATAAGTTCGGACAGTCTAGTAATGTAAGGAATAATGAATCATCAGGAAAACTGAGCTTCTTTTTATCTGATGATTGTCATGGTGATGACAATTGACTTTCAGCGAAAGGGGAATTTTATAAAGGAATTGATGATACTCCCTGAAAATGAGTGGTTTAAATGTTTTAAATCTAAATTGGCAATAAAAAGATGAAGTAAATTTATATCTTTGAAGATTGTACTTAAAGTCGGAATGATTGAAGTGATAAGAAAGTATTGTTCAGGGACTGTTGTCTTCTTAATATTACTCTTTGGGACGATATGGTATAATAATACCTATAATCAGCATATCCATATTCTTTCCAATGGAAGGATTATTATACATTCTCATCCATATACGGATTTTGAGGGCAACAACTCTCCTTTTAAAAGTCATAATCACTCCGGTTTTGAACTAAATTCGATAGAAAACCTCAATCTATTATATTTCACTCTCGCCTTCCTTTTTGTCTCGTTGAATTTTGCCAGAAAAGTGAAGTATGTTGAATTTCCAAAATCTTCACATCCATATTCTGACAGATCATACTTTCATGAAAGAGCTCCACCACATTTAGTCTTGACTCACGTTTGAAATTCATTCGTGATCAGGTGATCAGTTTTACAACTGATTAAATCCTGATGGATTTACCCTCAATCTCAATGGCTAAATAAATAAACACCAAAACATAATTCTTAATCATGAAAAAAATTATCCCGATATTGATTTTATTATTGAATATCATTGATCCTGTACACGCACAAAGATCTGCAACGGATGCCAATATAATTGGAGATGTTCAATGTAATGGGGAACATCTGCCATTTATAAATATTGTTATTGAAGGCTCGACCATTGGAACAGTAACTGATTTTACAGGGCATTTTCAATTAGTCAATCTACAACCTGGTGATTATACTATTGCAGCAAGTGGCGTTGGGTATACAAAGCAAAAAAAGGCTGTATCAGTCAATCTCAATCAAACACAGGAAGTTAAATTTGAACTCAAGGAAGATATACTCAACCTGGAGGCTGTGGTAGTTACGGCTGACAGGAACGAAACCAGCAGGGCAGAAGCACCCGTGGTGGTCAATACAATAGATTCGAAAATATTTAGTTCTGCTCAGGCCGCAAACATAGCGGGTGGACTTGATTTTGTCCCAGGTTTGCGAATGGAGTGTAATTGTCAGAATTGCGGATTCAGCCAGGTCAGGATGAATGGTTTGGACGGACCCTATTGTCAGATCCTGATAAATAGCCGACCTGTATTCAGCGGTATGGCAGGTATTTATGGTTTGGAGTTAATCCCAACTTCCATGGTTGATCGAATTGAAATTGTGAGGGGAGGAGGATCGGCACTATTCGGCGGCAACGCAATTGCCGGGACTGTTAATATTATAACCAGGGAACCAAGCTTAAATACGTTCAGCCTTGAAGCAAGATCGGGTGTAATTGGCGTTGGCAATTATGCCGGAACTGATCCGGCCAGCGACAATTTGTTGAATGTTAACGGATCAATTGTATCAGATGATCTTAACAGTGGGATACACCTTTACGGGACAGTAAGAAACAGGGATCCTTTTGATGAGAATGGGGATGATTTTTCTGAAATGGTATCCTTAAAAAACACAACCCTTGGTTTTAGCACATTCTACAAACCCTCGCAGTTCAGTAAAATATCTCTGGATTTCTATAGGGTAAATGAAATCCGTCGCGGAGGCAACAAATTTGACTATTTGCCTCATGAAGCTGATATTGCGGAACAGGTTAACCATCTTATTTCGGGAGGTAACCTTACCTATGATTTATTTACCAGTCAGAAATCTTACAATAAACTTACAGTATTTATCGCTGGACAACAGGTTGACAGAGATAGCTATTATGGTGCAGAAAAAGATCCGAATGCATATGGAAATACCAAAGATTTCATGACATCATTTGGTGGACAATACAGTATAAACCTGAATAAAATATCATCACTCATTATAGGTGTCGATAACAATTATAATAAGCTAAAGGATATTAAATTCGGATCTAATGGGAATCCCAATTCTGTAATTGTTTATCAATATGTAAATACCCTGGGGACATTTGCTCAATATGATTGGCGCACGGAAAAAATAAAAGCAACAGTAGGTCTCAGGTATGATAATTACTGGATCACAGACCTGAATGATGAGGGAATTGATTTTGGGGATCAGGATCTGAGTGGTAATGTGATAGCCCCACGAATAAACCTACTATACGATATATCACCAATCCTTCAGTACAGGATAAGTTATGCAAAGGGATACCGTCCCCCACAGATATTTGATGAAGATCTACATATTGAGGCCAGTGGCTCGAGACGGATCGTTCATGCCAATGAATCAGGGCTTAAACAAGAATCCTCACATAACCTTACATCATCTTTCAGATACACAGAGGTTTTTGGATCAATATTAACTGAATTACTGGTTGAAGGATTTTATACCCGGCTTTTGGATCCGTTCGCATATGAATATTCATTTATCGATTCAACAAAAACACTTTTAAAAACCAGGAATAATTCAGAGAGTGGTGCCTTTGTGGCTGGTTTGAATCTTGAATTTAATGCAGCTTTGTCAAATGATCTCACTGCGCAGATTGGATATACGATTCAGAAAAGCGAATATGATGAACTACAACAGTGGGGTGATGATCCTGAAAGTGTCACTATGCAATTTCTCCGAACTCCCGGGCAATACGGTTTTTTTACTTTAGATTATCACGGAATCAAGAATTGGGATTTATCTCTGACAGGTACCTATGCAGGAAGCATGTATGTTCCACATTATGGACTGAATCCGATCACGGATGAAGAATGGGAACTGATTAACTCAGATGATCTGAGTACGATCGATCCCAGAAGACAGAAGGAAATTGAAGCCATTTTAAATGAGGATGTGATTGAAGGGCAAAGGCTGGAACAATCGGAGAAATTTCTGGCTATAGGTTTTCGCGTTGCCTACGATTTTAAATTACGAGAAGAGACTAATTTACAGGTTTACGCCGGGATCCAAAATATCTTTAACCAGCAACAGGAAACCTATGATAGTGGCGTTTTTAGAGATTCAGGATATATTTATGGGCCTTGTCAACCACGGACTATCAATATTGGGATTAAGTTTGGAAATATTTTTGAATAGGGATTAGAATTATATTTCACCAAACCACACTCGGTATAATAGAAATTGAATCTCCCTAATCAATCACATTCAATCTATTAAATGGAATTCTTTTTCTTTTCTGTTAAATTCGTGTAGATCCGTAAAACCGATCCCATTTTTCATAAAGTATTATTCTAACTTAACTATCATGAAAAGCATTAGATTTTTTCTCCCGATACTCCTTATCAGTGTCATGTTTTCATGTGATTCTGCTAAAAAGGATAAAATCGATGATGATGTTGTTGTAATGGCCTACTATGTAGCACCACGGGATAATTACCGCCCGCAGGACCTGCCACTCGATAAGCTTACACATATCATATTCTCCTTTACTGAAGTGATTGATAATAAAATGCAGTTTAAGCGTGAAATTTCATCTGAAAAACTCAAACGATTAGTTGAGCAGAAAAAAGCCCATCCTCATCTTAAGGTGATGATTGCCTGTGGTGGATGGGGTGCTGGTGGTTTTTCTGATATGGTTACGGATCCGGTAACCAGGAAAGGATTTGTGAAAAGCGCCATTGATTTTATCGTTGAATACAACCTTGATGGGCTTGATATGGATTGGGAGTATCCCGGAATTGCAGCGCCTGGTACTAATGCCAGACCGGAGGATAAGCAGAATTTCACTGCATTGATGCGTGAGTTGAGGGAGGGGATGGATGCAACCGGTAAAAAGCTGACACTAACCTTTGCTTCTGCAGGGTGGAAACGCTACTATGACCATATTGAAACCCTTGAAGTGATGAAATATGCTGATTATATGAATGTAATGACGTATGACCTTGTGGGAGGATATTCAAAATTCCCGGCACACCATACCAACCTGGGTTGGATCAAAAAAGAGGACGTGGAGGGAACACCATGGGGAATTTGGTTGGAAGAAAGTGAATGGCGTCGAGGACCCCGATCGGCAGAGAAAATTGTAAGCTATTGTTTGGAACTGGGCGTGAATCCTCAACAGATTGTCATCGGTGGAGCTTTCTATGGAAGGGCATGGAAAGGTGTGCCCCCCGAAAACAATGGATTGTATCAAACCAGTAGGGATATATTTATATCCTGGGCTCAGTATGGGGATATTCGCGAGAAATATGAGGGGATAAATGGGTACGTAAGATATTGGGATCCTGTTGCCAAGGCCCCATACCTTTACAATGCACAGGATAGTATTTTTTTCTCATATGACGATACAGTTTCAGTAAAGTTAAAAACGAGTTATGCACGAGAGAAAGGGCTCGGTGGGATCATGTTCTGGCAATTGGGAGATGATACAGATGATTATAGTCTTGTTGACGCCATTCATCAGGAAAAAACAGGTCAGTAAGAAACCAGGAATGTTAAAATCTAATTCATAGTAAATGAGATCCCATATTCAATTTTCAAAATCACTGACATCATTTTTAATAATGGTTTCTTTCTTATTTTTTAATGGATGTCAGCAGGAAAGCGTAATAACTTATCCTGTTATTGATGGTTGTGAAACCAGTGACGTGTATACAATCACAGTCAATGGAAAATCGATATGGACCGAGAAATTTCTGACTAAAATGGATATCGGTAAATTGCCTGACTGGTTTACCAGCAGTGAATTCACAAATGATCAACAGGAGGTTCATCTTGCTGATTTTTCATGTGATGACTCCATGATAATTGAAATTGAAATAACAGATAAAATTAATAAAGCATTTGTCCGTCCCAATAGCAGGGGGATAAATGCTGAAATACAAGGCAACAAAATCAGATTCAATATACCGGGTCCCGATAAGTTATATATTGAAATTGATGAATTGCCCCCACTATGTTTTTTTGCCAATCCTGTTGAGAAAGAACGACCGGAAGCAAATAACCAGAATGTACGCTACTATGGACCTGGTGTTCACCATGCAGGGATGATGGAACTTAAAGATGGTGAAGAACTCTATATTGCTGGTGGGGCCCTGGTCTATGGGGGAATTCGGGTTAAGGGCGCTTCAGACATTAAGGTTCATGGCAGGGGAATTCTTGATGGTGGATTCAAGCATCAACGGATGGTTGTACTTGAAGATGGAGCGGAAATTGAATTTAATGGAATAATGATCCGAAACGGAATTAGCTGGACCAATACAGTAATAAATTGCAATAATGTGAAATACCAGGGAGTAAAAGTAATCAGCTTTGGTCCAGGAGGAGACGGAATCAATCCACTTGGTTCTAAACAGATGATTATTAATAATTGCTTTTTGAGATGTACTGATGATTGCATAGCGATTAAATCTCCGGATTCAACACATGTGGTAAAAGATATTGAAATCAGTAATAATACGATGATCGGTTTTGCTTTCAGTGATGGAGTAACCATCGGATTTGAGACAAATGGGCCATCTGTAAGTGATGTGGTCGTCAGGAATTGTGATGTAATAATTGCCCGGGGTGGTAGCAGAGTGGATGGACATTCAGCATTTAGCGTTATCTGTGATGGCCCTGCCCGGATCCACAATATTCTTTATGAAGACATCAGGGCTGAAGATCGAATGTTTAAACTTTTTGAGTTACATATCACCGATGGAACAAAGTATGACGTAAATCCTCCTGGTCATATTAGTGGAATCCATTTAAAAAATATTAAATGGGAATCTGAAAGGCCAATTATTTTAAAGGGTTTTAATGAGGATCATCTCGTTGAGAATGTTGTATTCGAAGGATGTACAATAGCTGGGCAACCACTTACTGAAACAAGAACCGATATTTTCCAGGTAGGCGATTTTGTTGAAAATATAAGTTTCAAATAATTTCCATTGAAAAATACTAATTCCAGGCATTAAACCCCGGTACAAGGTTTCCGATCTTAATTATGTACACAAATATCGAATCTTTAAGACCATTTGGTAAAGCCCTGTTAGACTATTACGGTGGCCAGGATGATGCAAAAAATATGATAATCCGGGAGGATGGCAATAAAGCAGATCTTCCTGCATCAATTTTTTTTTCAGACCCGGAATCAATAAACCCTGGTGATAAAGTAGCACTTTCAAAGTGTAAAGGGAAAATACTGGATGTCGGAGCGGGAGCTGGAAGACATAGCCTGATCCTTCAAGAGCGAGGATTTAATGTTTACGCAATGGAAATCATCCCTGAGGCTGTTGAAGTGTTAAAATCGCAGAAGATTTTAAATATTATTCACTCAGATATCCTTGACTTAAATGAAGGAGAATTTAATACCATTCTGTTGCTCGGACATGGGTTGGGAATATGTCAGGATTTGAATGGATTAGAGAAGATTTTAGTCCATTTGAAGAAAATTCTTGCCCCGGGGGGGTGTTTGATTTGTGATTCAAATGATGTAAGCATTACTGAAGAT
>JBHOSY010000031.1:0-32194 GCA_042584165.1 Bacteroidota bacterium | reverse complement strand
TTGCATAGATCCAGGCAGACAATATGGCTCCCATTCCAATGCCAATCTCTAACGAAATAAATGCTGTTGCCATCCCCCTTCCTCGATGCTCCTCGTCACTCAGATCAATTGTCCAGGCAAATGCGGTTGGCGTATTGAAACCTACTCCAATACCATAAAGTGCTGCAGCGGAGTAAAACCAGATAAGTGTATCTGACATACCCAGCAGGATCAAGGATACAATATAAACAACACAAGCAACCATTAGTATGGGAATTCGCCCATATATGTCAGATGCCTTACCTCCCAATATTCGGGTTATAAGTGAAGTAACCGTAAATATGGCAAAGAAAATGCCTTTATTAGGCAAATCAAGATGATCACTCAAGTCAGGTACGATTGTTAATATAACTCCAAATGAAAAGGTTGTGAGCATTATGACAATAGCCGGTGGAATTACCCTGGGTTCGATCACATCCGACCATTTGATTTTTAATAGGGATAGTTTGAACTTTTGTGGTCGCTCAAGTGTTTCTTTCATTCCAATCAATACTGCTATAGACATTAGCGCAATTACAGACGAGGTATAAAACATGGCATTTAATGAATAGGCCGAAGCAATATAACTTCCTAATACAGGTCCGGATGCCATTCCCAGGCTGCCGAAAAAGCCAAGTACTCCCAGTGCTTCACCACGCCTGTTGAATGGAGATATATCCGCGATATAGGCCGATGTGGCAGTAGGCTTAAAACCGGTGGACATCCCATGGATAAATCTTAGAAACAGGAATCCTGCAACTGTTGTTAATACGGGATAAAGAAAGCCAACAACGAAGCAGACAATCACACCATATATCATAATTGGTATCCGTCCTACCGTATCTGTGAGTTTACCACTGAAAGGCCTCGAAAGACCTGCTGTAAGTGTGAACAAGGCGATGATCAGTCCTTTATAATCCTCCCCACCCAGACTATCAAGATAGGATGGTAATTCCGGAATGATCATATTAAAACTGCCAAAAAACAGGACAGAACTTAAACAGAGCATCCAGAACTGAAGACCGTATATATTCTTGTTCTTATACATCTACATCTATAAAAATCAAGTTGCAAAGATGGGATTTATATAGGGTTCTATCTAAATATTGTAAAGGTTTTTGATATGAGGATTTTACTATTATGGTTGTGATTAACTGGTTGCTGAAAGCCAGTCGCTGGTTGCCGGGAGGTAATCCAATAAAGAGCCAACCGTCCTAACTCATTCATCACTATCTTATCTTTTTCAACATGAATAAACGAGTGAAAATTAATAGATATTTTAGGTATAAATCAATTCTTCATTGAGTGATGGTCTTTCCGTTTTTTGAACTTTTTTGAAAGAGCCTTCTTCGTTCCCGGAGCTATGTATCTGCCGTAATAATGGGTTAATGCTGTGCGTGAAAAGAATTTATTCATTATGGGAATACGACTCAGGAAATAAAAAAGGAAATAGGAAATAAATATTGCCGGATAAACATAAATAAGGTCTACAATAAACCTGCCGGAACCCGATCGTATCAATTCCATACCTGGAATAATATCATTATAGTGAATCAACAGGTAAGAACTAAGCGAGAATGTGGTAACCCAAATCAACCAGGCCAGATATCCATGATGTGTTTCAATCGCCTTACGTGGGCAAAGGTTCATACACCGCATGCAACTTTCACAATTATATGTCCAGTATGGTTTATCTTTTTTCATACCCCACAACTCGATAGCTCCCACCGGACAACTTTCTGCACAGATCTTACATCCGTCACATTTCTCATTTGTGAAATAAAGTTTAGCCAATCCGAATCGACCAATGATCAGATACAGGAAGGATACATAGATCAGACCTATTCCAAATATGAACTCGTATATATTGTCCAATGTTAACCATGCGTTTTTCCCTGCAAATATCTTATTCATGAATCTTTCTACCTTTCTTTGTCCCAGGGCAATAATTTTCTCAGCTACATGGCGCCTGACCGGAGGGTGTATGGAAAGCCAATTAGACGGAAGATCCACAGCCAGAAAACCTCTTATTCTGTAACCCTTTAATCGCAGGATCAGGGCCGCCAGGTAGTTTGAAGTGCCACTCAATCCGGGTGGAAAAACTTTGCCTATTCTGATGCCAGCTCGTGAAATGATCGTAATGGCTTTTCGGCCCTTCCCCCTGGGCAATCGAAGGAAAAATTTGATTAACATCCAAGGCAGGGTGAAACCATGAACGGGTCCGGTCACAACAATATATTCAGGATTTCTTTCAATTATTTCCGCAGTCAGTTTCGAATTTTCAATCCTTATAAGCTGTGCTTTATAGTTTTCCTTTTCAAATAAAGCACGTACCCAACCAGCGCTTAGTAGTGAATTTCCAGTACCTGATATACAATAAATGAGGGCCTCATTATTAAAGGAATGTGCCATACTAAAGCAATTTAGAAAAATTATCCCCCTTTTTTTAATTTTTGCAGCCTCGGAATAGTATTCCAAATTTAAGTTCTGTTGCCACTTATCCCGGTCAAGCATTAGATGGTATATTTCCTTTTCTCCTATTTTCTTTATTTTTTTGCCCCTTCATTATTCTTTAAACCATATTTATTTATTATGATAAGATTATTTCTCGGGATAATTTCTTTAAGCTTTCTTGCTACCTGTCAGACTACTGAAGAATCAAAAGCAAGTTTTAGTATATCAGGTAGCATGGAAGGCCTTGAGGATGGATCAGCCATTATTAAACGCCGTGTTGATGGAGATTGGATAACATTGGATTCTTCTCAAATTTTGAATGGTCAGTTTAAACTCCAGGGGCATCTGGCTATGCCTGAAATGTGCTACGTCTTCGTTTCAGACACATTGTCACCAATCAGGGTTTTTGTTGAAAATTCAGATATCAACATCAAGGCTAAAGCAGATAGTACAAGATATGCTGAGATTTCTGGTTCGACAATTCAGGATGAACTTGATGATTACAACAGCAAAATGCAAGATTATAATGACCAGCTTAGCGAAACATATAATGAATATCTTGAGGCAGTAAAAGATAAAAATGAAGATAAACAGAAAGAACTTGATAAGAAATTCGAGGAAGTATCTGATAATCAGAAAGAAGCAGGAATGGCTTATGTGAAAGAACACAGCAGTAGCCTGATCGCGCCTTACCTCACCTGGGGAACACTTGTTTACGATTTATCTATTAAGGAAATGGAGGAATTATCTAATGTGTTTGATCCATCAATGTCCGAATCCATATATGTAAAACAGTTAAATGATCATATCACAATCCAAAAGAAAGTTTCAATCGGACAGCCTTTGACTGATATAGTGCTTGCAGATACAACAGGAGATGATTTTGCTTTATCAAGCCTGAAAGGAAATATTATTCTGATTGACTTCTGGGCATCCTGGTGTGGTCCCTGCCGGAGAGAAAATCCGAATGTTGTCGGAATTTATAATGATTACAATGAGAAGGGATTTGAAATCCTGGGCGTATCATTTGATGAAGAAGGAGAAGCATGGAAACAAGCCATTATTGATGACAGGTTGAACTGGTATCATATTTCGGATCTAAAGGGCTGGAACAGCAAGGGTGCTGAATTATATGGTGTCAGGGCAATTCCACATACAGTTTTAATTGACCGCAATGGTGAAATAATTGCAAAGAACCTTCGTGGCGATGAACTTAGAGAAAAGATCAAAGAGTTGACACAAGGCTAAAAAGTACTATTTATAATTATGGAGGCAGTCAGAAATGTGGCTGCCTTTTTTTATTTTCGGGTAAATATTTAATGTTATGAGCCTGAAAACAAGGATCGCTGCCAAGGAATGGTTATATATGATATTTGCCTGGCTATTTGCATTCTACCTGTATTACTTTATTGTGTTCTGGGGTCAAAGAGAATATCTCCATGATAACAAAATAACACAATACATATTCTCAGGAAAAGTTCATCTGGAATTTATATCTTCATCTGTTTTTTTTGGGATCCTTTTCGGCTTGATAAACACATTAACTGAAAACTCAATATTCAAACGTCAGCCGCTATGGATTATCATTCTGTCAAAGTCTTTTTTATATATACTCGGCTTTATAGTAGCCGGTGTATTGGTTGTTTCTACATATCTGGTATTTAACATAATGGCTTTTGAGGAAATGATTCAGATGTCATCATCCATTCCAATTAAAACCGGGATTGCAATGGGTGTATATATAATAATTGTAATCTTTATAATTAACATTTTTATCCAGTTCAATAAAAAATTCGGCCCGGGAGAAATGAGGAAGATACTGTTAGGTAAGTATCATAAACCGAAGGAAGAAGAACGGGTGTTCATGTTTCTTGACCTGAAAGGGAGTACGACTCTTGCTGAGAAGCTTGGAAGTAGTAAGTACAGTACGTTCATCCGCCAGTGTTTTAATGATCTATCTGATATCATTCTGAACCACCAGGCAACTTTATACCAGCATATCGGCGATGAGGTAGTCATCACGTGGAATCAGAAAACAGCATTTAAACGTCAGAATGCCATCAATCTTTTTTTTGATTTCAAGGAAATATTGAAAAAAAAAGATGAGTATTACCAGAAACGATATGGCTTTTCACCAGTGTTTAAAGCCGGTATGCACATTGGCCATGTTACAGTTTCTGAAACCGGAGACCTGAAAAAGGAAATCGCGTACCATGGCGATGCAGTTAACACTGCCGCCAGATTAGAATCTCAGTGTAACTCTCTCAATGAATTATTACTGGTTTCAGAAAGTTTTACTGAACGTGCCGATATTAAATCGAAGTTTATTGTGGATTTTAAAGGTGATATTATGCTCTCCGGAAAAAGTCAGCCAATAAAAGTATACAGCATCAACGAATTCAGGTTTGAGAAAGCTAAAAATAACTTATAATTATGACTGTCCTGTGTAATTTGTATCGAAAGACACCCATATTTTTTCTTTTAATCATTTTATCCTGTATTTCAGAATCCGGACCCGAAGACAGGCTTACCTATCATCGCTGGATGGGTGGCCCGGCGCCCCAGGAAGGCCAGGATTCTGTGGTTATTCCTTCAATACTGTTTACTAAGGCGGGCGAGAAAATTGAAACGTCGGAAGACTGGTATGGGAAACGTCGACCGGAACTTATAAAGCTCTGGACAGAAGTACTGGGTAAACTGGAACCATCACCTGAAGATGAAAAATGGTTTGGGGACATTACCAATATCAAAACTTATAGTCATGATGATATGGGTGATTATATCCGGATGCACATTGGTATCCCAATAGAAATTGATTTTTACCAGGATCATCTTTTATTATTACCAAAAAATCCATCCCGGGAATCAATGCCAGCTATAATTGCCTGGGTATCTACCACACCAGATTTTACTGAACCAGAGCGTTGGTGGGGATCATATCTTGCCCGAAATGGGTATGTTGTCCTTACGAGCTGGTCATTTATTCGTAATTATCGTGACAGTACAAATTTTCGATCTGGTGCAAATGAGAAAGTATATGAACGATTCGGCCATTGGCTTCCCATGGCGAAAATGGTGCATGATGTTCAACGTGAAGCCGAATACCTCTGTTCGCTACCCCAGGTCGACCCTGACAGAATTGGATTTATAGGCCTTTCCCTGAGTGCAAAAACCGCTGTATATGTGGCAGCCTTTTCACCTGAAATTAAGGCTACAGTATCCATAGATCCACATATAGCTCTTAATGGCAGTACTAACTGGTACGATCCGTGGTATCTCGACTGGAGCCATACATTCCCTGGTATCAACACAGAAGGATACCCTTATCCTGAGTTGCGTGGCACGGTTCAAAGCCTGTTGGATCCTGATCCGGAAACACCTGGATTTGAACGTAACCACCATGAACTCATGGCATTATGTGCACCCCGGGCATTCATGATAATTGGTGGCAACTGTGACAAAGAGTTCTTTAAGGGTCATTCTGATGACCTCCAAAGCTGGGGGTATGTAAACAGAGCCATGGAAGTTTATGAATTGCTGGGCATTCCTGAACGGTTCGAATTTGTTCCTACTGCAGATGGTCATGCTGCCAACGGACCTGAAATTGATCCAGCATGGAAGAGATTTTTCAACAAATGGCTGAAAACTGAACCGGTCCAGTTTGATGGATATTAGAGTGCATTGGGTTATTGGTGGTTGGTGATTGGTGATTGGTGATTGGTGGTTGGTGGTTGGATGGGGGAAAAAATAAAAAAGACAACATTTTTTAAAGAAACCTCGTACATTTAAGTAGACATACCAAACGGTCGGTTTGATGGGTGATACGAGAGAACATATACTGGGGACTGCATTTAAACTTTTTTTTGAAAAAGGATACAGAGAAGTAACGATGAATGAACTAGTAGCTGCTTCGGAACTATCCAAAGGGGCATTTTATCATTATTTCTCAAGTAAAGAAGAACTATACCATCAAACCATAGAAAAGTATTTCCTTCATTTCATGGAGGATTTCAGTTTTGATTTTGATCAAACACAAACACTTCGACAAAACATTAAAATATTATTTGAACAATACTCCCAAATATCCGAAGAGTTGAAACATATAATGTCAGAAGGGATTGGCATCAGTAATTACCTGCTTTTTCTACAGGAGGCGCTCAGACATGATCATTTTAAGAAGAGAATAGCAGTATACTATCGTATGTATTCAGCAGCATTTGAAAACTGGTTTGACGAAGCTCAAAAACGTGGCGAAATCAAAAATGACCTGAATCCTGAAATCCTGACAAAACATCTTACATACCTTATGGAAGGTCAGGGTCTGTTCTTCTCCCTGGGATTGGATGTGGGGCCAATGATACCGGTATTTAATAAGATCATTGATCAGTTCTTTGATCAAATAGAAATATATGATTCTACAAAACAATAAATACAGAAAGTAAAATGAAGAAGTTGTTTAGAACAGTCTGGATGGTCATCGTACTACTCGCACCTTCCCTACTGGTAAATGGACAGGATGCACTTGAAATCATAAAGATGGTGGATCGGAAACAGCGAGGCGATTACAGCAGGCAGGAGATGAAAATGACTATTCAACGACCAGAATGGCAACGTACCGTTACAATGAAAAGCTGGTCGAAGGGGACAAAGTATTCATTGATCCTGATAACTGCACCAGCAAAGGAAAAAGGGCAGGTATTCCTTAAACGGGAAAAGGAAATGTGGAACTGGGTTCCTTCCATTGAAAGAATGATCAAGATCCCTCCTTCTATGATGATGCAATCCTGGATGGGATCTGACTTTACCAATGATGACCTGGTCAGGGAATCATCCATTGTAAATGATTACGTACATACGCTTGCAGGGGAAGAAGAGATAGACGGCGCTACTTGCTGGAAGATCCAGCTTATACCAAAAGAAGATGCCCCGGTTGTCTGGGGAAAAATACTTGCATGGGTAGATAAGGATTATAACCAGCGTAAAGTGGAGTATTATGACGAGGATGGATACCTGGTTAACATCATGAACCTGAAAAACATTAAAAAGATGCACGATAGGGAATTACCAACACGATGGGAGATGATCCCTGCTGATGAAGAAGGAAATATGACCATCATCGAGATTCTGGAATCAGAATTTGATAAACCAATTCCGGAAAACTATTTCTCACAGCAGAATATGAAACGGGTAAGATAATATGATCTATTTATTTATAAACTGAATCAAATGTTTACAAACATTAAATTAGCATGGAGGAACCTCTGGAGGAATAAGCGGAGAACTTTGATCACCGTCGCATCTATCTTCTTCGGGGTTTTGCTATCAACAATTATGTCATCGATGCAGGAAGGCACTTACAGTTCGATGATCGATAATGTGGTGAAGTTTTACTCCGGTTATGCCCAGATACACGATGAAGAATACTGGGATGAAAAGACCATCAACAACACATTCGAGTATTCAGGGGAGTTGATCAAATCAGTAAACGGAGTTGAAGAAGTAGTTCACTATACTCCAAGGCTGGAATCTTTTGCACTAGCTTCATCTGAAACCATTACGAAAGGATCTTTAGTAATGGGCATTGATCCGATACAGGAAGACAAGGTCACCACGGTGAGCAAATGGATCAATAAAGGAGAATACCTGAAACCCGGTGACCTCGGTGTCCTGGTTGGTATAGACCTTGCAAACTACCTGCAACTGGATGTTGGCGATACGATGGTTCTGATCAGTCAGGGTTACCATGGTGTAAGTGCAGCCGGGAAATATCCGATCCGCGGATTATTGAAATTTGGATTGCCAGAGCTAAACAAGCAGACAGTATACATGGAAATCTCAAATTGCCAGGAGTTTTATGCTGCTGAAAACCGGTTAACTGCACTTGTGCTTATGTTTAAAGATCAATATGCCCTTCCCAAGGCAATGCGAAAACTGGATAAAGTAATAGGACCTCCATTCAGCATTAAATCATGGGATATTATGCAACCGGAAATCGTGAGCCAAATTGAAGCAGACCGGGCCGGGGGACTTTTCATGAAAGCTCTTCTTTACATAATCATCGGTTTCGGGATATTCGGTACTGTGATGATGATGGTATCTGAAAGAAAACGGGAACTGGGTGTAGTAATAGCAATAGGAATGCAACGCACCAAGTTATCAGCCATTCTTTTCTATGAGACCATCCTGATTGGTGTTATCGGTGTATTAACCGGATTTGCTGGAAGTATCCCTTTAATCGGGTATATGGTTAATAATCCTATACCACTAACCGGAGACGCTGCAAAGGCAATGGAAGATATGGGAATAGAACCAGCCATGTATTTCTCATGGGCTTCTTCTGTTTTCTACAACCAGGTAATAACAATCTTCGTTATCACAGCGCTTGTAGCTATCTACCCGGTTGTAAGATCTCAATCATTTAAATTAAGCTTAGCATTAAGAGCATAAGTAATTGATAACTAATAAACATATAACCAAATGATCTTTTCAATAGCATGGCGAAATGTTTGGAGGAATAAGGTTAGAAGCCTGGTCATTATGTCAGCCATAGCACTTGGACTAACTGCAGGGATATTCGCAACTGCTTTTATGGTTGGCATGATGCATCAAAGAATAGACAAAGCCATTAAAACAGAAATTGCGCATATCCAAATTCATAACAATGATTTCAGGCAATCCAACGATATAAAGAGTTTTATACCAGACGCAACGGATGTTCAGAATGAAATTGCTGAAATGGAACATGTTATGGGAGTGGCCACCAGGACCGTTATTTTCTCCATGATCTCATCCGCTGAAACAGCTTCTGGTGTAAAAATCACAGGTATTGATACGACGAATGAAAAACTGGTTTCCAATCTGCATACCAAAATTGTTGAAGGCTCCTATTTCAATGAAAAACGCAGGAATCCTGTTGTAATCAGTAAAAAACTGGCAGAAAAACTGAATGTTAAAATGGGATCCAAGGTGATTATTACACTGCAGGATCTCGATAATAATATCACGGCCGGTGCATTCAGAATAGTTGGACTATTTGAAACACTGAATGATGTATTTGATGAAGGAGTTGTTTACGTTATAAACAGAGATATTCAACGACTGATCAGCTTTCCTGGAAACGCTGCTCATGAAATTGCCATTCTTATTGATGACGATGAATTTACTGAATCAGTACAGGGAAACATTAAAAAGATTGCCGGGCACCACGAAGTATTGAATTGGAAAGAGATAAGCCCTGAAATGAGTTACCTGACTGAATCCATGGCCATGTTCATGTATATATTCATCATCATCGTATTACTGGCACTACTGTTTGGCATCATCAATACCATGTTGATGGTTGTACTTGAAAGGGTAAAAGAACTGGGTATGCTGATGGCCATCGGTATGAACAAACTCAGGATCTTCCGGATGATTGTGCTTGAAACCATAATGCTTTCCCTGACAGGCGGGCTTGTGGGGATCGTAATAGGCTGGCTCATATCAAAGTATTATGAAACAAATGCATTCGACCTTTCAATGTGGAGTACTGGTTACCGGTCACTTGGGTATGATCCATTTGTATATCTGAAAATTGATCCCCAGTACCTGGTTGAAATTACCGTCATGGTGATAGTAACTGGTATTGTTGCATCGATATATCCTGCCTATAAAGCATTGAAAAATGATCCGGCGGATGCACTGAGAATTGAATAAAGCATAAAATTGAAAATTAATAACAATGAGCGTTATAGAAATAAAAAATCTTACAAAAGTTTATGACGGAGCAGGAATAGAAGTACGTGCCGTCGATGGAATTGATCTGTCAGTTGAAGAGGGTGAATTTGCAGCTGTTGTTGGTCCGTCAGGATCAGGCAAAACCACATTTCTCAATCTCCTTGGTGGACTGGATAAACCAACATCAGGGGAAGTAACAATCGATAGCACAGACATCTGGAAACTGAAATCCCGGAAACTCATTGATTTCAGGTTAAATAACATTGGTTTCGTGTTCCAGGCTTATAACCTGATCCCTGTATTGACAGCCTTCGAAAATGTAGAATTTATTATGCACCTCCAGGGAAAGCCCAAAAAAGAAAGAACTGACCGGGCCACCGCACTTTTGGATGAGGTTGGGCTGGGTGACAGGTTGGACAGCAGACCTGGGAAAATGTCAGGTGGTCAGCAACAGCGTGTTGCCGTTGCCAGGGCACTTGCATCAAAACCGAAATTCATACTTGCAGATGAACCCACGGCTAACCTTGATTCCAAATCAACCGAGAACCTCCTTGACATCATGGAGAAACTGAATAAGGAAGAGAAAATCACGTTTATCTTTTCTACACATGATCAGCGGGTGATTAGAAAAGCCAGACGTGTAATCACAATCGAAGACGGAAAAATTATCAGTGACGAGAAGAAGGTTTGAAATCAAGGTGACTAAGAGCAACTTCAATAGCAATAAATTCCTCAGGTTATTTTTAGCCGGGTTGGTTTTCTTGTGCACTTCTTTTACAATTAAGGCACAAGATGATTCCAAATTCACTGCTAAAGGATATTTGAAATTTCTTCAGACCGTTATGGTCGAAGATATTGAAAAAGACTGGTATGTTGATAATTTGATCCATAACCGTATTGATACAAGGTGGTTTCCTTCTGATAACTGGACTGCTGCAGTTGAATTCAGGAACAGGATATTTTATGGTGCATCAGTTCAATTATTCCCGGATTATGCTAAGTATATTGAACAGGATAATGGTTATTGGGACCTTTCCTGGAATATTGCAACAGGTGATTCATATGTTTTTAATACTACCCTTGACCGAGTCTGGATCGATTATACCTCAGGCGATTTTCAGGCCAGATTGGGGCGGCAGCGTATTAACTGGGGCCAGAACCTGGTATGGAATCCAAATGATGTATTCAATGCCTATTCATTTTTTGATTTTGATTATGAAGAAAGGCCAGGTACCGATGCGCTCAGGATGCAATATTATACAAGTTTTACCTCTCAAGCAGAATTTGTTTACCAGGTTGGTGATAGCATTGAAGACATGTCTTTCGCAGGGAATTACAGGTTCAATAAGTGGAATTATGACATTCAATTTCTTGGGGGGTATGTAAAGAATGATGCCGTATTTGGAACCGGTTGGTCCGGGGATATCAAGGGAGGTGGATTCAGGGGTGAATTCACCTATTTCCACTCACTTTATGATTCAGCAGCTACAAAAGGCCAGTTGGTAGGTTCCATATCTGGCGATTATACTTTCCGAAATAGTCTCTTTCTACATCTGGCAGCAATTTATAACAGTGCAGGATCTACTGGCAATATTGTTATCGATGAATCATTTCTGTTGTTAAAAAGTGTTTCGGCAAAGAATCTAACATTTTCAAGGACCGAGCTTTTGGGACAGGTGTCCTACCAGGTCTCGCCTCTTATCAAAGGCGATTTAGCATCTATTGTCAATCCATATGACGGCTCATTTTTCTTTGGGCCATCCGGGACATTCTCCCTGCAGGACAATCTTGAGTTCATGTTTACTGCCCAGTTTTTCTTTGGTGACGATGGTACCCTTTACGGTGATTACCCACATTTTTTGTATTGGCGGCTTAAGTGGGCGTTTTAAATAGTTGGAGGTTGGCAAGTTGCAGGCTTACCCAGCTGGTAAAGAATAGATGCAAGTTTGAGACTATAAAATGTTACAGCATAACTTATAATCCCAGGAATTCCTTTTACATTATGTGTTTAAAGCGGTCAGACAGTTAAGAGACAGAATCCCAACAGAAATCACCATACCTGAATTGATCAAATCGCTGAATCATGTTCCAGAATCATAACGGTCCGACCGCTCATGCATCGAAAATACATACAGTTTGACTCTTTGTTTGTATATACAGATAACGTATAAGCAATAAGAAAGGAGTAATAATTGAGCCTTTAATAAATTAAAAAAGTTGTTACCACACCAGATGTTATGATAGGCTATCTTAAAAGTTCAGAAAGGGTTCTCGTAGAGTCCAAAAAGGGAAAGCGAACCTGTCTGTGTGCCTTGATCAGAGGTTCTGGATACCGGAGACCAGCGAGGCAGGATTGCACAAACTATTCATTTTCAGGAGATAATACTTTGTGATCTTAGCGATTAACTTCGCGTTCTTTGTGTGAAAATTTTTTTTGATACGGTCTCTTAAAATTTATTTTTATAATGGGAACCAATTTCTTATTCTACATTTCAATTTCTTTAAAGGGAAAATATCCTAATTTTGCCTTCCCATGAGTTAATCCTTTAAAATCTTTAAGTAGCACAGCTTATATGAAACTCGTTAAGCGAAATTTATTAGACCATGCAGTTGATCCAAACTGGACCGTAAATGAAAAGATACCAACTGCAATTTTCGGTACAATGGAACAAGCTTCCCTGGCTCTTGCAGAAGAAATTGCTAAACAGATACGAAAAAAGCAAAGCAAAGATAGACCCTTTGTGCTTGGGCTGCCAGTTGGATCAGCACCTATTGGCGTTTTTGAAGAATTGATCAGGATGCATGAACAGGATGGACTCAACTTCACCAATGTTGTGACTTTCAATAATATTGAATATTATCCCATGGAGTCAGTGAGCATCCAGAGTTATGTTCGCTTCATGAATGAAAATTTCTTTGAGTACATTGATATTCCAAAGAAAAACATAAACGTACTTGATGGGACAATACCATTTGATAAGATTGACAATTATTGCAAGGCATATGAAGAAAAGATCCGGCAATATGGGGGTATCGATATTCACCTGGTAACTGTCGGAGGCACTGGACACATTGGATTTAATGAACCTGGATCCGGTAAGGAATCAAAAACACGGATTATTGCACTGGATCATATAACCCGGATTGAAGCTGCCAGTGATTTCTTTGGTGAAGACAATGTTCCGCGCCATGGTATCACTATCGGATTAGGGACTATTCTAAATGCGAAACGAATTTACCTATTGGCCTGGGGAGAAGGAAAAGCAGGAATTATTCAGAAGACAGTAGAGGAAAAAGAGAATGATGCTGTCCCGGCAAGCCACCTGCAATGCCATCCTAATGCAACTATAATTACTGATGAAGCTGCCGGGTCAAAACTGACCCGTGAAGCGACCCCCTGGTTGTTGCATGAATGTGAATGGGATGATTTTATGATCAGAAAAGGGGTGGTTTGGCTATGTCAAAAAGTGAATAAGCCAATTTTAAAACTTACATCCCGTGATTATAATGATAATGGCATGAGTGCCCTTCTGGCACAGAAAGGATCTTCATATAGTATCAATATAAAAGTATTCAATGAGTTACAACGAACCATTACTGGTTGGCCCGGAGGGAAACCGAAGGCAGATGATACATCAAGACCCGAAAGAAAATCTCCATTTCCAAAAAGGGTAATCATTTTCAGCCCACATCCTGATGATGACGTAATTTCCATGGGTGGTACATTCATCAGGTTAGTTGACCAGGGACATGAGGTACACGTAGCATATCAGACATCTGGCAATATCGCTGTATTTGATGATGACGCATTGAGATTTGCTGATTTCGCATCACAGTATGCACAGGCATTTGATGGTAATTTCAAGAAAATCAAAGATATTGAAAAGGATGTCATAGAATTCATAAAGAATAAAAAACCAGGACAGGTTGATTGTGATGCGGTAAAAGAGATCAAGGGTTTGATAAGACGGGCGGAGGCCACCGCTGGCTGTCGATTTGTTGGTATCCCGGATGAAAATATTCACTTCATGGATATGCCCTTTTATGAGACTGGAAAAGTCAAGAAGGAACCATTAGGAGAAGCTGACCTTCAAATAACGATAGACCTTATCACTAAAATCAAACCCCATCAGATATATGCAGCGGGTGATCTTTCTGATCCTCATGGCACTCACAGAGTCTGCCTGGAGGCCATCTTCAGAGCAGTTGACCAATTGAAAGATGAAGAATGGATGAATGATTGCTGGGTATGGTTATATCGTGGTGCCTGGCACGAATGGGAAGTTGAAAAGGTAGAAATGGCTGTTCCCCTTAGTCCGAATGAATTGCAACGGAAAATGAAAGCCATATTCAAGCATCAATCTCAGAAAGATGCTGCCTTATTCCCGGGGACAGATCCAAGGGAATTCTGGCAAAGGGCCAAAGACAGAAATCAGGGAACTGCTAAATTATATGATGAATTAGGAATGGCAGAATACGAAGCAATAGAAGCTTTCGTTCAATATAAATACAGAGAAATATGAAAATAGATAAGGAAATACTTGGGTATTATAATTCAGGTATCGAATTCGACCGGCTTCAAAAAGATGTTTTTCAACTCGAGAGGGAGCGTACCAAAGAGATTATAACCAGGTATCTACCACAGGCTAAAAAGAAAATCCTTGATATTGGTGGAGGTGCCGGATTTTATTCTTTCTGGTTGAAAGGACTGGGGCATGAGGTGCACCTTGTGGATCCTGTTGAGATCAATGTACATAAAGCGAACAAGTCAGACAAAGACCTTAAAATCCAGCTTGATTCCTGCAAAATTGGTGATGCAAGAAAACTTGATTATAAAGACAATAGTTTTGACATCATCCTGTTTATGGGACCATTATATCATCTGGTTGATAAAGAGGAGAGAATTACAGCCCTAACTGAAGCAAAGAGGGTGTTAAAAGATGGTGGAATTATATTTTGTGCTGGTATTTCCCGTTATGCTTCAATGCTTGAAGGGTATTTCCGCGAATTCATTAAAGATCCGGACTTCTTCCAGATTATCGATCAGGACATATCTACAGGACAGCACAGGAACCTGACCAATAAACTGGAATACTTTACAACAGCTTATTTCCATCAGCCAACCGAATTGGAGGATGAAGTAAAAGAAGCAGGTTTTGAGGTCGAAAAGATGCTTGCAGTTGACAGTTTCGGCTGGTTACTTCCGGATTTCGAAAAAAAATGGAATGATGCTCATTATAAAACACTTTTAATGGAATCCATCCGAAGGGTTGAAGACAATAAGGAACTGTTAAGTATTAGTGCGCATATTCTGGCAGTTGCAAGGAAATAGGTGTTGTGGTTACGGGTTCAGAATTCAAGGTTGTCGGGATGTGGAAAATACAATCTTTCTCAGCCCCGGGTTTATATATAGTTGAGAGTCCAGGATTTGGATCATTTCTGGCATGATTTTTTCAACGTATTATACATGAATTAAAGAAATTTGAGGATATTTACACAACTATGGGAAGCAGGACAGAATTGTTAGCGTTGTTGAAAAAATGGGAAATTGATAGAAAAGCTCTTAACTGGACTCACTTTCCATGGTTGAATTCAATATATAATCCAACTGAACACATCCGCCTGGTTTTATCAGCCCTTGGTATTGCAATAGCTGTTATTAGTTTGATCATTGCACTTCCATCATAAGCTATTCCTCCAAAAACCTCTTTAAATAATAAGCGTACCTGATGTAAAAACGCCAATAATTGTTAAATTGACGTCGTTAATGAGCAATTATTGTTTATGAGCAGGATATTATTGTTAGTACTCACACTCTTTTTCTTCCAGTGTTCTTCTCAGAAAAGAGCCTCCAATAATTATCTTTTTCGGGGAGTAAACAATCCAAAAACAAAGAAAGGCAACATTAAAGTTGGGAAAAACAAGTCCTTATACATGGGCGTGACTGGTAAAACAAAAAAGGGGAAATTAAAGGTAAACCACAAATCCCTTTTTAAAGGTGCAACAAGTTCGAATAAAAAAAATGTTAAGACTTCCACCCACAAATCCCTATACAAAAGCTCCACCGCTCCGAATGTTAACATAATCAATCCGAAAAGAATGAATGATATTCAATATAAAAGTGCTTATAAAGCCGACAAAAAGGGGAAAAAGAATAGAAAACACTTCAAGAAGAAGAAAAATTGATAATTCTACCGGTGAACCAGTAAACTAATGAATTAGTGAACATCCATTCTGCATTCCAGAGAATTCTCTAACCTGAACAACGCAACTATTATTGTAATTTGACTGTTAGTATCAATAGAGATGGTTAATCTTAGATGGAGAAAGTATCTTGTTTTATGATGCTGAAAAATGGAGTTCGCCAGATTTTGACTTTAACAGTATTACTTTTATTGAAGCAGATCCCATTGACAGAATCTGGATTGGAACCGACAATGGGATATTTATAATTACAAAGGAGTGAGAACTGAATAATTAATAAATAAATCAAATACTAAATTGCAGTCAAACCAGTAACAAGCAACGAGTAACGAGCAAATCTATTCCTTCAAATCAGCATAGCTGATCAATTTGACTCCCCTTCTTTCTATCACTTCCTTCACCTTTTCATCTGTCCAGGCTTTGGTCACTCCATCACGGTCCTCTGCAACATGATAATATCCTTCATGCCCGATAGCCCTCATTTCAGGTGTATCATACCCCGGGTGATCAATAAACATGTAGGTCCCTGGTTTTAAATTCTCAAGTCCATCTACCAGGTTGCATATCTTTTCTTCAACTGTTTTGGCACGTCTAAAACCATCAAATCTTTGGACACCATAGGGCTCCAAACTGGTAATCAGGTCATATTCCTTCGCCAGTTTTTCATGGATCTCGGCGATTCTGGGATCTGCGCTGGTACCACCCATGTGGATTCCCATATGAGATACATTCGGCAGGTGTTTAATAGCCATTTCAATCTGAGCACGAAGTTCCTTTTCAACGTCCGCTGGCGTCCAGTTACTGTGCGTAAACGTACGCTCTACTGGAAAATTATCCCCTGGCCAGAACGTTGGATAAAAATATCCATTCTCATCAGTTAGGCTTGGAGCATCCGAAACTGGTCCCCACTTAATGTTTTCCCATTCACTGGTCATGGTCAGATGTACACCCACATCATAACCAGGTACTTCTTTCAACATTTCTACTGCCTCCAGAAACCAAGGACAGGGTACCATGATCTCCACGGAGCGAGCTATGCCGTCCTTATAAACATCAATGCATGCCACATTAGCAGTATGGCTCGAACCAATATCATCCGCCCTAACGATCAAACGGATCTCATTGTCCTGGGCACATGAGTTAAATACGGAGAGTAAAAAAATGAATACAAAAAAAAATGTGTTTTTCATAATCTTAAAATGTTAAACATTATGGTAATATAAATATCATTTCCTTTTATTGCAATGGATACAGGTAAATCACATATGAAGATTAATAGTTCAAAAATAAAAATCATCTCTTTGATCTTCCAGTAGTAAGCGCGTCGACAGGAAGTAGCCTCTCCAGAGGAAAATGGACTGATTTAGGACTAAGGGTAAGAGATAGTTTATTACATTTCAAACCTTCAAAAACGTTTTTTTACGATACATCCAATATAGAATCAGCCACATAACAGTTAAAGCAGCAGTAGCTTCAACAAAATTTTGAAGATTTGGTGATAAAAATCGGCTTAATCCACCAACGAATGCATTCCCGATTAGCCTGAAATTATATATATGTGCAGCAAAATATATAGCTATCGAATTGACTCCAAAAACAAGTAAGAAAATTGACCATTTTGCATACCCGTAAACATCAATAATGAGATAAAAAGCCACAAATAACAATGCTGATATTCCGCAATTCACAAGCACATATGAGCTTGACCATATCCCCCTGATTATAGGAAAAAACTGACCCCAGATAAAACCAGCCAGCAACATCGCTGAACCACTGACAATCAACAGAGTTATTTTACCTTTTTTATCCCGGTTGCTCCTTAATATTTGGCTCATCAGAACACCTAAAAGCATATTGGCTATAAAATTAATGGTCCCTAAAACTGCCATTGAGGGGCGCCATTCAGGTCTGTGAGAGCCTAAAACAATATCATCAACATACGTTGTAAGATTCATCTCAACAGAGTAACGTCCTCCTTCCCAGCCGGGTACAGGTATGAATAAAAACAGCATCCAATACAATACCAGCAATCCCACAGTTATGAGAATCAGTGTTTTCACAGATGTTTTCATCAATATCAATGTTGAACAAACAAGATAGCTTATTCCAATATACTGCAGCACATTATTATAAAGTGGTATTACCGCAAATGATTCCTGTTTAAGTTCAAACAGATGAGCCCCCGCAATCAAACCTAGCAGATACAAAACCAGAACACGTTTAAAAATATGGGGGAATAAATCTCTTTTACGATGGCATTGTGAAAGTCTTTTATTTGTTGAAAACGGTATCGTCATTCCTGAAACAAAAATAAACACCGGCATAATAAGGTAATGAATTGTAAGCCCCTCCCATTTGGTATATCCAAATTGTTCTATAACTGATGGGTGAAGATTGAAAAGCTTTATAAATGCCGGACCTATTCCTGCTCCGCCAATTTCGCCTGAAGCCATCAATAAAAACATACTCAATCCTCGTAATACGTCGATACTGCCAATTCTTTCTTTGATCTTTGTTAGTTGTTCAGGCATGATATTTTATTAAAAAGGAAACGATAAGTATATAATTAAATGTGTTGACTACACTAACGTGATATTCACCTACTCTTCGAAAACGACCATACTATAACCTTTGCTTTCCGGGATGGTTACAAGAATGTAACCATCTTTGGAATTGAATGGCAGGGTTATTCTATCGGGTGCCAGATAAACTTTCGTTGGTATCTTTCCGTCAATCCGGAGTGCAATTTTCACATCATGTAGTTCTATCGGTTCTTCGATCATTTGGGTTTTTGCCCCTCTCAACTCAGGCACGTATGAAAGGATGTGCACCATTCTTCTTCCGGGCTGTTGTGTTACAAATGCATTTGCGAATGATGGTAAGTTTTCGGTTTTAAATATTGGGTCAGGTAAAAATCCCTTAAGTACATTTCCAAACCACTGCCTAAGTTCCACCGGAGCCTGGAGATTGTACCCTGAAAAAATACGGTGACTGAAATGCGCTACTTTGTTGCAGATTGTCAAAGCCGGTTTATCAGTAACTTTATCTGGTGGTGTATAGTAAAAAGCATATTCCCCGTCCCAGCGTTGGTTATAATACGGTTTTATCAGGTATGCTTCAATCCTGGTGCCAGGCAATATAACCATATCTATTCCGGAGGAGTACGATGATAAGGGCATATCGGGTAAACCACTATTGAAATTTTCACCAACGGTATAATAAGCAGGATTGTAGTCATTATCACCAATATATTTTATTCCCCATTGTTTTTCCAGTGCAAAATGTGTTTTCCCCGGATTCAGCCCGGAGTTGCCACTGGAGATAACCGCTTTCCCGGCAGCAAGATGCGCCTTGATACGTTGGGTGATCTCTTCGTTAAATGTGATGTCATCAGGAACTACAAGTACTTTGTACTTACTCCAATCGGAGAAATCAGTAACCACATCGAATTGTTGTTTTAGCTCGCTGAGCATGCGAACCGCCCCACTAAGCTGCTTACTACTTCGTGCCTGGTTACGAAGATTACTATTGGGTTTTGGGTAAATAATAGCGATTTCCGTAATATTTTTAGCGTTATCAAACCATGTTTCCATGGTCTGCAGTTCTCTGTATATTGTTTCTAATCGATCAAACACTGCATTTTCAAAATCGCCCCGGGGATGGAAATGCCCTCCAACGTTAGGGCGCATACCATTGGCTAAACCATATAAAAGATCGAATTTAATCGCTGCCTCCGGACGCAGGCTGCCAAAATCACCCCAATCGTAAAAACGGGCAGTCATGTTCATTATCGGCCTATCGCCGAGGGTCCGCATATAATGCGACAGTACTGGAAGATATTCATAGCCCCAAAAGCCATTGGGAAGGCACTCGCATTCTAAATGAGTACATAAATCCGCCTGTTGTTCATATCCTATCCCGTTGAAAAAGAGAAGGAAATCAGGATTTATCGTATTGACAGCCTTGGTAATATCCTGTGCAAGCCTGAGTGCAGAAAATTCGGAGTAACTGATAACCTCGGTTTTATTATTCCAGTCTATTTTACGTTCTTTCATCTCCTTGATACAAATCGGGCAAACACATGGATACGCATCCAGGCAATCAATAAAAAAACCGGACACAGGATATTTAAGTGCAACTTCTTTGACCATCGCAATCAAATGGTCCCGGTAAGGAGAATTGTAACACATGGTCCTTACAAAAGGAGTAAAGCGTGGCTTGCGGTATTCCCGTCCATCGAAATACAATGTTGTCCAGTCACGGTGACGAAGACCTTCTGCACTGCTGATACCTCCATTAAGATAAGCAATTAACGCAATGTCTTTTCGCTGGCAGGATTCCGCCAATTTCCCAAACAGGTCATACTCCAGCGACGGATGCCTGGTGCCGATCTTAGTATCATAATAAGCATTTCCCTGATTGCACCTGGCATGGAATGTTATTAAATCCACACCACAATCTTTTATCCGGCCGGTAAACGCTTCAACATCAAAATTCTCACCGACATCCGGGCATGCAGTCATCGTATGATTATCATAGAACAGGCAGTACTTGGGTTGATGCATCTTCCTGTTATCTTTGGCCTTTTCATTACTCACTTGTGAGAAAAGGGATAAAGTCACTGATAGGAAAAGTGTTGTTATTGATATTTTTTTCATACTAATAACTAATTTAGGATATAACAGACTGTTTTATTAGCAGCATTGAAAAAGTCCTATTTGTGATTATTTGTAGTTACGTCAGACCGTTGTAAACCAATTTAGTAAAATTAAGGCACACTTATCATGGTTGAAGTAACTAAAGAAATCAAGGAGTATCTGAATTTCAGGAGGAAGTTATATGTTTTATATAAAGCGGTTAAAGATTAGTAATACGAAAGATTTAAAAAATGTATAATATTGGCATTAGGATAAAGGCATTTTTTCAATAACAGCCAAAATAAAATGGAACCTCTGAACCCTGAACCTTGTTTAGCCCTGAGTTTTATACCCGGGGTTGGAAACGAAAGTATAGGGCACGAGGGAGATCCTCGCGCCAGGGTATATTACAGAGACAGGATTATTTTAAAACAACCTCTAATTCAATATCGTCTAAATCATCCACTACCCAGTCCGCTTCAGAGAGATCCTGATGAACCGTATCGTGGTTTTGTAATCCAATGCTTTTCATTCCAGCCTCCTTTGCTGCCAATATACCATTTGTTGAATCCTCAATTACCAGACATTCCAGTGGATTCGCCTCAATCAGAGATGCAGCTTTTAAAAATATCTCCGGATCAGGCTTCGAATTGATTACTTCATCCCCTCCAACCATTCCTGAAAACCACATCTGTAGATCGAAGATATCAAGTACTTTATTCACTGTGACTGAACTAGCGGAACTGGCCACAAGTAAGTTGAGGCCATGATTTTTCAAACTTTTTATAAAGTCACGTACTCCCGGAATTAACTTTACTTCATCCGTATTTTCAAGTATGTACCAATACTTTTTTCTTGCATGCAAAAGCAATTCCTTTGGATCAATATCAATATCATACGCTTTCCGGATATATTTCCACATATCAACAGCCGACATCCCAACCAGAGACTTTCTATCTTTCTCAGTTATTTCCAGGTTCAGTTCTCTGAACATCTTAGATTCTAACCGCTGATGAACCGGTTCGCTGTTTACAATCACTCCATCCAAATCAAAAATGACAGTTCGGATCATATTATAATATTGTTTTTTCGGGTATAAGAATTATATTCATGTTCGTTTGTCCAAAAATACTTTTTAGCGATGAAAAGAATACTCATAACCCTTTATTTCCTGATCTTATTATGTCCGTTTGATGTTATTTCACAGGATGACCCGACTAATATAAAATTATCTGAATACCGGCCTGTATCAATTTACAATACTCCAAAAACAGAAATCAAGAAGGCCATGTATCCGATAATTGATATGCATACTCATGTTTATGCGAGAACTCAGGAACAGCTTGATGAGTGGGTTAAAATCATGGATGAGGTGGGAATACAAAAAAGTATCGTATTGTCAGGTGCTTATGGTACCAGGTTTGATTCATTATCAAAAGTTTATTCCAGATACCCTGACCGTTTTGATTTGTGGTGTGGTTTTGACTATACGGGGTATGACAAGCCCGGTTTTGGACCAGCAGCGGTTAAGGAATTAGAAAGATGCGTTAAAATGGGTGCCAAAGGAGTCGGTGAACTCGGTGACAAGGGCAAAGGACTTTTTTATTGCAGGCCATCAGCTATCGGGATGCACTCCGATGATCCACGCATGGATCCGTTATTTAAAAAATGTGCTGAACTGGATTTACCTGTAAATATTCATGTAGGTGATCCGAAATGGATGTATGAGAAAATGGATGCAACTAATGATGGCTTGATGAATGCCTACAAATGGCGCCTGGATAATAAACCGGACATCGTAAGTCTGGAAGGGATGGTCAATATCCTCGAAAATACTGTAAAAAGACATCCAAATACTACGTTTGTAGCATGCCACCTGGCCAATTGTACCTATAACCTGGACGGAATAGGTGTATTGCTGGAAAATTATTCTAACCTCTATATCGATATCAGTGCTCGTTTTTCGGAACTCTCACCCATCCCAAGAAAAGCCCATGCATTTTTTGTGAAACATAGTGATAAAATCGTATATGGTACCGATCAGGGTTTCCAACCAAGTATGTATAGGATAACATTCCGGGTACTGGAATCCGCCGATGAACATTTTTATGACTGGACCTATTCTTCCTATCACTGGGCAATGTATGGAATGGAATTACCTGAAGAAGTTCTGGAAAAAGTTTACTTACTGAATGCCGGTAAAATTCTCGGACAATAATCTATTTTAATGAAACGAAGACAGTTTTTAACAACAAGTCTGGTTACCGGATCAATCATTTTTATTTCTCCAACACTTTTTGGACAGAAAAAAAAGAAAATCCCATTAATTATTGATGCTGATACTGCTAATGAGATAGATGATCTATATGCAATCGTAAGGGCGATTTATGAACCGGGACTTGATCTTAAAGGATTATCATCAGGGCAATGGGAACATCAGTTATCTCCAAAGTTTACAGCCAAAGAAAGCCAACGATTAAATGAAGATATACTTAGACTTACCAGGCGTCAGGATATCCCAAGTCCGCTAGGTTCGGATATGAAGATTGGTAAACCATGGGGAGGTTCGGAGCCAAGGGAAACAGCTGCTGCGAATCATATCATTAAAACGGCTAATAGTGTGCTAGCAGGTGAAAAATTATCAATTATCAGCCTGGGAGCGCCAACCAATCTCGCATCTGCTATTCAATTAAATCCTGAAATAATACCTAAAATCAAATGCTATTGTCTGGGGGGTAAATACTTTTCTGATAGAGATGTTTGGGACAAAGATGAATTTAATTTCAGACGGGATTTGAATGCTATTAATGTATTATTCAACACTGATAATCTGGATTTATTCATAATGCCGGCCAACATTTTATACGAATATAAATATGCCCAGGATGAGGTGTTTAAACGATTGAAAGGGAAAGGAGATACTTGGGATTACCTGGTAGCAAGATGGATATCCCATGCACCTGATTCGAAACAACGGATCATGTGGGACCTGGCAATGGTGCAGGCTTTGATACATCCTGAGTTTGCTGAATATGGTACATTCAAATCTCCACCTGAAAATAAACAAAGAGAGATTCATGTTTATACAAGTATCAGACGTGAAGCAATGTTTCAGGATTGGTGGGATATGGTTGATAGAGTGATGAAAGGTAATTAACATATTCAAAGTAAGATTTTCGATATGTAATGTGCGAAGTTTTAGAGCAGCAGGCATCTACCGATCACAAGTCACCTATCGTATATTATTTTGACATGTGATTTACAATATGCGATATTTTAATCAGTAAATGATTCTTAAAAGAAGACAAATACTGTTTGTTTCCGGGAAGCTATTAATCACAAAAGGCCTCCAATTCAATTACCTGTTATCAAATAGAAGTCCTGTGATTTCATCTTCTGAAACTGCATAGTCTGGTCTCTGGACATTCTTCGAAAAAACTCTCAGTTCGTTGTAGGGAAGAATTTTCACAAATCCTTCATCAACCTCGTCATTTTCATTACTTATTGATGAAATATCCATATTAAAATGTTTTGCCAGGAAAGGATAGACAGCCATCCTTTTTGATAATCCATAATCATGTTTTTCATCCGGGAAATGTGCGTATGAAAGGTTATCACCTTTACCATAGAAATCATAGATATCCTCAATATATGGATATTCAACGGACGGCGTATTTTTCGTCCAATCATCCCCATCAGAAACCAGCAACATTGGTCTGGGAGCTGCAAGAGCGGCTATTTCGACGTTGTTAGTTTCATGATTCTGACTCTTATGGATGGGCATTCCACTCTCGCAGTTACATCCACCAAAAAAATGTGCTGAAACCATCACAACCGGGATACTCAGGTCGATCCGATCATCAACAGCAGCAAGCAAAAATGTCTGGGTCCCTCCCCCTGAGGCTCCTGTTATACACAGTCGATCTTTGTCCACTTCAGGAATTGTAAGTAAAAAATCAACAGATCTTATCGAACCCCATAATTGTAAAGCCAATGCGTATTCATAATCATGTCCCACCTGAGTGGACTCTCCATAACCTACCATATCCCAGGTAAAAACCATCGCTCCCATACGGGCAAAAGCAGCACACCTACGCTGCATATCTTCTCTAAAACGTCCATAGTCTTCAGGATCCTTCCAATGTCCATGTGGACATAAAATTCCCGGAATTTTTTCAGCTGACAATGAATCAGGTCTATACAGATTCCCTGTGACCCAGAAACCGGGAAGGCATTCGAAAGCTATATTTTCAACTGAATAACCATCCATATCCTTCCTCTCACCAATAATTGGTTTTAGTTCGCATTTCTCAGGATAGGTTGTTAATCCACTACCATAAAGAATTCCTTTCCGGATTTTTTTCGCCTTTACATTCCATCCCTCCAGATCTTGATATTCAGTTTTAAATCGCTCGAGTTGAATTAAAGCCTCCTCCTCAGTCTGGTAGTGCCCCTGGCAAAGCATGTTTGTATTTTCTCTGCACCCTGTCATTGGCAGAATTATAATAATCGAAGTAAAATAAAATAGATTTCTGAGTTTCCAATTGGATATTTTATTCTTCATGTTTAAAAGATTTGATAGGTAAACTATTTAACAAAAATATAATACGTGCCTTTCTCATATAAGCCAGATTATTCTGATGAACTTACCTCATGGCCAGTTTTGGTATCTGTGGCGGCGTAAATCATGCCCTTTTCATCAACAAGCGCAATTGCCGGTACACCAATAGCCCCCTTTACTTGATCAATGACATGACCCCGTGATTGTAACATTTCAATGGTCTTCGGATCTGTTTCCAGGTTAATTTGAAGGTTCGGTGGATCGGCAATGGTCCTTGATCTTACCGGATTGGGATCAAAAGAGTCCTGATGCAGGTAATTGGCAAACCTGGGGGCGTTTACTGCCTCAAAAGGATCCATACCAAATTCAATAATATTCAGCAATATCTGGAGGGTTGTCTGATCCTGAATATCACCACCGGCTACACTTATGGCCATAACAGGATGACCCTCTTTAAGCACCATCGTAGGTGTCAGGGTTATTCTGGGTCGCTTGCCTGCTTCGATTCTATTTGGATGCCCAGGAGTAGTATTGAGACTGATCAGACGAGTTCCATGGGTAACTCCCGTTTTTCCACCTGTCTCATCATTATTTCCCCATCCACTCGGTGTAGCAGCCACAAAATTTCCAAATTTATCTGCAACTACACAAGTTGTAGTGCCTTTCGGCCAGGATTCATACTTGCCACCATCGATAAGAGGCTTCATGTTAACCGGATCGCCGGGACGGGGAATATGGCTTGCACTATCCATATCAATTAACTTGCGTCTCACGGAATTATAATCTTCAGATAATAATTCTTTCAATGGAACATCTATGAATAATGGATCACCATAATAGGTATCCCTGTCGGCCATGGCGAGCTTTAAAGCCTCAATTACAGTATGGATATATTGATCAGAATTATGGCCCATGGATTTCAGATCAAATCCTTCAAGTAACTGCAATGCCTGACAAAGAACAGGCCCCTGAGTCCAGGTTTCACATTTATAGATCTGATACCCTCTGTAGTTAATTGTAACAGGCTCTTCAATATGAGTATGATGCGCAGCCAGGTCCTCCCTGGTCAGGAGGCCCCCCATTTGAGAATACCAGGCAAATAATTCATCGGCAATATCACCTCTGTAAAACCTGTCGGATACTGCCTGCAACTTTTCATTTCTGGAACCAGAAGTATTCTTCTCGGCATCAATCAATCGGTTGAATGTGGCAGCTAAATTCGGATGCCATGATTCACTTCCCCTGTCCAATAATGTTAAACTGGGTTGTGTAATATCTTCAAAACTCATTGAACCATATTGTTGCAATATTGTTACAATTAAATCAATTACTGCAGGGACGGCAGCAGCTTTTAAATCCCCTGGAGGAATTCCATTTTCATAATACCATTGAATGGCTTCAGGATCGTGTGGAGCTGTACCCATACCGGAAAACACCTTCACTTTTTTTGTCTTTGCATCATAATGTATCAAGGGAACCTCACCTCCAATACAGTATGCCCCGAAATCAGTAATGCTCAAGGCGAGAATGGTTGCTGCCGCTCCATCCGCTGCATTACCACCTTTGTTCAGTATTTGAATACCAGCTTCAGCAGAACCCTTTCTACCTGCACCTACCACACCGTTTTCGCTCGAACAATAATGTGGGCTATTCTGGATGCATGATTGAAAGATTACCGATAATTGAAGATAAAGGACGAATACTGCAAGGTATCCGATCATAACCTTAATTCCTGCTTTATTTATAAAGTGATTTTCCATATTATTAATGCTATTTGTATTCTGTTTTCAATCAAGTTGATCCACAGGATATATCCTGGCAACATGTCCACCACCTGATGCCATATTAATATAGATGGTATCGGCCTTCTTCACAGCCCTTTTATGGAAATCTGCTCTTGTCGGATTCTCGCTGGCATTATCACCATCTGAGTAAATTTCGGCTGCATATGATCCATCACCAAGAAAATCCAGAGTTACAGTAAGACTTCTTGGTGTCCAGTCTGTTATGGAACCAATAAACCATTCGTCATCCTTTCGTCGAGCTATCGTAATATAATCACCAACCTCTGCGTTTAATACCCTGGTTTCATCCCAGGATACTGTTACCTTGCCAAACAGATCCGAACCTATTTGATCCCTGTAGTTATCAGGATAATCTCCAAAGACCTGAAAACCTGTCTCAAAAATCACCAGTTGTGCTAAATGATGACATCGTGTTCCAAGACTGTTAAATTCATCCCATACAATTTCAAAATCTTGCTCTGTCCGGTTTGTAAATCCGACTACAATATAGTCCATTGGTCCGGCCAGCATCCTTGTGAATGGAATAATGCAATTATGTTCCGGTGACGGTTTCCTATCCCATTTATAGTATTCCAGCCCAAGAACAGCTTCATGAGCCAGCAAATTTGGGAATGTCCGGCTTAATCCTGTTGGCTTATAAATCCCATGAAACTCAACCATGAACTGGTTTTCAGCAGCCGTTTTTACAATAGAGTTTACCACATTAACTGTTTCCTGATCGTCTCTATCAAAGAAATCGACATTGAATCCTTTTACACCCCATTGTCTAAAAAGGGGCATAACCTCATCAATCTGTTTTTTCATCAACGTACTTAAGGTCCAGAGGAATACATCTACATCCTTTTTATTTGCATAGTCCACCAGGTAAGGGATGTCAATTTCCGGAATAGGTTTGGTTAAATCCAGTGTGGTATCTGACCAATTCGATCCATACCAGCCAGCATCGATCGACATGTAATCCAATCCATGATCAGCACAAAAATCAATAAAATGTTTCATCGTCCGCGTATCCATAGCACCCTCCCATCCAGTACCTTTTACAGTCTGGTCACATGACCAGTCATCAAGGGCAGTTCCGGGTTTTACCCATGAGAAATCCAATGTAGGATGATCATTCAGGTTTAATACAATATTCGATTCAACCAGTTTCCCAGGGTCATCTCCAAGGATCATTACGCGCCAGGGTGTACACCGTGGAGCATGGGTTTTCACAAGTATCTCAGGATCATCCTGCCTTGGAGATAAACGGGTTGTTAATGAACTGGAATTATTCCCTGCCGGTTGCAGGTACATACCTGCATAGTCTACAAGCGCAGCCTCAGTAATGGCCACCCATACATCGTTGTTTATCCTGACGAGCATGGGTAATCCAACAAGGTCAGCTGGAGGAATTTCCGTCAGCACGTTCATGGTGTACTCCAATTCATATCCCGACTGATAGGTGTTCAGGTGCAGTCCCCAGTACTTATAATCACCTGTGAATTTAAATCCGGTCAACTCATGTTTGATATTTATTTCTTCACCCTCCCAGGAGTCCGTGAAAAAATATCGAAATCCAACCCCATCATTAAATGCTCTGAACTCAATTCCAAGTTCCTGATTCATTTCGTTCTGAAATAGGATCTTTTTTACATTACATTTATTCCTAATAGACGATGATTTCCCAAAAGGCATAGTATACGTCTCGTCAATCGTGGAATCTTTCACATTTACTATCTCCATATGATCTTCCAGTAAAAGATCATTTATTTCGAATCCCAGAGGGCTATTGTCAATAATTAATGTACCATTATATTCTACACTGTAGACCAGCTTCGACTGACTATTATAGGGTAAAATACGGATCTTTACTTTACCATCTGGGGAGTTTAGGACTTGCTCCTGAGAAACATTACACGAAAAGAATTGAACAATTGTTAAACCAAACAATAGACGGAGCAAGATTTTCTGAAAATTAAGATTATTTGAGAGAATCATTTTAAACGTAAAAATCATTTAACCATGAATTAGATATTGCTTCAGGATTATAAATACTACTTCCCGGATTTCTGTACCATCACAAAATAATTTCGCATCACTCCATTTGATCTGGCATTGGCTCCAGGAAGGATAATTTCACCCGCTGGATAATCCTTTTTGTAAACCTCAAAATAGAAATATTGAGCGATGATCTGTTCATCACCAGTTTTCTCGAATTGGTCAGATACCACACAACCCGGAATCGATGATTCAAACAAATTATCATGTATTTCATACCCTACAAGAATAGTAACATCCTCATCGACCGTAAAGAAAAGTACCTCATCATCAGCAGCGTCATTTGCAAATTGGCTGGTTGATATGTAGGTTAAATTTTCATACCCACCTACGTCACTGAAAAACACTTCTGTCCCAACTTGTGTGTTGGGAAGGGCTCCAAATCTCATCTTATCGACTTTAAACTTGAGACTGTCAGCAGTTGAATGAACGTTACTGACAATAACTGTATTTTTATCCTTACTCTTTATTTGAAGGTTATATATTTTTTCCAACTTCCGTGAATTTCTATCTGTTGCCCTGATATGAACAGGATATTTACCGGGTTTCTCAGGGATACCGGATATTGTTCCATCTTCAGTAACTATTAATCCCGTTGGAATTTCTGCAGATGATATTGCTTCAAATCTAAAGGGGGCATTTCCAGCTACATCCAACCGAACATTATAAAGTTCACCCTGTATTGCTGATGGAATTACACTGGTAACAAATTCAGGCAAACAGATTCCCATAATCATCATTTCAGTCGTGCTGGTTTTCCCCTGATTATCATAGGCAATTCCCTTCACGATACTGTTCCCTTTATCAATCGTAAATTGTCCCTGAAAAGGTTTCTCCGTTAATTTTTTAATCAACTGATCACCATAATACAGCTCAACTTTTTCGATGGATCCATCAGGATCTGAAGCATTGATCTTTACATTTACTGTCTGCCCGGGATGAAATGGATGCATATATTCTGGTTCCTCAAAAAAAACAACCGGATATATGTTGCCATCATTTACTTTCGAATACAACCATTGTAATAAGTCAAGGTTACTAACTGCATCCCATTGTACACCATGACCCACCCCTTTGAATGAAGAAAAACGAGGATTTACTCCTGTAACCCAGTCCAAACCACCACGGTTATCACCATTTAACAGCCTGATCTCCCCGATTTCATCTGGAAGTGATCTTGCATGATAATCCAGTTCTCCACGAACAGCCCAGATAGGAACATCTTTTAATTGTTCCAGATCAACTCGAATTCGCATTCCCATCGGTGCCGCTGCAGCGATATATCCGGGATATTCTTCAATGAACTGATAAGTTCCTCCCCCACCCATGGAAAATCCAGTCATATAGATCCGCTGTGGATCAACTTTCCGTTCAGTTATCAAATCATCTACTACTTTCTTGAGATCCGGGAATTTCTGTTTCCATCCACGGGTCGTTTTTGGAGAGATAATAAAAGTTGGTTCTACCTGTGTATTTTGTCCAAAATTATGCCACATACGTACGGGCGGATCTACAGCATTACGAAGAGTAGCGTGCTCATCTTGTCCACAACAACCATGGAGGAAAATCGCAATGGGGTATTGTTTGCCTTCTTCAATATTTGAAGGTGTATATAAATAATATTCAGTAACACCTTCTTTGTGCCAGGACCATTGGGGAAAGCCCTTATAGTCAATTTGCTGGGCTATCAATATATTCATGGATACAATATGAATGATCAGTATTGTAACTAACATTTTGACATAAATATTCAGCATTTGTGAGAAAAAAGTGTGCATAATAAACGTTTAAGATAAAATACTAGGTTTTACAATATTAAAAGCTTCTTTCTTGTCTCAGGCGACCTCAGTAAATCCTAACTTCCAATAATCCCTTTTACCAAAAACACCTGATCGATACCATTTCCCATTCAATTCCATTATTTTTGCGGATCCTAACGATACCAACACCTCCTATTCCTGAATGATACCACGTCCAGCCATTCAAAATCAAAGATGTACTTAGTGTTATTACCTGATCCGAAACAAGTTCTTTTCAGGACTTTTTCTGTATTCTTAAAATGTATTATGATTCAGAATCACCATAAAGCCTGATTCATTCAATGATTTAATCGAATAACGCATTTAAAGATGATTTCTGATAATATCGATTATTTCACCATGAATATGTCGAGCCGATGCTACGACCTGGTAACTCATCTCAGTATTAGATAGATCAAACTGAATATCGTGACCATATAAATCTGACATTCTACCTTTAGCCTCCTTTATTATCAGGTATGGCGCCGCAATATCCCAGATTTTAGTGTTATGGTTTATACACCCTCCAAATCTTCCATCCGCAACATAACAGAAATCTAACAGGGAATTTGTTGACCGGGTATTTCTCACCTTACTGATCAAGTCTCCAAATAGATCCGTTTCAAACTTGGTTTTCATCCTGTCTACAGCATAATCAGTTGAGTACCCCATCAGAATCTCTTTCATCGATAAATCCCTGATCACCTTTATTGGTTTTCCGTTACAGGTTGCTCCTTTCGCTACTTCGGCATAATACATATCATCGTAGATTGGCAGATATGCGCCAGCTGCAGTTGGTTTATCATGAAACATCAAAGCAATAAGGATTCCGAACCATGGTATTCCAGCAGCATAATTGGATGTTCCATCTAAGGGATCAATAATCCATGTATACTCGGATCCAGTAAAACGAGCACCTTTTTCTTCTCCCACCATATTAAATTGGGGAAAACTGTCAGATAA
>JBHOSY010000030.1:0-32217 GCA_042584165.1 Bacteroidota bacterium | reverse complement strand
GTACAGCGGGGTCTGGCAGCCGGGATCACAATATATGCCCCGGCAATTATCGTGTCATCTATTCTAGGATGGGACTTGAGTATTACAATATTAATGGTAGGCATCCTGGTGATCATTTATACGGTTACTGGAGGTACAAAAGCAGTTAGTCTGACACAGAAATACCAGATGGCCGTTATCATGATTGGTATGTTTGTAGCGTTTGGTTTAATCATCTATTATCTACCTGAAAAAGTGAGTTTTCTTGATTCTATAAAAATTGCGGGCAAAATGGGCAATCCTAAATAGTTCTGAATGAATCTCATCCCATCTTCGTAGGCCTGACCCGGGGTTGAAAGAAATGTAATAGCACTTGCCTGTGTAGCCATTACTGATAATCCAATGGTCCCCCACTTCATACTCTTTCCTCCCAGTAAATATCCTTCAATATTGCTGCTTTTCCGTGTCTTCCACGAACCATACCCAACAATAAATGCCAGGGTACCAAAAAGCACTATCAGATCCAGTGTACTCATTTGAGGGTGACTGTTAGCCAGTAAAACAATGCAATAAGGACAGCCAGATTGAGAATTACCAGCATGTATAAATCCTTCCAGCTCTTGAATTTTGGTGGTTTATCGTTCAAGGTATCTTCGTTTTTAATCATTTATTAAAATATTAAATTCCGGATTTCTTAACTATCAAGAGCACCAGGATTTTAAATAGAGGATACAAAGTGATATAATTATTGAAAATAATCAATCCTACATTGGAATATCATATACTTTTCACTTCGGATTTAAATCCTTTCAGATGTGCAACATCATTTGAACGTTCAATCTCAAAATTTTCTCCATCGAAATTTAAAATGTACAAACTAAGGTTTTCATGTAGAAATACATCCATTTCCTCTATCGGATAATCCATCAGCCATGCCAGTAATATTTTCATGGCACGACCATGCATGCATACAAGCACATTATTAACCTCATCATTAGCGACAATTGACTTAATTGCATCTTCCTGTCGTGCTTTTAATTCCAGGGGAGTCTCACCTCCTTCAAATGCCAGATCAATCCTGCCTTTTTTCCATTCTTCAATGGTTTGCAGGTATAGATTGTTTGTATCTTCATTAAATGGTACTCCTTCAGCTTTTCCCCAGCTTATTTCATTCAATCCAGATAATTTAACATGTGGGATGCCTTTATCAATAAATCCCTGAATGGTTTGTATTGTTCGCCGAAGTGCGGATGTATATACTATATCAAATGGATAGTCTTTATACACTTCAAAGAACAACCGGGCCTGTTTTAGCCCATTTTGATTCAGTGATGAATCTACGCCGCTACCCTGAACTACCCCAGTCTTATTATGATCTGTTTCGCCGTGTCTAAGCAGATAGATTTTTTTTGGTTTCAAATCTTCTCTATTTTTGGTTGGCAAAGATTTGTCATTTTTAAGTTATTTGCAAATCCATATGTTTAATAACAAATTAAATCTTACCGATATACAGGATATGTGTAAGGATTCAATGGTGGACCACCTGGGTATTGAATTTACTGATATTGGTGATGATCATTTATCGGCCAAGATGCCGGTGGATCATCGTACGCATCAACCTTTTGGCATTCTTCATGGTGGAGCATCCGCAGCACTGGCAGAGACACTTGGAAGTGTCGCAGCGAACTTATCCATTGATCAAAACCATGACTATTGCGTGGGCCTGGAGATCAACGCCAACCATGTTAAAAGTGTGAAGGATGGCTGGGTAACCGGTACAGCCAGACCTATCCATATCGGGGCAAGAACCCATATCTGGGAGATAAGAATAAACAACAGTGATGATCAACTTGTCTGTATCAGCAGGTTGACTATGGCTGTTATTAAAAACAAAGCAGATTGAAATCCGTGATTGAAAGCACTACCAGAACAACAAAGGGCATTTATAGTAAATACAATGATTTAACATTGTTAAGGGAGATCATTGGATGGGCTATATCAAACAATTATTCCTTTGCACTTTGGAAGCTTCCACAAAGCAATTCGAGACATCTCATCATTGACACTTCATCTGAAAGGACAACCTGCCTGGAACCTGAGATAGAAAGTCTTTCTCCATGTTTCATTTTCAGTCCCTATGACAACGATGACAATAAGAAATGGATGTTTATACCGGCTCGAATACACCTCCTGATTAGTAATAATGTTGATTCTGAGAAGATCAGTTATACATTCGATAAATCCATTTCGGATCATAATCAATTGCATGAAATAGAATCATTTGTAGAAAAGTCTGAAGATTTGCCACAAGAACTGAATTTTTATACCCAACCAGCTGAATTTTCTGATGAAGCATGCCAGAAGAGTCATTTTATAAATATGATTGAGGGTGCCATCAGTGAAATTGAAAAGGGAATTTTTGAAAAAGTAGTACCTTCCAGGATTAAGAAGATCGACCTTGCTGAAAGTATTAATCTTTTAGATAGTTTCTGGAACATGACCTGCTCTTACCTGAATTCATTTATTTCACTGGTCAGTTCACCCTCAACAGGCACCTGGATAGGCGCTACGCCTGAAATCCTGATCAGTGTAGAAGACAGGATGTTCCATACGACCGCTCTTGCGGCTACACAAAGGCACACGGGACAGGAAGATCTCAGGAAGGTATCATGGACACAGAAAGAAATCGAAGAACAGGCCATGGTCAGCAGGTATATAATCAATTGCTTCAAGCGGATCAGGCTAAGAGAATTTGAAGAACATGGTCCAAAAACGATTAAGGCAGGTAATCTATTGCATCTGAAAACAGATTATTCAGTAGATATGATTGCAAGGGATTTTCCGCTACTTGGGACTGTAATGTTGAAATTACTCCATCCTACCTCTGCCATTTGTGGCATGCCCAAAAACGAAGCAATGGAATTTCTTAAGAAAAATGAACTTTTTAACAGACAGTTTTTCGGTGGTTTTCTTGGACCTGTTAACATAGATGACCAGACATCACTATTTGTAAATCTCAGATGCGGGCAGGTACAGGAAGACTCAATATTGTTATATACAGGTGCCGGTGTAACTATTGATTCAGATCCGGAAAAAGAATGGGAGGAGACAGAAGTGAAATGTGAAACACTGGAACGCTTTCTTTCACCGAGTTAGGCTATCTCTTGCAATACTTCCTGATTGCCTGATCTGCTTCAACAACTTCTAATTCTTTAGCTTTATTAAAATCCTGGCAGGCACTTTTCTTCCTTTTAAGTTGAATGTTCACTGCTCCTCTGTACAGGTAGGCTTCTCCCAGTTGGTTATCCAGACTAAGGGCTTTATTGTACTCACTCAATGCATTTGGGAAGAGGCCCATCTGGTGATTTACCCTGCCTTTCAGGTAAAATCCCCTAGAGCATCTGGGATTTACATTGATCGCCTTATCGAAATATAGAGAAGCTTTGTTATAATTTTCGTCTTCGTAATAGTACATCCCCAGGCTTAAATGAGCATTTTCATTTTCAGAATCCAATTCAACAACTTTTTCATAATCTTGGAGAGCCTTTTGACGAATACCGAGTTCTTCATATGCTCTACCACGGTTATATAATGTTTTTACACTTTTAGGATGTAATTTCAGATATTCAGTATACGCTTCAACTGCTTGTTCATATTGGTTGTTAGCATAGTAATCATCCCCTATCTGAGAGCTTTTACGTTTGCAGGATATTATTACAAGAGAGATAATTAATACAAACAGAATTAGTTTTGAAATGCGCATTGTCTTGAATTATTCTTCAAAGGTACACCATTTCAAAATGCATGTTCTTTACTGTATCATTTATTATTATACCTATATGAGGTTAAAAAAGAATTTATAGAATAATGCTAATAGGAGAAGAAAAATCAAATAGCGACATCATTCTTCCTCAATGCATCATTCAGAGAAGTTTTTTTATCGGTACTTTCTTTCCGCTTTCCAATAATTAATGCACAGGGGACCTGAAAATCACCAGCCGGGAACTTCTTATTTAATGTTCCAGGTATAACTACAGATCTATCCGGAACGTATCCCTTCAACTCCTTTGGTTTATTTCCTGTAACATCAATAATCTTCGTACTTGCCGTAAGAGTAACATTGGCTCCAAGTACTGCTTCTTTGCCTATCCGAACCCCTTCAACCAGTATACACCGGGATCCAATAAATGCATTATCCTCAATGATTACCGGAGCTGCCTGTATCGGCTCTAATACACCTCCAATACCAACCCCACCACTGATATGCACATTTTTACCAACTTGTGCGCATGATCCCACGGTGGCCCATGTATCAACCATCGTTCCGGATCCTACCCAGGCACCAATGTTTATATATGATGGCATCATGATTACATCCGGGGAGATATATGAGCCATACCGTGCGATAGCATGAGGAACAACCCTGACACCAAGCCTCTTATAGTTGGATTTAAGTCTGATCTTATCGTGAAATTCAAAAGGACCTACTTCGATGACCTGCATTTTCTGTAAAGGAAAATATAAAATCACAGCTTTCTTGACCCATTGGTTTACTACCCAACCATCTCCAACTGGCTCTGCTACCCTGATCTTGCCCTTATCAATATCATCGATAATTGATTTAACAGCAATACTTACAGCTTTGCCCTGTAGCATTGACCTGTTGTCCCACGCTTTCTCAATAATTTCCTTTAACTCAATACTCATTTTCTTAAATTTATTCGCTCAATAACATATGTCTATGAGAAAAATTCCTATCGTACTGGGATCGGTCCTTAAACCTGTCGATGAAACCCGCATGTACGAGAAGTTGGGAATCACACTGGCCGAAACAAATAATTATGAAGTAAATATCATAGGTTTTTTTTCAAAAAAAATTCCAACCAGTGAAAATATATGCTTTCACCCCATTTTTGATTTTGAAAGAACAGGTCTCAGCAGATTACTTGCTCCATTCAAATTTTTTAAAACAATAGTTAAACTAAAACCTGAATTGATTATAGTTAATACTCCTGAAATACTGCTAGTTACAGTTCTATACAAAATATTATTTGGGTGCAAAATTATTTATGATATCAATGAAAATTACTTCAGAAATGTATTTTACAACAAACATTATCATCCCCTGATAAAAATATTTCTTTCATCCTGGATTCGGATTAAGGAATTCATATCAGCACCATTCATTAATTATTTTTTCCTGGCTGAAAGTGGATACAATGATGAAATTACTTTCACCGGTACGCGATTTGAAATCATCGAAAATAAATATAAACCAATTAAAGTCGATTGGATCCCTCAAAAAGATCCGGGTAAAATAAGGATACTCTACAGTGGGACGATAGCAGAAAGTTATGGTGTATTTTCAACAATAAAGTTCGTTGGAAAGTTACACCAGTTGGATCCCAATATCGAACTTCTGATCAGTGGACACTGCGGATATACACCAGATTTAAAAAGGTTGAAAAATGAACTTAAAGACAAACCGTTCATAAAGTTCTTAGGGGGTAATACGATAGTGCCTCATACTGACATTATAGGAGCTATTCAGTCCGCGGATTTCGGGATTGTTAATTATTTGATAAATAAAAGTACGGAGAATTGTTATCCAACCAAGATATACGAATATATGGGCAACAAACTACCCATATTAATTCAGGAATATGAACCATGGTACAGACTTCCGCTTGAATGGGATGCATGTGTTGTTTTAGATTTTGAATTCGCTGATCCTGGACAGGTTTTGAATAAAATTAAAAAGAAACGTTTTTATAAAGATGGTGTACCTGATAGTATCTACTGGCATAATGAAGAGATTAAACTATTAAAATCAATAAATCGGTGGATCAGGAAATAAATGAACCTTGAACCTGATAATAGACATTTTTAGTTTCGCCTAAAAAAGCTAGATTTGTTTGAGTTATGCATTCAGAATTCACATTTGCTGAGGAGAACTACCTTAAAGCCATATATCATTTATCAAAAGCCGGGCAGGAAGATGTATCAACCAACGCGATTGCAGAGCTTCTGCATACCAAACCGGCATCAGTAAGTGACATGATCCAGAAACTGGCCAAGAAGGAACTCGTTAATTATAAGAAATACAGGGGTGTAAACATCACTAATTCAGGGAAAAAAGTAGCCATTGCAATTATCCGAAAACACAGGTTATGGGAAGTGTTTCTTGTTGAAAAACTAAAATTTCACTGGGATGAAGTCCATGAGGTTGCCGAGGAACTGGAACACATAAGGTCTCCCCTACTGGTGAACAGGCTTGAAGAATTCCTGGATCATCCTCAATTTGATCCCCATGGTGATCCCATTCCTGATGCTGATGGGAAAATCAAGATTAAACCACGGCAGCCTTTATGCGATCTTGGCACAGATGATAGTGGCGTTGTCGTAAATGTTACTGATTCAAGCAATCTGTTTCTTCAGTACCTCGACAAGCTTGGCATCAAAATTGGTACTAAAGTCAAGATAGTGGATAAGATCCCATATGACGGGTCAATTCATATTATTCTGGACGGTAAAAAGAATGTTTCGATTTCGAAAGAGGTATCGGAAAACCTGCTTGTCACATCCTGAATTTCGCCGTCACGACAATTGATGATATAATTTCATGAGAAACAATCACTTTGGGGATTTTCCACGTTATTATCTATATTAGCGATACTAAATGAATTGTCTATGAAAAGATTGCAGCTATTTACACTGGGTATCATCCTGGCATTAGCCATAGATCTATATAGCTATCAGGTATATGCTCAAGATCAGATTAACTGGCATTCAATTGAGGAAGTTCAGAACCTTGCAAAAAATGAACCGCGGATGGTATTTGTGGATGTATATACTGATTGGTGCGGCTGGTGTAAAAAAATGGACGCTACAACCTTTAAGGATCCTAAAATCATAAAACAGCTTAATAAAAATTTTTATGCTGTAAAACTGGATGGTGAGGGATTGGAAACCATAACATTCAAAGACAAGCCCTATAAGTTTGTACCCCAGGGACGCAAAGGATACCACGAACTGGCTGCTGTTCTGATGAATGGCAAAATGAGTTACCCAACTACCGTTTATCTTGATGAGGGACTTAATCTCATTCAACCGATAGCTGGATACATGACGGTAGAAAGCCTTGAACCTATTTTGATCTTCCTGGGAGAAGCTCACTATAAGAACAAGACCTGGGAGGAATTTCTGGCACAAAATTATACTCAGAATTAATTGAGCTCAAAGGCCGTTACAGGCAATCTCGATACTATCGTTGCATTGGCCACTCCTCAAGGTGTGGGTGCTATAGGTATTATCCGACTCTCAGGAAAGGAAGCCATTTCCATTGCCAACAAGGTATTTTATGATAAAGATCTGGCCAAAGTTCCTTCCCACTCCATCCAATATGGCACCATCAGGGATAATGATAAGCTCATTGATGAGGTATTAGTTTCTGTATTCAAGGAACCAAAGTCTTATACAAAGGAAAACGTAGTTGAAATCTCCTGCCATGGATCTAATTTCATCCTGCAATCAGTTATTAAATTACTTGTACGTGAAGGTGCAAGGCTTGCCGGGCCTGGTGAGTTTACTAAAAGAGCCTTCCTGCATGGAAAGTTTGATCTGGCACAGGCTGAAGCCGTAGCCGATCTGATCGCGGCTGATTCTGAGGCTTCTCACCTGTCTGCGATCAGTCAGATGCGTGGCGGATTTTCAAACGATATAAAAAGGCTTCGTGACAGGTTAATTGATTTTGCTTCAATGATTGAGCTGGAACTGGATTTTTCAGAAGAAGATGTTGAATTTGCCAGTCGTGATGATCTGAAAAAGTTGATTAGTGAACTACTTCAGGTCATAGACCATTTACTTGATAGTTTTGATCTGGGTAATGTTATCAAAAATGGAGTACCCACTGTTATTGCAGGCAAACCTAATTCAGGGAAATCCACCTTGCTGAATGCCCTATTAAATGAAGAGAAAGCCATTGTATCAGACATTGCAGGAACTACCCGGGATTTCATTGAGGATGAGATCCATATTGAAGGGATTACTTTCCGGTTTATCGATACGGCCGGTATTCGAGAAGCCCGTGACAAGATCGAACAGATGGGCATAGCCCGCACCAAGCAGAAAATGAGAGAAGCCAGCCTGATCCTGTATCTATTCGATCTGAAAAGTGAAACAATTGAAGAAATTGACAAAGAAAGTGGTAAACTGGATAAGCTTGGTATTCCATACATTAAACTGGGTAATAAGACCGATCTTGCACCAAAAGAATTACTTGCTGGTTTAAAAAAACGTGATTTTATTTTTATCTCGGCGAAAAGTAAAATTAACCTGGAGGAGTTAAAAAAACAGCTAATCGAATTTGTCAATCTTGATAAAATTCGTTCTGAGAACACCATAATCACCAATACAAGGCACTACGAAAGCCTCTTTAAAGTCAACAGCTCCCTGAAAGATGTTCTTTCCGGGATCGAAAAAGGAATCTCAGGAGACCTCCTTGCTATGGATATCCGACAGACAATTCATTTTTTGGGGGAAATTACGGGGGAGATAACAACGGATGATTTACTTAGTAATATCTTCTCCCGGTTCTGTATCGGAAAGTAAAATATCAAATTTCAAAAGAGAAAAAGTTAACAAAACAGTTGAATAATGATTTGTATTTGTTTCAATCTTGTTTTATTCAGATTTGAAATTTATTTCATCAATATATATAAAAAATACTCAAATTCTCCGTTTAGAAATTTATCGTATACCGGAGTTCCCTCCGTTGCTGCAAATTTCTTTCCAAGTCCATGCAATAATTTTGGAGCAATTTTTTTTATCAAATCCACTCTTTCATTTGTTGATAATTTTAATGCTTCTAAAACATTTTTAGTAATTTTTTCAACTTTCACAGATTTTAGATATGAACTTTCCAATTGCTTATTCAGTTTATCAATTTCATCTACATGTCTGAAATCAGCAAACAGGAATACTCCACCCGGTTTTAGCACACGATATACTTCATCCAGGAAAACATTCATATGATTATAGCGGTGTGAAGACTCGATATTAATGACTACATCAAATTCATTTTCCTGAAACTTTAAACTTTGTGCATTTGCCTGTAAAAAGTTGATATTTTCATTTGAGTAATATGATTTACAAAATTCAATCGCTCTTTTATTTAGATCAATCCCGGTTGATGAATTTGGCATCTTATAACGACTTATATATGACAAGCCACCACCTCGTCCACAACCTACCTCTAAAATATCCTTTCCCTCAATATTAATTTGCGTTGCAACAAAATCATAAAGTTGAGCTGAGTATCTGTGCTTTTCATCATTTTCGTCAAGTTCTATTTTATGATTATCTTTCGAATAACCATAGTTCATAAAAATAACATCGGCGTTTTTATCAATTGAACTAATATACTTGTACCAAATTCTGAATATTAAATTTGTTATTCTATTTTTCATTTTAACTATTCTTCAACCAATCAATATTTGACACCCACATCAAGCTTCAAAAATAAGGATAATATATGATCTCAATCTCAAATATGAAATAATTTGGAAACCTCAGAATATCAGAATTTATAATAGTGGTGCATGAAAAAAATGCGGGAAAATGGGATTAGGTATCGAATAAAAATGGCTTGGAGGTAATGATTTATAAAAATAATTAATTGAAAAGAAAAGCCAGCTTCCACAACCACCAGACGGGAAACCTGATGGTCGTGGATATTCATAGGGCGATACATTCTGGGGGTGAGATTACTGATTTATTACGATGGATCATCTTTTTGGGAACATCTTTAATAAATTCTGTATCGAGGATATAAATGAGACCTATTTCTGTCAGAGTATGTTTGAAAATGTTGAATTAGTATCTACTTTGGTGTATATAAATAAGTCTATCAAGGTTCAATCACCTTGTCGGCATGTGCAATAATTTAAAACATATCACTATAACGCTGGCTATAATTGCCGTGGTTTCATCTTGCCGCACCCTGATTTATAATATTCCTAATTTGTCAGATCATAAAATTTTTCCATACAGGATTATAAAGAATGTACCTGAATCTGTATTTTATTTCTCAAAATCAGATAGTATAGACACCAGAGGAAAGACAATATATACAAACTATGATGCATTATTGCCAGATGTTGTAACGCTTGATGATTATTTAGAAGGATCCAAAGCTGCAGCATTTATTATTATTAAAAATGATACCATCATATACGAAAAGTATAATAAAAACTATCATGAGAATTCAATTTATAATACGCTTTCCGTTACTAAGGCATTTATCACAACCTTAGTTGGGATCGCTATTGATGAAGGCTTGATCCGTAGTGTTGATGAAAAAATTACAGCATTTATTCCAGAACTTTCTGACAAAGAAGGTTTTAGTGAAATCACCATCCGGAATTTATTAACTCATACTTCAGGAATCAAATTTTCAGACTCCAGATTTAATCCTTTTTCTGATAATGCCCGGTATTACTATGGTCGTCAGTTGCGAAAAATGGCTCTTAACGCTGAGTTGGATCAAAAACCCGGTGTCGACACTCATTATAGTAGTGTAAACGTGCAATTACTGGCAATAATCTTAGAGAGAGCAACCGGCACCTCATTATCAACATATCTTCAGGAAAAGTTATGGCAGGAGATTGGAATGCAATATGAAGCAACATGGAGTTTAGATAATAAAAGAGAAAATTCTATTGAAAAAGGATTTTCATGCCTGAATTGCACAGCTGTTGATCTGGCGAAATTGGGCAGGTTGTATCTGAATAATGGGAATTGGGATAATAAGCAAATCTTATCTCAGGAATTTGTTTATGAAGCCACCCGGAGGGATACAACTGACGGAAGTAACTGGAACTTTCAATATAATTTCAGATGCGGACCGGAAAAATATGGAAGCTATTATTCACGAGGTCTCTATGGTCAATTGATATATATCTATCCGAAAAAAAAGGTAATACTGATCCGTGTAGGTGAGGCAGATCTAAAATATAATCCCCAATTCATTAATCATATAGTTCTACAAATAATCGACCAGGTTTGAATTTGATTATTGAATCTTGTCATTTATTTGTCGTTCACAGGAATATTATCTGTATGCTCGGCTATGCAAAGTAATGTTATCTGTTTTTATTAATTTAGGCATCATCTCGTAATTTCTAATTTTAAAAACTTATGAAAAAGATCTATTTAATTACATTTCCGATGCTGGCACTGGCTTTATTAATTGCTGGGTACACTCCTATGTCCAGTTGTACAAATAAAGAAAAGGCTGAAGTTAAAGATTCAGATGAGTCAAGATATGTTGATCCCGGACTCAAAAAGATGGTACAGGTGGCAATTGTTGTTAAAGATATTGAAGCCTCCAGCAAACGTTGGGCTGAACTGCTGGGAATGCCCATGCCTGAAATCAGAACCACAAGACCAGGCAATGAGGTAGATGTAATTTATCGGGGTAAGCCATCAAATGGAAAAGTTAAGCTTTCTTTCTTCGCTCTTAATGACGGTATGGTCCTTGAACTGCTCGAACCCATTACTGAAGGAACCGCCTGGAAGGAATTCCTGGATGAACACGGGGAAGGTGTACAGCATCTGGGCTTTAAGTTCGTGGACAAAGAAAAAGCAAAGGAGCAATTTGAAAAGGACGGCTATCCCATCATCCATGAGGGAAGGTATGATTCTCAAGACGGGACCTATATTTATTACGATACCGAGGAAGCTTTAGGCGCAACTGTAGAATTGCTCCATTCCGATGTCAGCGAGTAACTTATGGTATGATTCTATCAAGGTGAAGAGAAAATCCCTTAGGGATCAAATTGAGGGATTTTCAATTGCTCACCATCCCTTAGCGCAGATTCATGTGCTATAATTCCAGGCACTGTCATTGCCATAGCTTCGTAAACATCTACCAGTGGTTCACGGTCTTCAATCAGTGCCGTGATAAATTCATTGGTCAGATAACCATGAGATCCGCCATGGCCGCCTTTTTCCATACCCGGTGGAAGGGCCGGTCGGCGGTCTGGAAACTCAATGATCTTTTTATCACCAATCCCTTCATATCTTGCCCCGATTCCTTCGCCAACCTGAAGTACATTTTTATCAAATTTCCCCAATTGTCCAAATAGCCTTCCTGTTTCGCCGTGCGCTCCTTCCGTACCCCAGAAAACATTGATTCTTGACATTCCGCCTTCACTGGTTTTAAACAAAGATGTTTCATCCGAAAAAGGATTCTTGTATGCGTTGTTTTTATATCGCGGAGCTTCTCCTTTAAAACCCAGACAGGAGACGTGGGTGTACCTCTTCCCGGTAACTCCCACATAATAAGCTGTAGAATGTGTGGGGTAAAGCATCGGGGGCAGGGCATTCCTCCATTCTTTGTATCCCCAGGCTGTATCAACATGCGGGTGGTAATATTCACCCTCTGAATATACTATGCTCCCAAACATGCCTTCTTCGTATATCATTTTAGCATTATATAGATCTGATCGGAACATACTTGTTTCAGCCATCATGACCTTCAGTCCTGTTTTTTCTTTCCACGTTTTTACCTGTTCAATATCATCCAGGATCATTGATAAAGGTACAGCAACAATGCAGTGTTTCCCGTGTTTAAGTACTTCTACAATATGTCGTCCATGACTTGGAGCATCAGTAAATACGGCTACGGCATCAATATTTTTATCCTTAACCAAATCTTCAAGTGCATCGTAACTTTTGTCACATTGATATACACGTTGCAAGTTGATCTTCAAGTCCTCCTGCAAATCACTTACTGCTTCAACAATGCAATTCGGATGCTGATGCCACTGAAAACTAGTTCCAAATCCTCCACCGACAATACCAATCCGGATCTTTTTATCTGATGTCAATTCCCATATATCCTGAATATTCCCATATCTGGATAGATAATCTTTTGCCATATTGCCAGGAACTACAACACCGAAGGTTCCGGCAGCTATTTTACCAAGAAAATTACGCCGTGAGTACATACCATTTTTTTTCATTATCCTTTATCATTAATTATTTACAAATAACCCTAAAAAATGGCAAGTCCACAACCAGGACGCAAGGAGCATCCATAAAATATTGTATCTAAAATTAAAAATTACTACTTTATTCATCTCGGATTCGATAATAATCATACACAGAAATATTCAAGTATTACGATCACCTGTTTTAATAATAATGATTAATCTGAAAACCCTGGAAATCTAACTCGATGGAACGTAGAAATTTTGTAAAAACCTCAGTGATGGGTGGTGCTTATGCTATAATCGCATCTCAGCCCATTTCAGCAGCAGCAAAACCTTTTGGAACAGACAATACCTGGTTTGACCGACCAATGCGATGGGCACAACTTGTCCTGGTCGAGAATGATCCGGGTACTTTCGATCCTGATTTCTGGCTTGATTATTTCAAAAAGGTTCATGCTGATGCTGCATGCCTGAGTGCAGGAGGAATTGTAGCTTACTACCCGACAAATGTACCCCTGCATCATCGTAGTGCCTGGCTTGGCACAAGCGATCCATTCGGTTATCTTGTCAAAGGATGTCGTGATATGAACATGTCCGTTATAGCAAGAACCGATCCCCACGCTGTCTGGGAAAATGTCAACCAGGATCATCCGGATTGGATACAGGTCGAAGCAAACGGTGAAAAACGTAGACATTGGTCAAATCCCAAATTATGGGTAACCTGTGCTCTTGGTCCATACAATTTTGAGTTTATGAACGATGTACATCAGGAAATAATGGATCTGTATAAAATTGATGGCATTTTTTCCAACAGGTGGGCTGGTCACGGTATCTGTTATTGTGAACATTGTCAGAAGAATTTTAAGGATTTCTCAGGATTAAAACTTCCTGAAACGAATGATCGCCTGGATCCGACCTACCAGAGATGGACAGACTGGCGAATTGTACGATTAAAAGAGTTGTGGTTGCTGTGGGATAAAACCATACGGAATGTGAAATCTACTTCCAGGTTTATCCCAAATGGCTTCCCTGATAAAATTGTTACCGGGGCTCAGTCGGATATATTCTTTACTGATCACCAGGCAAGAAGAGGTATGATCCCACCCTGGTCAAATGGAAAGCGGGCGAAGGAATTAAGGGCCACCATGGGCATGAAACCTCTGGGAGGAATATTCAGTGTGGGAATAGAAGAGCAATACAGATGGAAAGATTCAGTACAGAATGAAGCGGAAGTCAGGATCTGGGTAGCCGAAGGTACCGCAAATAATATGCGTCCCTGGTTCGTGAAGTTTTCTGGAGTGCTCTATGACAAGCGATGGCTGGGAATTGTTGAAAGGATCTACAAATGGCATTATGAAAATGAAAAATACCTGAGAAATACGCGTTCACTGGCCAAAGCAGCCATAGTTTATTCCGAACAAACCGAAAGGAACTACGGGGGAAAAGAATGGCAGAAACGCAGTAACTGGCATGAATTAGGGATGTACCATGCAATGATTGAGGCTCGTGTTCCTTTTGATATGGTGAATGATCGTCTGCTGGATGCTGATCATCTGGAAAATTACAAATTGCTGGTTCTGCCAAATGTTGCAGCGCTCTCTGACGCACAATGCAAACAGTTAAATCAATTTGTGAACAATGGTGGCAGCATTGTAGCAACCTTTGAAACATCATTATATGATGAAACGGGAATCCAGAGAAAAAACTTCGGATTATCTGATCTATTTGGGATTTCCTATGCTGGTAATGTGGAAGGTCCTATGAAAAATTCTTATTTGAAAATTAACACTGAACCCGGTTCTGATGATTATCACACTGTGTTAAATGGTCTTGAAAATGCTTTTCGCATGATTAATGGCGTCTGGAGACTGAATGTGGAGCCTCATGTGAACTTCCCCTCACCCATCACCCTGATTCCATCCTATCCCGATTTGCCCATGGAGCATGTATATCCACTTCAGCCTGATACCGACATTCGTGAGCTATACCTGAGAGAAATGGGTAAAGGACGGGTTGCGTACATTCCATGGGATATTGACCGTACTTTCTGGAATATTCTAAATGTGGATCATGGCAAACTGCTGAATAATGTATTCAGATGGGCCCTGGAAGAAGAAACCCCTGTTGAAGTTAATGGAGATGGTATTCTGGATATTACAACATGGAAACAAAAGGATTCCCTGACAGTTCACCTGGTCAACTTCACAAATCCAATGATGATGAAAGGACCTTTCAGAGAATTATTGCCGGTTGGTAAACAGATTGTTACGATAAAATTGCCAGCAGGATTCAGTATACGAAACGTAAAACTCTTAGTTTCAGGCAAAATTCCTCAATACGATCTTTCTGACGGATATCTGAAATTAGGCATTGATAAAATAATAGATCATGAAGTTATTGCAGTAGACTTATCATAAAATTGGTTAGGCACTTTGTGTCAGAAATTGATTTTTATTGCCATTCCTATCCCCTCAGGCAGTTTGGGTTCGGAGGATTTAATCTTGTTGGTATTATGGTTGTATGTCTATGCGCTGCAAATCTGGGTGCAAATACCCAAAACAAAAAATTGTACAATCATCAAGTTTATCAATATGGTTACCTTCATTTTATAAGATTTTGTTTTTTATTAATAATGAAATCTTCTTGAAAGAATTTATATCAGGATAAAATTCTATCAACAAACGACTGCTCTATTTTTTTAAGGTCGTTAACCTGTTCGTCAGTAAGCACTTTTTCATGTGATTGATTGATTAATTCATCAGCCCTCACTTCTGCTATTTCATACAGCGTTTTACTCCCATTTGCCTCCCAGTCTGAACGTCTGTTACGAAACAGAATGGAAGGATCGAAAAATTCTGTACTGAAACTCACTAATGTATGTTCACTTGATAGATACTCACCACTGATTCCTACCTCACGGATCAGGTCAACAGATAAAGTTTCATTTGTTACCTCAACTCCTCTTAATAACCGTCTGGCATATCCAATTATTTCATTATCAATCAGGGCCTGAGCAGGAGAAATGGTAAGCTCAGACTCAAGTTGTCCAACGCCCCAAATAACATTTACACCACTCTGCAGGTGTGATAAAAATCCCATCCCTTTTTCGAGTGCTGCCTGGCTGTCAGGGCACATGCTTTCGGTAGAAACCCACGAACATGATGGGAGATTATAAAAACGCCCCATCTTTGCACTTATATCTGCAAAGAGGTGATTTTCAGGTGCACCAGTGACAGCAATTGCTGTACGCATGTCAAAGATATGGGCAAGACCAAAGTTGTAAATACAGGGACGTCCCGGCTCCAGGATCTGGTTAACTACCAAACCTGCAAGAATTTCAGCATTTCCTACTGCAGCCGATCCGGCAAGGGTTACAGGTCCGGAAACACCTGCCATGGGTTCTCCATTGATTGTTACCGGGATATTTCTTTTTGCTGTTCGTGCGAATATTTCAAGTGCAAGATTAGTCCACCTTAGTGGGCCATGTGCAGTAAAACCCATGCTAAACCAGGGGAAATCACCTAGAACACTGCGCATTTCACAAATGGCATCTGCCCCTTCCGGGGTAAAACTGAGTACTCGAATATGTTTGGTTGTATTTTCAGCCATAACCCTGAGGCCAACAATATCCCGTACTCTTGGATGTACATCCTCCATTGACATTCCAAAAACACCATTAACTTCCGGTAACTGATCAATTAACCTGGCAATATCAGCCATATCTGATTTAAGGAACCGACGGTGCTTCCCATGCCGAAGGATATTCATTCCGGGAACTGACCATATCAGGCTTTTCCCTTTGGAGGTTGCCTTCTGGTCGCCGGAACGTCTATCAGCAAATGTAACTTCTGAAGGTGCCTGCTCTATACACTCCTTTACCAATTCCTCCGGCAGGCGAACAACACTCGAATTCTTACGGATTACTGCCCCGGCTTTTTTTAACAATCTGAGTATTCCGTCATGTTCTATCTTAACACCGGGATTATCGAGGATTTCAATCGATGCTTCATGAATCTGTGTCGCGAGATTTGTATTCATCAATATACTTTTTAAAAATCATATTAATTAAAAAATGCTGAATCCGGATTTAATATAAATAAAATCCAAATAAAGTAATCACCTCTTTCCGATTTAAGTTTGCCTGTTTTTCCAGTTCCTGGTAGCTAATTTTCGAAGTTTGAAATTGAACTTAAAAATCATTTAGCAATTGGTTAAATTGTGTTGTTCTTATTAAAATACTAATAATGAAAAAAAGAATTCAATTTTCTTATGTAATCTATTTGTCCCTATTGCTATTCTCATGCCAGAATAGCAATACAGGTAGAGTGGATACTGGTGCGATTACAGTGCAGGAAAAAATGTTGGCCCGGGCAGATTCCCTGGAAGTGGATACTCCCTACCACCACCCGGTGATCGGTGATCCCCTGTCTTTTCATGCGTCTGGATTTGCCAAGATTCTCTGTTCTGCAGTTTTCATAACAGGGCTTGATTTTGAATTTGCTGCTGAAAATATAGGGTATTTTACAGCGCCCTATGAAATCCGATCATCCCTTGCAGATCGGGTACTGGATATGGAAAATAAAGCAGTTCATATCGCTTTGCCAAATGGAGTGGTTCGTACTGCAAAATATTATGACGACCAGGGATGTATCTGTTTACCTGAAGGTAAAGATGAATTTTATTTCGAGCCGGTTGATGTAAAAAGTGCCCTTCCAGATCCAAATACCATGCCCTGGCCAATGGGTGATATTTTGCATGAAAATAATATACCGGAAGGTGTGAATATGGAACTGGTTAAACAAGCCATAGATGTTGCCTTCAGCAATCCTGAAGGACTTACAGCCGCCTATGTGGCCACCTATAAGGGATAGATCATTGGAGAACGATATCGCGATGGGATAGATATTTATACGCAGCTCGAAAGCTGGTCGATGGGTAAAAGCCTGACTGCTACGTTATTGGGTATCTTAATACAACAGGTAGTCTATGATCTCTATCAACCCGCCCCGGTTCCGGAATGGCAAAAAGACGAAAATGATCCACGCGCTGAAATCCGGATTGCTGACATTCTGCGCATGTCGAGCGGGAAACGCTTCCGTGCTCCCCTGGATCCCGATATCGATCCTTCATTAGGCTATATGGACCATAAATATGTATATACAGGTGCAGTGAATTCGTTTAAATGGGCCGCTACCAGGCCAATGCAATGGCCCCCCAACACCATAGGCCGTTACCGCAATTCTGACCCGGTATTGATCAATTACCTGGTCCGGTTGGCAGTTGAAGCCCGGGGTGAAGAATACCTGAGTTTTCCTCAGCAGGCACTATTTGATAAAATTGGCATCAGGAACATGACGCTGGAAACAGATCCGTTCGGTAATTTCCTGTTACAGGGTTGTGAATTCGGTACAGCCCGGGACTGGGCACGTCTGGGTATGTTGTATCTGAATAAAGGTGTATGGAATGGGGAGCATATAATTCCGGAAAGTTACGTTGAATTCGTCAGCACCCTGGCTCCTGCCTGGGTAGCGGATGGAAGGCCGGTTTACAGCGGTTTTTTCTGGATAAATGGTGATGGCAACTTCCCTATCCCAAAAGATTCTTTCTTCATGGCCGGGGCAGGTGGACAGTATACAGTAATTATTCCTTCTCACCATCTTGTAATCGTGAAATTATCAAACTATTAAGGTGGAGGGATTGGAATGGCCGATTTTAAGAAATCACTGGAAATGCTGGTGGAGGCAGTGCAGGTTGATTAAGCTGATGATCGAACTTTTATTTTTCCATTCCCCAAATGGCAAATAGCAATCCTGAAATATTTGATTATTAAATCAGGATTGCTATTTCTGATCCCATCAGATTTGAAGAATTCTAATTAAGAATTCTAAACTGGCTCGTCAGTATGTGAAAATTTAATCTAATTTTATTGACAAGCATCATTTATTTCATCAACACATTCTATTCTCAATATTTTGACTTGTTCCTGCTGAGCCTGCATCGCCTTTAATAATCCAGGGGAAGGATTTTTAGCATAATTACGTCTTAATTTGTCAAGAAGATCATGTTTTGCATAGATTCGACTCTTGCAAATAGAAAGGACTCTTTCACATTCGCTCAAACCATTACTTTGAGTGACTGCATAATCTGATTTTGCACTCAATCCAAGGAAAAAAAGTGTACAGATTATCAATACAATCCGGAATTTTACTATTTTCTTCATGTGGAGAATAAATTAATTTTGCATAATTTAAATATTAAAATATACAATTCCAATATATTTATTATATATTTTTAGGCCCTATATCGAAAGTAAAATACTGACAAACAAATAGTTAATTAAGATTAATTTCCAATATTCAATCCACAATTTACCCGTACCTGAAATGATTATTCGTATATTGAGATTTTAAAATAAATACCCATCTAAATGAGCTTAGACGCCCAATATTTTTCCAATCTGAAAATCTCTGATATCAGGATCTACAAGTTGGACCTTCCGTTAAAACAGGTTTTCGAAATTGCCACAATGAGGCTGGAAAGTGCGAATAATGTACTTATTCAGATAATTACAAACGATGGGATTGAAGGTTGGGGTGAAGGAGCTCCATTTCATGCCCTGGTAGGCGAAACACAATCGATCGATTTTGCTGTGGCAAAAGAACTCAGGGAGATCTTACTTGGGAAGAATCCACTTCACATATCTTCGCTTATCCAATCGATGGATCACTATCTCCCTCATAATACTACCATAAAAAGTGCTTTTGATATGGCCCTCTATGACATTGCAGCTAAAGTTGCAGGATTGCCGCTGTATCTTTTCCTGCATGGTAAAAAACGTGAAATTGAAACGGATATTACCATCGGGATCTGTGATCCGGAAGAAGCGAGGGATAAAGCCCTGTCATATCAGTCCATGGGATTCAGTATGTATAAGGTTAAACTGGGCCAGGATTTTAAAGCTGATCTTGCAAGATTGATAAGCATTCGAGATACGGTTGGAGACGATGCAATTCTGAGGATTGATGCCAACCAGGGCTGGGACAGGATGAGTGCCATTAACAATTTATCTGCATATAGTGATCTTGATATAGAGTTTTGTGAACAACCATGTCGTGCAGATGATCTACTGGGGATAAAGTATGTAAGTGATCATTCAAAAATCCCAATCATGGCTGATGAGTCCCTGTTTTCACCTGGTAACGCCATGGAATTAATTAAACAGGATATAGTCCCCTATTTTAATATAAAGCTCTCAAAATCCGGCGGGATCCTGAATGCGATAAAAATATCCCAGATAGCTGAAGCAGGTTATATCCCATCTATGGTTGGATGCATGTCGGAAAGTAAACTTGGGATCACTGCTGCAGCACACTTTGGCCTGACAAGTGATATTATTGAATTCTATGATCTTGATTCACACCTGGATCATGCGGAAGATCCAATGAAAGGCGGTGTTGAAATTAATAATGGCAAAATTGAGGTCCCGGATGATCCGGGTATAGGAGTTACTCCTGATTTGGATTACCTGAAAAATATGGTAGAAATTAAATAATGCTGGGTCCTGAAATACAATTTACTGACAGGGAATACATTGTATTTGAAGGTAAGAAACTACTGTACCTGGCCGGTACTGATTATCATCGCATGTCAACGAACCCGGTGGTTTTAGAAGCAGCTTCGGAGGCTGTAAAAAAATATGGATTAAATCCCACCGGATCACGTTCAACAACAGGCAACCATACTATTATTGCTCATCTGGAAAAAAAGGTCGCTGAATTCTTTGCTACAGAGGCAGCAGTAGTTTTACCAAGCGGCTATCTTTCCAACTCCACCCTATTACAGTGTATTGCCACAGATTACGATGTGTTGTTATTAGATGAAAAAGCACATCCCTCCCTGGTAGATGCTGCAAACCAGGTAATGAATCGCTCTGGCCATAAAATATATAGATTTCGGCATGTAGATTCTCAGGATTTGGAGGAGCAGCTGGAAAAAAATATATCTCCAGGCTCTAAACCATTAATTATGACAGATGGTGTATTCCCGGCAAATGGCGATATACCTCCGCTTAAAGAATACATTCAAGTTATTGGTAATTATGGTGGGAAAGTTTTACTGGATGATGCCCATGCGATGGCTATAGTTGGGAAATCGGGAAAAGGCAGTTGGGAAGAAAAGGGAATTGACAGGGAATTTGTGTTTCAGACAGGCACGCTAAGCAAAGGATTTGGCACATTTGGAGGCACGATCACCGGCGAAAATGAGTTAATTGATCATATATATGAAAAAAGTTCAGCATTTGTCGGCAGTACAGGATTAGCCCTGCCACTTGCCGCGGCAGCCATCAGTTCGATTTCTTATTTGACTTTAAATCCAGATCTTATTACCGGTTTGCAGGAAAGAACAAAATCGCTGAAAATGAAATTCAGGGACCTGGGATTTGAAATGCCTGATACTTCGGTTCCCATTTTCTCAATTACCTTTCAAAAGGCTGAAAAGAATCAAAGGCTGAAAAAAAAGTTGATTGAAAACGGGATTTACCCTCCGTTTATAATTTATCCCGGATCACCCCCTGAGGGCCATTTCAGGCTTATCATTACAAGCTTAACAACAACCGAACAAATTGATTTGCTGATAGAATCTATAAAATCAGTAGTATAGTATGTCAATTATCAAATAACAAACGATCAAACGATGCCGAAAAGCATCCCTTTCGGGACAGATTATTATCAAAATTCAAATCTCAATAATTTAATTTCTGTGATATGTTATACTACCCTTTTGATACTTGCATATTGAGATTTGAAATCTATTTGACATTTATTTATTGCCTTTTGTCATTTCAACAGATTGATAGGGCCCGTCCCATTTTGCAATAATCAATATCTTTTCCGTACTTTCTAATGATTTTTTAAAATTCATTCGATGCCTGATTCAACCCGTCAGCTTGTAGTAATTATGTTCACCGATATTGTGGGCTACACAGCACTTATGGGTGAAGATGTTGAATCGGGTTTGGAACTGCTTCGCAAAAACCGGGATATACAGAAACCGTTGATTGAGAAGTATAATGGCCAGTTTTTGAAAGAGATGGGTGACGGGATTCTTGCCATGTTCCACAGTGCTGCAGATTCTGTCCTATGTGCCCTGGAAATTCAAAAAGCAGTTTCGCCTGAACTCAGTGCTAAGATCAGGATCGGGATTCATCTGGGTGACGTAACCATTGAAAACGACGATGTCTTTGGCGATGGTGTGAATATTGCATCGCGCCTTCAATCAATTGCGGATCCGGGAGGTATTTATATTTCAGAATCAACTTACGAAGCAATCCGTGCCAGGAATGATATGCACTGTGAATACCTGGGTGATGTTCAACTTAAAAACGTGGACCACCCAATTAGAACTTATTTTCTAATTGAAAAAGGGCTTCCTGTTCCGTCCACAAAAAAGAGAAAAGAATTAACTGGATTCGAAAATAAACCTATAAATAAGAAACCATGGTTCTGGATAGCAACATCTATCATCGTTATAGCAATAACAGTATTATCAATTTGGATTTCAGGCGATAAAGGGCAAAATATTCGATCAATCGCTGTATTGCCTGTAGAAAACCTATCGGAAAATGATGATGAAGAATGGTTGACAGCAGGAATTCATAATGGATTGATTGATGAAATGGTAAAGATCCAGAAATTGCGTATTGTTCCGCGTAGATCCACTTTAAAATATGCTTCTGCTAACCTGAGTATACCGCAAATAGCAGATGAACTTGATGTGGATGGAATTGTTGAGGTATCTTTTTCAAAAACAGGTAACAATTTATTTATTCAGGTAAGGTTGATACAGGCACATCCCGAAGAAAGGCAACTATGGAATACTTCTTATGACAGGTCGATACAAAACATTTTATCTACGTATACTGATGTTGTAAAAATGATAGCCCAGGTTATTAACATTTCCCTGAGTGCTGATGAAGTTTCTGTATTATCTGGGACAAGAAGTGTAAATCCCGATGCTTATGAAGCATATATAAAAGGTAAGTTTCATATAGACAAGCAGGATAACACAAGCCTGAACACTGCTATGGAATACTTTGAAATAGCAACCGAAATAGATCCTGAATTTGCCCTGGCTTATTATGGTAGTGCAATGGTGTGGATCGGGAAAATGCAAGGAGGATTTCTCCCATATAACACAGGAAAGCCAAAATTTGAAGATGCAATGAAAAAAGCATTCCTGCTGGACAGTACAATCATAGAAGCACATTTCTATAAAACCATTTTTAATTACTACTATTCCTGGGCATGGGATGCAGCTGAAAAAGGATTCCTTTCTACTCTTAAAATGAGTCCAAATAACAGGGAAGCACTTGCACATTATGCGCATTACCTGGCAACTATGGGACAAGTTGATAAAGCAATCCAGTATGGTGAAAAGGCCTTTAATCTGGCAAAATCAAATCTCACAAATCATGGTTACTATGCAATGTCTCTCCGGCATGCCCATCAATATGATGAGGCGATCAATATCCTGGAGGAAGCGCTGAAAAGATTTCCTGAGGGTGAAATGATGATCTTTTCAACCCTTCGTTCAGCATATCATGATAAACAAATGTATGATGAAGCTATAAATGCAGGGAAACGATATTACGAAATAAAAGAAGACACCGTTTCTCTAGTGGCATTAGAGCAAGGTTACAGGGAAGGAGGTTATCAACTGGCATTACAACGAAATGCAGAAGCGCTGATCGAACAAAGCAAAGCAAAATATATTACACCCTGGCAGGTATCCACACTCTATACGCGTGCAGGTATGAAGGAAGAAGCCCTGGATTGGCTGGGAAAAGCATACGAAGTGCACGATCCTAATATGCCATCTATCAGTTGTGATCCTATATTTGATTATTTAAGAGAGGAACCCCGGTTCATTGAGATATTGAGGAAGATGAAGCTTCCTATCCGTGAATAAAAGTCAAGTAGCAAATATCAAAAAACAAATAAATAACAAAATTCAAATCTCAATGATTTAGTTTCTGTAATATGTTATACTACCCTTTTGATACTTGAATATTGAGATTTGAAATTCATTTGATATTTATTTTTTGCATTTTGTTTTTTCGAAAATGATCCATCAATCTTACTGGCCAATAAAAGTTAATTTTGTAATTTACTTCTTTGATCTCAATCTCAATTTTACATTTATGAAAATCATAATTACACTCCTGGCAGTCCTGCCAGCCATTTTTTCCTGCTCGGTGAAAAATAACAGCCCTGTCTCCAAAAAGATCGAAATCAAGAAAGAAGGGGAGCGTTATAAACTTTATAGAGATGGAGAACCCTACTTTATTACCGGGGCCGTCGGTTGGGGCTTTCTGGACGAACTCACCACTTCAGGTGGTAACTCGTTAAGGACTTCAGCACGATCTCTGGATGAAGCCCACAAACGAGGATTGACTGTACTGTTGAATATCCCAATGAAGCCCGAACGAAATGGCTTCGACTATAACGATGAAAAAGCAGTCAAAGAACAGTACGAAAAAGCAAAAGCAATCGTGGAGGAACATATGAACCACCCTGCCCTGTTGATGTGGGCCATAGGCAATGAACTGGACCACATACCCGGGGACCTTGATTACAACCTGAAAATGTGGGATGCTGTGAACGATATCGCAGGCATGATCAAGGAAATTGATCCGGATCACCCGGTAATGACTGTAACCGGGTATGGAAAATTGGAAAAATTGAAAGATATAATTGAAAGATGCCCAAACCTGGATTTGCTGGGGATCAATGCTTATGCCAGTATCATAAAGGTGCCCGGGTGGCTGAGTAAATATAACTGGAACAAACCTTTTGCAGTGACTGAATGGGGTCCTTCAGGATGGTGGGAAGTTCCCCGCACAAAATGGGGTGTTGTAGTCGAAGAAACCAGCACTGAAAAAGCAGCAGTTTACAGGGAAAGATATGAAAAAGTCATACTGGGGGATCACCGTTGCATAGGATCCTATGTATTTTTATGGACCACTAACAGGCAGGAAAGAACACATACCTGGTTTAACATGTTCCATGACAGTCTTAAAACACAAACAGTGGAAGTGATGCAATATATGTGGACGAATACCTGGCCTGACAATCTTGCCCCCCGGATTGAATCGCTCAGGATCAACGGGAAAAATGCTATTGATAACGTTCAATTGACTCCCGGAGATGTTGGCAATGCACAAATTGCAGTCAGTGATCCAGATAAAGATGAACTTAGAATGGAGTGGGAACTACTTCCGGAACCTACCGAATTTGGTGCGTATGCAGGACAGGGTGAAACTAAACCGAAACCGGTGGATGGATTTATTAAAAATAAATTCGATGACGGGATCGAATTTCAGGTTCCATCTGTACCGCAGGTTAATTACCGTTTGTTTGTTTATGTTTATGACGGACAAGGACATGTAGCGGTTACTAATATACCCTTTTATGTATCAGGAGAATAGGATGCAACACAAAATCTTGAGGTTCTGAGCAGGGATCTGATCATTTCAGCAAGCTATGTCTATGAACATTTGTTTGTGGGGAATCAATTGTAGATTGATATCAGGCTTTTTCATTTATTATGTCTTTTCAAGTGCAAATCAGAATTTTCTCCTTTTCGACTTCCCAAACTTATAACCAACAATTGCGTAATACCTGGATGTAATGGCTGCTACATCAGCCTGGGTCATTATTCCATTTCTTTTTTCATATCTTAATTCCACTGAGAATTTTCCATAATCTCCCCCTAGTCCTAACAGAAAACCATACTCATAATCATTCGGCTTCTTTATGGCTTCCGATACTGTTATTGTGGTGGTAGCATAGTGCTGTATCCGTTCGGTAAAATTTATTACTGATAAAGCATAACCAAATGAAAATCCTCCATTTACAAATACATTAAAGGATTTTATAGGATAATAATATCGGAGCATCATGTTCAGGTTCAAATAGGAAAAACCTATTTCGTAATAACGACTGGTATACTGGTCGCCAACTTCAGGATCACGTCTGTAACTACTAACCAGATATGAATTGAATAAAATTTCATTGTTCATTGAAATTTGGCTGAATCCCTTCATTGGAAATAATATATTACAACCAAGTCCAATTGCCATATTAGTTGATTGAGAAAATTCAGAAATAACCAGACTCTGATAGGCTATATTATCCCCTATAACATTAAAATTGGTAGAAACGACACCCAGGATCAAATCCCATTCCAATTTTGCTCCTGTTATTTTTAAACTATATTCTATTCGTGACTCAGAACATGTCGAAAAAAACTTGAAAAGGTTAATCAGGTCTTCAGTGGTATATTCAACTAATTGAATCACATCCAAAACGGAAGGACAATCCTGAAAATAGGCAATCAATTGTTCTCGATATAACGGATTTGATACAACATGCGAGTCTCCACTTTTTACTTCCAGGTACAACTGATTAATCAGTGTTTCTATTTCTTCTTCCGGGCCAATAAAATAATGTTTTTTCCTATTTTCATCACCCAGAAAATATAATTGCTTTTCTCCATCTACCAGAACTTGTAAAAATACAGTGTCAGTGATCATTCTTAACTCTTTTGAGGGTGTTAAATTTTTCTTCTGGTATGGATTCTGGTCTATTTCAACAATATTTCTCCGATATATATTATTCATCACTCCGAAAGCTGCGAGATCTTCAATATTAAAAGTCTTGCCAATTGGGCCAAGTCGTAATGTGAATATTACAGACCGGGGATTAACTTCCCAATCTTCATAATCAATGAATCCATGGATGGTATCTCCCTCATTCGTTACAATATAACCCACGCGGTAATCCCCGGCCGACATGGACCATGTCCATGAAAAAAGAAAAAGAATTGTTGTGAATGCTTTGATTATGGTTGGTTTCATTAAAAATCTGATGTTAATTACCATGGCTGAAAATCCCATATAAGATTATAATTTATTAAATATTTATGTCTCAGCAAACTACAGATATTTTATTACAACATCCATCAACCAGTTTGATCACTATTGGTTGTGGTCAAATACAGAGGAGACCGCTACGTTCAAAATAATACAATTTAAATGTGATTATGAAGTGAAAAATGTCAAATGTCAATGACAGGGATCTATAAATATTTCAGATGGCCTATTATAAAATTTTAATAATTGAATTTCGTAATTTTTTTTGGCCAAATACGTAACCTCAAGTATGCTCAAATCAAAGATGCAGTATTTTTCAATTTTTAATTTTGTCTTTTAAAGCTGACAATAGCTTTTCTACTAGAGAAAGCCTGTTTGTTTTGCATAAAACAATAACTTTTTCGTAATTTCTTGTGATTTTCTAATTCAATTATGTTATGCCTGATTCAACACGTCAGCTGGCTGCCATCATGTTTACCGTTCAGGCTTCCGGCATCAGGTTTCTCCTTCCCTCCTCCACATATCCCTTTTATTTGACATAAATATGGTTTAGAGTTGGTTATGAAAATAAATTGGACTATGTTGCGAGATTAAACCAAAAATTATTAATCATGAATATTAGTTTATCGAAAGCAAAAATCTATTTCCTGTTAGTATTAATTACCTTTATCACAGCCAGTTGTGAAGAAGATGACGCTGCAAAATCCTCAGATATAACCGGTCTGTGGACTGTTTCTTCAGCAAGTATTGAAATGAATGTTGGTGATAAGTCCCTGATTCAATACCTCACCGATGCGCTGGGAATTACTGAAACTGAGGCTCAAGTATTCGAGAGTCTTTTTGAGACTGCTTTATCAGAAGGATTCGTCGGAACGATTGAATTTAAATCTGATAATACCTATGAAAGTAAATTCGGTGGAGATGCTGATTCCGGGACATGGGAATTAAGTTCTGATGGGACGAAAATAACACTTGACAAAGGAACTGCTGATGAGATTACCCTTGATATTATATCCATCAGTGACAATACCATGAAAGTAGGTTTTTCTGAAGAAGAACAAGAGGACCTTGACAGTGACGGGATGAACGAAACAATATCAATTAATATCGAGCTCACCCTGGGAAAATAGGTGTTATTCAGCATAAAAAAAGCCCGAAAAGTGTAACATTTCGGGCTTTTTTTGTATGAGTCTAGATCTATAGTTCACATCCACAGGAGGTACAGGTATTAGATAATACAGAATTCTCAGCTCCACAAGTCGGACATATAATGATTTCATCTGAATCTTTCCTGATTTCATTTCTTAACTTTTGAGCAATTGAGCGTACTGCGGATAAATATCCAATGGCTCTTACACCTGCACTTTTGTTACCACGAATATATTTTTCAAATTCAACTTTGTAAGCTTCAATTTCATTTAATAGCTGATCGTAGTAGTCTCCAAGGATGGGAATTTTGGAGGAAGGACCACCATGTACATCGTGTTTGATGGATATAATTAATCTCTGACTGATAAATCTGATGTTTTCAAGGCTTTCCATGGCAGCATCACAAGCATCATTATTACCATACATGCACTTCGAGTATTCAACTCTGAATGCTTCTAATTCACTCAGCAACTGCGAATTTAAATCACTGGATGTCTGGGTGAATCCATTAATACTGAATGTTATGAGGAGAATGGCTGGAATTAATGTTTTCATCTTCTTAAAATAGATATAGTCCTTATTTATAACAATTATTTACCTTAAATAATTTCAATCAGGACATATTTTAATAATGCATGCCAGCGTAATAATAGCCTTTTAGTTCTTTTTATACCAAATATCAAATCAGGAACGGAATAATTGCTCTTCTTTTATCGGGATATAATTTAAAAGTTTTTTTATACCATCTATGGTGATCTAATCCCCTGGGTATCAGGTTTATACAGGTCCAAATAAAAAAAGCAAGAGATGCCGGATTCCATGTCATAAGAGCAAAACCTGCCCACTCAACAATTTCACCAAAGAAATTTGGGCATGAAATATATTTGAACAATCCTCCTTGCGGTATCGAATATTCGTTACTTTCTGAGTTTCGCAGGGAGAGTAAGATATTATCGGAATGTATGTTTATATACATCCCAATAAAAAACAGGGATCCTCCGAGTATAAATCTCATATCATAAATCCAGTTCACATTATAACCATTCGATATAAATCCAAGATAATAACCATTGAGAGATCCATTTACCAGATTAAAAATAAAAGCCAGCATTGCGATAATTAATGGCATCTTCTTCCTGGAAGTATGTGTTCGAAACGGATAAACAAGGGATCGATTCAGATAATGAATCATCCAGAAAGCCCCAAATAGATATGTAATGACAGTTTTTGTCTCAGGTCCAGAAAAGAGGAGTAAGGAAAAAACAATAAGGGATGGTAATTCCATATTCAACCATCCAAGCTTATTAGGTATAAGGGGGCCCCACCCTTTCCTCATATGCCTGCCATATGGTGCTGAAATTTTTAATAATACCGGGGACATGATAATCCCCAATACTATCCATCCTTTAACAATAAAATTATATAATTCCGGAGTCATAATTAGTTCACGTATTCAATTTCCTTCATGGAAATGACGATCAACGAATATACCTATGTTGCTTGAACCAGTGAATCGTATCTCTTAACGTTTCTAATAATGGACGACACTTATAATCCAGTTCGTTTTTCGCCTTTAATGAGAGAATATTCCGATGCCCTGATTTAAGGATATCTATCGATTCACGAGTATATAGTGGTCTTTTTTTCATTGTCTGTGCCCAAACCTTTAAGAAGGGCACTCCCAGAAATGCCAGCCAGTGAGGCATTACCAATAATTTTTTAGTCTCAGGGTGAATCTGTTTGATAAACAAATTAAGATTTGATAGACTCTCCCAATTACCGGAAAGCAAATATCGTTCTCCTGTTTTTCCTTTCTCAATCGCTGATATTGTCCCATCAACCACATCCCTGACATCAACCCAGTCATATCCACCGGATACCAATGCAGGTAATTTATTATTACAGATCTGTATTATTGCCTGCCCTACGAGTGATGGGGCGAAATCATTGGGGCCTATAACTGACGTAGGGCTTATGATTACGGCGTCTAATCCGTTTTTGACTTCATCCAGCACAAGTTGCTCTCCTTTTGCTTTCGAATGATTGTAGATATTGGCATCTCCAATTACCAGGGGCCTTGATTCATCAAGTGGTTTGTCAATTGGCTCATTCTGCAAAGCATGTATGGAACTAAAATGTATGAACCGTTTTACCGATGAATGCTGTTTCACAATCTGCAAAATATTTTTTGTTCCTTCAACATTGGTTTCTATCACACGTTCACTGAGATCTCTATCAATTGATATTGCCGCTCCCAAATGGATGAGCATTTCCACTCCATCTATCAATGTATTTAGTGATTCCATATTATGCAGGTTCCCTCGAACCTGCTCCACAGGTAGTCCTTCCAGACTTTCCTGTGAATTATGAATTAATACCTTTATTTCATGACCCTTTTTTAATAGGCCTCGACACAGGTTTGCACCTATATGCCCACTTGCCCCGGTAACGGCTAATCTCATTTCTAGGATGGTTGATAGTCAGAAAAGAATCCAAATCAGGAAAAGCCACAATATCTGAAATTTCTTTCTAACATCAATATTGTTTATTTATTCATTTTGAAGATCCATTCATATGGCATAATATATATCAGGGATTGATCCTGTTTGAACCTATCTACATATTAATTATCTTGATGGGATAAATTGATATTTTAATAGTGACATGTCTTTTTTAATATAAATTGATCAATATGAAGAATAAGAGAAGAAGCTCTTTAAAACGCCGGGATTTTATCAAAACTACTGTAACAGTTGCTGCCGGAATCGCAGTTGGCCCTGAACCGGTTTTTGGAGCACCGGTAATAATTAAAAACTGGGGAAAACCAGACTCCTTAATTAACGGGGTACAGATAGGTGTAATCACCTATTCTTACAGGAGCTTGCCTGATCAGAGTGCCGAGGCAACTTTAAAATACGTTGTGGATAGCGGGATCAGTGCCATAGAATTGATGGGTGATCCGGCAGAAAACTTTGCTGGAAAACCAGAAAATAAAATAGACCAGCGCACATATCGACGGGCCATGAGGAGAGAAAGGAACGATGAAGGCTTAACTGAAGAACAAAAGAAGGAGTTGGATGAAATGAGAACTCAAATGGATGCATATAATAAGGAAGTAGCTGTGTGGAGATCAACCACTTCGATGGATAAATTCCAACAACTTAAGAAAATGTATGAGGATGCCGGTGTAAGTATATTCGGATTCAAGCCAAGTGCTTTCAGACAGAGAAATACAGACGCTGAAATTGATTACGGCTTCCGGGCAGCAAAGGCTTTGGGTGCCACTCATGTTACCGTTGAACTTCCGGAAGATAATGCTCATACTAAAAAACTGGGTGATTTTGCTGCCAGGCATAAAATCTATATGGCTTATCATGGGCATGAGCAACAAACTCCAACATGGTGGGACACAGCTTTAGATCAATCGGAATACAATGCGATGAACTTTGACATTGGACACTATGTTGCTGCAGGAAATCCGGATCCGCTTAAGTTAATTAAGGCAAAACATCAACGGATCTCAAGTATGCATCTAAAGGACAGGAAAACACCAGAAAATGGTAAGGCCAACCTGCCATGGGGAATGGGAGACACACCCATTATTAAGGTACTTATGTTAATGAGCAAAAAGAAATATAAGTTCCCTGCTACAGTGGAACTTGAGTATGATATCCCTGAAGGCTCTGACCCGATCACAGAAGTAGCTAAATGCCTGGAGTTTTGCAGGAAAGGAATGAGTAAAAGATAACAAAACTGAATAATCAAATATCAAACTTGGCTCTGGAAGTGAATTCTGTTTCTGAAATAAGTATTGACATTTCAGATTTATTTGTGATATGTTTTATGCTATTTAATCCAACATATATAAGGCATTCCATGAAAACATGAACAGAGCTACTGATCTATCCGGGATATACAAGAGAGATAATTAAAAACATTTGGAAAACTTCACAGGGTTATATAATCTCGTATTAAAAATCGAAGTTAGAGATTTCAAGCTTTAAACATATGATCCTAACCAAGGTTCCCTTGAAAAATATATTTCTTAAAGAATAGCTCATTTTGGAGTTTATTGATAGAATATTCAATGACTTCGTATTTACGCAAACCTCATTTTTCGACATATTTGGGGATATTTGAGGTAATTGTATAATTGTCCTA
>JBHOSY010000029.1:0-33003 GCA_042584165.1 Bacteroidota bacterium | reverse complement strand
TCATTTCGTTCGTATTATTAATGGTCACTTTTATAGAATGAGCAGTAATCCAAGAGTATTTCTGGCAATCGATAATTGTTTTGCATCAAAGAGATGGACTGAACCGAAAGAATGGATGTCTATAATAAAAGACCTCGGCATCCATTATGTTGAGGCGAGTGCAGACAATGAAAGTGATCCGTTATATTCGACGGGTGAGTATTTAAGAAAATGGGTTGATGAGATCCACAATCTCAGTGTTGAAACAGGCGTGAATGTATGCAATCTTTATTCTGGCCATGGCACTTATGCAACCCTTGGATTGGCACATACAGATGAATCAGTTCGAGATCATATTCAGAATGACTGGCTAAAAAAGATGGTGGACAACGCCGCTCTATTGAATGCTGGCCTTGGTTTTTATTGTCATGCTTTCGATAATAAAACATTACAGGAAAATGATCTTTATGTGAATGCTTATAAAGATCTGATCGAAAGATTAGCAGTAATATCTTCCTATGCAAACCAGGCGAATTTAACATCTATAGGCATCGAACAAATGTATACGCCTCATCAGATCCCCTGGACAGTAAAAGGAGCATCAGATATGATGAAATCCATTTATAAAATTTCGAATCATCCTTTCTATATAACCATTGATGTGGGACATCAATCCGGACAAAGAAGGTTTCTAAGACCAGGTATTGAGATGTTCAGATTGTCCCTTGAGAAACCAGAAGAAATTCCTGAATTTTGGGTGGGCTCAGATAAAGCGTATAGACTTTTTGAAGAAGCAAAAAATGCAACAGAAGACAGGAGGGATGAGATACTGGATGAAATTCAAAATGACATTGATAGTAATCCCCATTTATACGCGTCTTATGATGATGGAGATCCCTGTTACTGGATTGAGAAGTTAGGATGCTTTTCGCCAATTATCCATTTACAACAAACAGATGGTACGCATTCATCTCATCTTCCATTTATAGATGAACATAATGAAAAGGGAATTATTACAGGGGAAGAAGTACTGGAAAAACTTTACAGTGCTTATCAACAAAAGCCTGAAGCAGGAATGCCGCCAAAATGCAGGGAGATTTTTCTTACCATCGAAGTGTTCTCTTCTACGACAGATATTCCATTTGACATATTAAAAAACCTTGAAAAATCGGTTGAATACTGGAGGAAGTTTGTGCCTGAGGATGGCATAAAATTAAGCAAACTCATAGAAAAATTATGAATTGAATTGCACCTGCATAGATTACAGAAAGAATACCTTTTCTTTCCTTCCCCCTCAACATCTCGACGAAGTCTGATGTTGAGGCATTATTTTACTTTAAACATCAACATCAACTCTCATTCTTCGAGTGAGACGTTGATGGTGAAGTATATAAATAGGGCTAAAGCCCACATTCAATTACTGATTCCAACACCACATCCTGAAGGATGAGGTTGACGTGTTCCCTTTTGGACCTTCTCAGCTAAATTATTTCTTCACCCTTTCAATTTTGAAGAAAACAGGCCGGAATCCATCGGTACAGCAGGCCACTGTATTCCCGAAATTACCTTCATTCACCAGGTGAATATAAGTGCGTATATCAGCCCAGGCCCACTGGCAAAAACCCTCAGGAACTTCCCAGGGGGATTTGACTATAAATTCTTGGCCTTCAGAAAACACATCACACACAGATCCCTCCTGACCTCGTATTTCCTTATTGAATTCCTGATTAACTGATTTTTTGACTACAGTGATTTTTGTGACAAAATCAGCAACCTTTTCACCGGAATGAGCACCTGCAGCAGCAACTGTACCTGCCAGTGCACAGGTTGAGCCAATTGCGGTTGCTTTTATGAATTTACGTCTTTCCATGTTTTTGTATGTTTTATTAAGTATTTCACCCTATTTCCACTTCCCCCTCAATATCTCGACGAAGTCTGATGTTGAGGCATTGATTTCTACAATACAATATACTATGATACCTCAACGTCCCTTCCACTGTGTTTCAGGAGACGATGAGGGGGAAGTATGATAATGCTTATGATTCAATAAACAATTTCATTAATAATCTCGTAATGTTGTGATCTTTCATCATGACGTGATAATACCTGCTGTGCTTTACCAGGCACATAGGATTGTTTATAATCTTCTCCGGCAAATTCTTTCACGGCTTCCAGGTTATCAAATAACATAATTGTTATAAACTCAACTTCATTTTCCAACACTCTTTTCAGAAGACTGATCTTCTTATATCCTTTTACCTTCTTTTTCTCTATGGATGGGAATACTTCATTTTTGAGCAAATCCTCGTATTTGTCAGCATTTTCATTGGTCGTCCATCCGTGCCAGATTCTTGAGATCATAATATTTTCTATTTTAAACCAACATCCCTTTCTTATACTTTCCCCCTCAACATTTCCACTAAGTCTGATGTTGAGGCATTATTTTACTTAAAACATCAACGTCAACTCTCATGCTTCGAGTGAGACGTTGATGGTGAAGTGGTTTTATATTAAACTATTTATTATCAATTGCCGTAACCCTTAAGGCTATATATGGTTTTGATGGAAGTTCAACCCTGGTTTCTCCTCTATAAACACCATCAACTTTTGTTATGGTCATTTCCCATGTGTCAATAATCTCGATTTTATATTCCCTGTCCTCCGGTAGTTCGATATACCTTTCCGCATGTTGTCGTTCTCCATAATAGAACAGGAAATAATCTTTTTCTAATCGCACAGAATTCAGCCGATTCCATTTTATTGGACTCCCATTAAAAGATAGAAGTCCATTGCTGGGAAAATCCTCAATGATTTTCTTTAAGAAAGCTATTCTGGGTACACTTTTTCCATAAAGTTTACTTCCCTGCGCCCACCATATATAGTTGGTTGGATTCATATATGTTTCACCGTGAGAAGCATATCCACCCTTTGTAACAGCATCCCAGAATTGCTGTGTCATCTTTTCCGGGGTGAGGTCAGCCCATGTAAAATGCATATTTCCTTCGTATCGGCACTCGTCCACAATAACTGGCTTTTGATATTTTTCTATCCATCCTCTCATTCCCGTGGCAAAATCCTGAACACTCACATGGGTCACCCATGGTTTTGTATGATCGTACCATGTATTCCAGTTATGTATCGATCTTAAATGTTGATAGGTGTCTTCCTTTTGTAATATCTGGAAAAAACGATCCCAGTCTTCCATTTGTTTGTTTTGCATTTGATCGTATTCGTTGGCTAACGACCACCAGATATTCCTGAAAGAACTTAATCGCGCCATGAGATACCTTAAGTAGAAGTCATCCTGCTCATCTGTCATCTGATCGTATCCCCATCTGCCCCTGTCATATGGATGAAAAATAATCAGGTCACATTCAATCCCCATATCCTGGAGTTGTAATATTCGTTTTTCTAGTTTATCGAAATAAGTTGTATTGAACCGGGAATAATCAAAATCATTCGGTTTCCCTTCAAATGCATACATGGATGGTTCTCCTATTTTGTGCCAGTAATGGTTCTGTGGAAAGACACACATCCTGATTTTATTGAAAGGTGTGGTTGACAGGGTTTCCAGTGTTTGCTCCTGTATTGAATGAGGTTGATTGGTCCATGCATAACAGGTTGTACCAAAGGGATAGAAAGGTTTACCATCAGCGTATTTAAAATGATATTTTTTATCAACCTTCACTAAACCATGGTTGCCTTCCGAGGCAGGGATGCATTCAAATTTCCCCTTTTTACCATTCAGCTCTTTTTTGTTGCTTTTAGTTACGTATTTCCAGGTGCCGGTTTCATCCGGCATGAACCGAACTTTATATACCCCATTGCCATTGTAGAAACCAACTACTTTCATGTCATTTCCTTCCGATGTAAAAGTGGCTTCTAATTCTACTTCACTGAAAGGATTTCCACCTTCTGGCCCTGTAAGCGTGACTTCATAATAGTCCCATATCTCAACTTTATCAATGGCCAGAGAATTAAGAGAAATAATTATTAAAAATGTTAATAAAAGTGAAATATGTCTCATCGTTAGATTATTTGTTCGAAAATTCGTTTTACCCGGCTTTTATTATTTTCAGTTATTAACTAGTGATTCAATTTAGGCATTATTTTACGGTAACATCAACGTCAACTTTCATGCTTCGAGTGAGACGTTGATGGGGATGTAATTTTATTTATTATTGTTCAGAAATTATTATTCTCCAACCATTTTAAAAACAGCTCCGGCCAGGTATCACAATTACATTTTTCATTTCCCATATCAAATCCATGACCACCCTGCTGGTAAATATGAAGTTCAGTAGGTATCTCAAACTTACTTAGAGTGTTATATAAGTCAATACAATGTGTAGCCGGAGTAACCTTATCATCATCAGCTACTACTATAAACGATGGCGGGAAATTCCTGTCGATGCGTTCCATGAAGTCAAGTTTGTTCAGGATCTGGTTTACCAGGCCCGGGTAGATCAGCATGGTGAAATCAGGTTTATCTGAAATGTTATCCATTTCATCGGTCCGGATCGAATCTGCAGATTCATAATTTATGGCTGCATTCACCGAAAGGTGCCCACCGGCCGAAAATCCACCTATCCCTATTTTATTTGGATCGATATTCCATTCATTTGCCTTACTCCTAACATATTTAATGGCACGTAAGGCATCATGCATGGCATAATCCCGGTTGAAGTGCCTGTATTTCAATACGATGGCCGTAATACCATGATTAGCGAAGTACTTAGCAACGTTGTATCCTTCACGGTCGATGACCAGGATATTATATCCTCCACCCGGACAAATGATCAATGCTGTTTTCCTGTTCTCGCCTTTTGGTGGAAAAACCCTGATCGTCGGATCTGTTATGAATTGTACCAGTTCATTGCCATCGTTGATCCATTTCTCAGCATAGTTTTCAGATGGATAGTTTTCTTTTTCACTGCCCGGAGCACTTCCGCTCCAGATGGCGTATTCATTTTCGAATTTGATGATCTGGGCAAACAGGGGATTGATGCATAATATCAAAAAGTACGACAGGTAGAAGATCCTTATCATATGCTTAATTTTATTATATACACGCTTCAAAAAATCATTGACATTCATCCCAATAATGATTTGGGAAATGAAGAATTATAATATAATCAAAAAAGATGATGTATTCACCTGAAGGGATTAAATAAATCTCCATTTCACCCCACTGAAGCCCGATTTTGAGAAAAGTGTATCAAAATTGTGACAAAAATTAATAAACTCTGGCGCTAAATTCAGACTCTTCTGGATAAGCTCAATTAATATCACTTATCCCCCTTGATTCGAAGGATAAAATGCACTTAATTTAACTTGTTAAGTGGTTGTAGGATATTGGGGGCTTCCATTGGTCCCATTGTGTTGCTTATCTTGATCTAATAAAGTATTTTTTGGTAATAATGAAAGTAGAAATATGACGATCCTTGTGGTAGGTGCAAGCGGAGCGACCGGAAGACTGTTAGTAGAACAGCTGCTCAATAACGGACAGAACGTTAAAGTGATTGTGCGATCACCCGAAAAGTTACCTGAATTCCTGAAGAGTCATGACAACTTGTCTGTGATCTGCGCTAGCGTTTTGGAACTTAGTAATGCAGAGATGGCTCAACACGTGAACGGGTGTCACGCGGTGGCTTCGTGTCTGGGCCACAACATGAGTTGGAAGGGAATATATGGCCACCCACAGATGCTTGTAACAGATGCTACTCGCCAAATTTGTAATGCAATTAAGGCAAACAAGTCAGAAAAGCCAATCAAGTATGTGCTCATGAACACAGCTGGCAATAGCAACCGCGATCTCCATGAGCCGATATCGTTTGGCCAAAGGATTGTCATTGGGCTCATTCGTTTGCTGTTGCCTCCGCAAACGGATAATGAGAAGGCTGCGGATTATTTGCGGACCAACATTGGTCAAAATGACAGGGCGATCGAGTGGGCAGTGGTTCGTCCGGACAATTTGATTGATGAGGAACATGTTTCCGAATACGAAGTGCATCCATCGCCGATTAGAAGCGCGATTTTTGATGCGGGTCGAACCAGTCGAATCAACGTTGGCCACTTCATGACTGAATTGATTTCTGATTATAATACATGGAGCAAGTGGAAAGGACAGATGCCCGTGATCTATAATATGGCATCGTCATAATATAATCGCCCTGCCAACTGCATGGTGGATAATGAACAAATGGTTAGAAGGTTTCCCTACCACATTAATGTAAAAATAACGGTCCTGGTTTTTTCCGGGTTGCTGGTTGTTTTGATCGCTTTGATCTCTGTCAGTTACCGAACGTTGAAAGCTGCCCTTCTGAATCCTGCAAATACATTACGGTATGAATAGTTATATCGATCACGCTATCAAAATAGAAGATTACTGAAGTGATTGTTAGTCTTTATTACTGGCTGTGAAACTAGATATTGATTGAAAAATGATACTGAATTTTAAAAAATAGATTGAAACTGCATCTAAAGTATTGTTTAAAAACACACCATTTAGCAAGTCTATTTATTATTGAATTATTTCTATTCCATTCCCTCATGCTCCTCATCAATACTTTTCATCTTTTTTTGAAGCGCAATATGTAAATATACTCATATTATTTATTGTCTATATATATTATGAATCCAATATTATATTGTAATATTCATATTGAATATTTATATTGTTTGACTCTAAAAGGGTACCAGACTTCGTAAAAGACTCGATGAAAATAGTAAATCAATCCCGGATTAATCCTTAAACATATGAGGATACTGAAAGCTATAATATCAGCTATATGTATATTGATTTGTCCAATTATCAACAACTTACGGGCTCAGGATGTCAGGATCACACAGATTGAATTTCATGAAGGTGACATCGTGATACTATACGACCTGCTGGATGAAGATATCAACCGGCGATATACCCTCCACCTGTATTCTTCAGCGGATAATTATATCAAGCCACTTGAGCATGTTGAAGGGGATATTGGTGTGGACATTGAAGTGGGCGGGAACAAGAAGGTGATATGGCATGTAGCCGAAGAATACGGTCAGGATTACACTGGAAAGATCTCCCTGGAGCTGAAAGGACAGGTGTATATACCATTTATCACCCTGGATGAATTTGAGGATTATAAATCATTTGTACGGGGTAAATCCTATGAAATAGTATGGGCAGGGGGCCGGGGTGATCATGTCCTGGTATTCGACCTTTACAGGGGAGAAGACAAGATTCATACAATCCCGAATGTGGCCAATGTGGGTCATTATTCTTTGTTGATCCCGAAGAAAACCAAACCGGGGAAGAGTTACACCCTCAAGGTCAGTGATGCAAAAAACAGTGATGATGTTATCTGGACTGGTGATTTCAAGATCCGGCGTAAGGTACCGCTGGGCATACAGATGTTCGCCGGGGCAGCGATTTTATCCGGTATATCCTTGCTGTTGCAGCAGGATGCGGGACCTGAAGAAATACCCGATCCCATGATGCCCGAAAGAGAGTAATAGATGAAACTATGAAATATGAAATATGAAATATGAAACTTAAATAAATGAGATTATGAAAAAATTCAAGCAAAAGATCTGGTTGTCTGTTTTGGCCGTTGCCATATCCGGTACCATGGCCCTGGCAGATGTGTTTACAGTGAGTAATGATCCTACTATTCCGGCTCAATATACCAACTTAACAGATGCGTTGGCCGTGGCGGATGACGGGGATACATTGTTGGTGAAAGCTACAAGGAACTCTTATAGTACTGTTAATTTAACTCAACCCATTACCATTATAGGAGAAGGTTTTTATCCAAATAAAGATATAAGTCGGAGAGTCTACCTTTCTATATCAATAAGGTCTGGAAGTGAGAATTCCACTTTATTGGGGGTAAATGGTTCAATCTCTACTTATACTACTTCTGGGCAACAAGTGAATAATATAAATATTGAACGATGTGTATTGACTAGTTGCCTTATATATGGCAGTAATTGGGTGATAAAACATTGTATAATGGATGGTAATATCCATTTTTATAATGTTGCCTCAAATGTTTCTATTACCAATTGCATTTTTAAACAATATAATTCTTACCTGAGCTGTGAAAATACTAGTTCTAATTCTAACGTTTTAATTAATAACAACGTTTTTTTCAATTATCACGCTTCTTTTCAATTCAGCAATAATCTCAATAATACAATAGTCAGTAATAATATTTTCTATGGCCGTTCACCATCGGATCAAACCGGTTTCTCCGACGTGACTTTTTTAAATAACCTTTCCTATGGCGCTCCGGATAATACATTCCCGGATGACGCTCCAAACGGTGTTTACAGTACTGATAACCTCGAAAATGAAGATCCGAAGTTTGTAACCGATGGCATTCCCACAGACGAGGATTTTTCACTTGATGGGGATATCCACCTGCAGGATGGATTCCCTGCCAAAACAGGAGCATCAGATGGGGGCCAGATTGGTATATACGGAGGACCGGATCCCTGGCCGGAATTTGATGCCAGTGTACCCCACATGAATCATCCCATACCTCCCATACCCATGGTGCAGCGAATGCATATTCTGAATACACCAACAAAGGACGGCACTCTCAAGGTTAAGGTGAAAGCCAAAGCGGTTGACTAATAACATCATAAAAATTAAGAAATTACAATTATTGAGACAACGATATTATGCTCTTTCATTCCTTTAATATAGCTTTCAAATCAAGGCCTTTTGGGATGACTGGAGTAATGCATTTAATTTTCTGGTCTCTAATAGGGTGGTTACCCTTATGGCAGGTTCAGGCACAGGAAATCACTACAGGAGAATATTTTTTTAACATAGACCCTGGTCCGGGAAATGGACAGTCCCTGAGTTTTACCCAGACTGCTGAACTGGATCAATCATTTGATATCGATGTAACCTCAGTACCAACCGGATTTAACATTCTCGGTATCCGCTTCCAGGATTTGGATGGCATGTGGAGTCCGTCCGAATGCCGGGTGTTTTATATCCTTCCTGAACCGGAAACACTTCCTGGAGGTTCGAATATACTGGTATACTTCGAATATTATTTCGATGCTGATCCCGGTGTGGGTAACGGGACCGGTGCATCCATCAGCCAGGCTGATTCAATCAGTGAGATCTTGGAATTACCGGTCACAGGACTGGAGCCGGGATTTCACACATTCAGCATCCGGTATAAAGATTATACGGGCCGGTGGAGCCCGATGGAAAGTAATATGTTTTATATATTCCCCGAACCATTATCTGGTAGTTCGAGCAAACTTGTGCAATATGAATACTATTTCGATGCTGACCCGGGGATTGGTAATGGAACAGGAGCATCATTCAGCCAGGCCGATTCAGTAAACGAGATCTTTGAGATTCCTGTCACAGGATTGGAGTCTGGATTCCACACGTTCAGCATCCGGTACAAGGATAATACGGACCGATGGAGCCCGATGGAAAGCCGGATCTTTTACGTAGTTCCGGAACCGGAAACACTTCCTGGAGGTTCGAATAAACTGGTATATTATGAATATTATTTTGACGCTGATCCCGGGGTAGGTAATGGAACCGGCACATCCATCAGCCAGGCTGATTCAGTCAGTGAGATTTTTGAGGTACCTGTTACAGGACTCGAACCGGGATTTCATACCTTCAGCATTCGTTATAAGGATTATACGGGACGTTGGAGTCCGATGGAGAGTCATATATTTTATATATTCCCGGAGCCACAACCTGGAGGTTCAAATAAACTGGTGCAATATGAGTACTATTTCGATGCTGATCCGGGGATTGGCAATGGGACCGGAGCACTTATCACTCAGGCTGATTCAGTTAGCCAGATCTTTGAGGTTTCAGTTATAGGACTGGAAACCGGATTTCATACATTCAGTATAAGATATAAAGATATCACTGGCCATTGGAGTCCAATGGAAAGCCGGGTATTTTATATTTCACAAATCCCGGCATCATCCGGTGAAAAGCCTGATATCATTGCCATGGAGTATTATGTTGGAGATGATCCCGGATTGGGCAATGGGTACCCTGTTTCACTCAACGTATCACCGGATACAATACTTCAGGATACAGTATTAATAGATATAACAGGTTTAGGACTGCCTGAAGGGGACTATACGCTTTCAATAAGAGCCCTGGATGAACTGGGAACCTGGAGCCTGATGGAATCCCGGCCATTTACATATTGTTTAACGGCGGCTACCTATTATGCTGATGTGGACGGGGATAGTTTTGGCGACCTGCTTGAAGATTCTCTTGCATGTTCACAACCGGTTGGCTATGTCAGTAATTTCGATGATTGCGATGATAACGATGACCAGGTAAATATTGAAGTAGTAACATGGTATTATGACTGGGATAATGATGGCTATGGAACACCTGATTCATCACAGGCCTCCTGTCCTCACCCTGAGAATTTTGTACTTAACAGTGACGACTGCAATGATGCAGACAGCCTGATCAATCCTTTTACCAAGTGGTATCCTGATAATGACCATGACGGATATAGTACGGGGACACCATTTGTTCTTTCCTGCGTACAGCCTGCTCCTGGCTATGTATTACTTACTGGCGATTGCGATGACAATGATTCCACCTTAAATCCACTTACCACATGGTATTATGATGGGGATGGGGATGGGCTGGGTGATCCAAATATCACGGAAACAGGATGTACTCAACCTGGAGGTAATTACGTCAGGAATGGCGATGATTGCCATGATGGCGATGAGTTGATAGGTGCAGCCACAGCCTGGTACAGGGACTGGGATCAGGACGGTTTGGGGAATCCTGATAGTGTGATGTTTTCATGTACCATGCCGGCAGGTTATATATTCAATGGGGATGATTGTGATGATACGGATAGCAACATTGGAAGTGATGCGATCACCTGGTATGTCGACCAGGACAATGATGGATTCGGTTATATATCTGATTCGATATTTACATGCCTGGCTCCTTCAGGCTATGTATCCAACAAGGATGACTGTAATGATTCGGACAGTCTGATCAATCCATTAACCATGTGGTACCACGATACAGATGAGGACACATTTGGAGATCCTGGTGATACCATTATTGCATGTATTCAACCAACCGGTTATGTGAGAAATTACGATGATTGTGATGACAACGATGACCGGGTGAATACAGAAGATATCAATTGGTATTACGACGGTGACAAAGATGGTTATGGAACCCCGGATTCGATTTTCGTTTCCTGCCCACAACCTGATAATTATGTCTTTAACAGTGATGATTGTAACGACAACGACAGTTTGTTGAATCCATTGACCAGCTGGTACCTGGATACAGACAACGATGGATATGGAAATGAGTCAACATTTACTCAATCATGCGATCAACCAGGCTCTGACTATGTGTTGCAGGACGGTGATTGTGATGACAATGATTCCACATTAAATCCACAGACAACTTGGCATTATGATGGAGACAGTGACGGTTTTGGCGATCCCAATACATTTACAATTGAGTGTGTAAAACCTGATGATAATTATGTAATGAATGGAGAGGATTGTGACGATGGCAATGAAAACATTGGATCTCCCATTACATGGTTTTACGATTTTGACCAGGATGGATTTGGAAATCCCGACAGCATAGCCATCGCGTGTACCAATCCTGGTGGATTTGTTGATAATCAACTTGATTGTGATGACAGTAATGATGGGATTGAAGATGGTATCACCTGGTATGCTGATGATGATGGAGATAGCTATGGGGATCCAATCGATACGTTATATGACTGTTTACAACCTGATGGCTACACGGATAATATGGATGACTGCAATGATGCAGACAGCCTGATCAATCCTTTGACTATATGGTACCGGGATTCGGATGAAGATGGATTTGGAAATGATGAGGATTCATTGGTTGTATGTATCCAGCCTGATGGATATATCTTAAATGATAGTGACTGCAATGACCAGGATATTGAAGTATCAGGGATGGATCAAATCTGGTTTGCAGATGCAGATGAGGATGGCTATGGAAGTATGGTGGATTCCTTAGTGTCTTGTTACAGGCCTGAAGGCTATATACTGGATAATGAAGATTGTGATGACTTCAATGACTTGTTGACACCATTCACCGTATGGTATCCCGATTCTGATGGGGACGGATACGGGATCCGGAGTGATAGCATCATCGCATGCAGTCAGCCTGAGAATTATGTCCTGAACACAAATGACTGTAATGATACAGACAGCCTGATCAATCCTTCCACAATATGGTACCGGGATGCGGATGAAGACGGATTTGGGTATATGGAAGACACAATAATAACCTGTATCCAGCCTGATGGATATATCTTGGATGATAGAGACTGCAATGATCAGGATATTGAAGTGTCAGGGATGGATCAAACCTGGTTTGCCGATGCAGATGGGGATGGTTATGGGAGCATGGTTGATTCACTAATATCATGTGACCGGCCTGAAGGTTATTTACTGAATAACGATGATTGTGATGATCATAATAGTGCAATTTCACCAGTTACCATATGGTATCCTGATTCGGATGGGGATGGATATGGAATCCGGAGTGATAGCATTGTTGCATGCAGTCAGCCTGAGAATTATGTTTTAAATACAGATGATTGTGATGATACAGATAACACGATTATTCCACTAAGTGTCTGGTTCAAAGATTTGGATGGTGATGAATTTGGTGATTCAAAGGATAGTATTATCATCTGTAATCAACCGGATGGATATATATTGAATAAAGAAGATTGTGATGATACCGACCAGAATGTCTATCCGGGAGCTATCGCCCTTCCAGATGGAAAAGATAATGATTGCGATGGTATCATTGATCTGGCCAGGCAGACTGTTGATGCTACAATACCGAATAACATTGGGGATACAACCACTTTTGTCGATCTAGAGGCATCGGCTTCTTCTGGCTTACCGGTTAATATTGAGGTGGATGGACCAGCTCATCTTGATGATGGAATTTTAGTACCTGATGGTCCTGGCAAAGTTATTATTAAAATATGGCAACCTGGGAACGAATTTTATCACCCTTCTGATACACTTGAATATGATTTCTGCATTGATCCATCCCCGAATATTTCTGTTGAGATTGGTACATATACCATCTTAATATCCAACTATAAGACAGGAAACCAGTGGTATTTTAATGGGAACCACATCACTGATGCAGATGATTCATTGTATGTCGTATTACAGAGTGGATTATACAGTCTTGAAGTAGATATTGGTGGCTGTAATTCATTTTCAGAAGCGATCCCTGTTACAGTCAGTGGTGGTGTGGGTGAAGATCCGCTGCAGTTATCCTTAGATTGTCCGAATAAAATATGCCTGAATCAATCGGACAGTCTTTTTTTAAGTGTAACTGGTGGTGTTCCTCCTTATCAACTTACATTCAAGCATCGCAAATTCCTGTCGCCGGATTACGAGATTATCTCTAAATCGATGTTTCCTGAAGACGAGATTGCACTGGTACTCAACTCTTCCTCTATGGATGTTATCGGTATGGCATATAATGCTTCGGTAGAGGACAGCAAGGGTGAACAAGTATCATTAAATGAAACATATATTGGCTGGTACTTCACCGATCAGGAAGAAGTCAAATTACCCCTTGATGCGTTTGGAGGAACACTTCATGATTACCGGATCTTCTCCATCCCGTATATACTGGAAGATAATCTTATTTCATCCATATTCGAGCCTTCTTTCGGAGCTTATGATAAAACCAAATGGCGGCTTGTCCATTATCAAAACAATGGTGATGCCAACGCCGGGTATGTTGATTACCAGGCCGGCATAAACCGGATTGAAACAGGGAAGGGATATTGGTTCAATGCCCTGACATCACAAGAGATAAAACTTGGTGTTGGTGAAATTAATTTGGCATCACCATATACAATGAAACTGGAACCGGGATGGAACCAGATTGGAAATCCCTATAATATCCCGATTTACTGGAATACTATCCTGGCAGATAGCAAAGCCACAGATTTAGTCAGTGAGTTGTTCGTATATGAGCCTTCTATCCCCACATTTAAAATGGGTAATGAGATGAATCCATTTGAAGGAGGTTTTGTCTGGGCTAACGAGAAATTAAATTTAACCATTTCACCAGGAAACCAGGTTCAGGGAGGACGGATTGCCACAAACAGGATCAATGCAGGAGATATCGATAAACAAGACTGGCTGGTTCCACTGCAATTAGAGTTCAATGGTGAGCAAATTGAAATTGGTGGGATAGGTATGCACCCGAATGCCAGTGATTTCAAAGATCCCTATGATATAATGGCTATACCCAGGTTCAATGCATACCTGGATTTATATACGAAACATCCCGGATATTTCTATCCATGGTTCTCGACCGATGTTGTTCCTTCCCAATCTGAGTATTCATGGATGTTTCGCCTGGAATCAAATTTTGTAAATGGTCCCGTTTCAATGAGGTGGGATAATACAATGATGTCAGAAAGTCAATCGCAACTATATTTGATAGACAACCTGACCGGTAATCGGGTGGATATGAAAACACAGGATTCTCATACTATTGATTTACAGGATTCTCAACCTTTTACCATCTATTATTTTAATAATCCGTCTAGCATCATCGTTCCTGATCAGGTATTACTCGGCAACGCTTATCCTAATCCAGCCGGCAAGGAAGTGACTATTCCAATCCTGCTTTCAGACGATATGATTGAATATAATATTCGGTTATCGGTATATGACATGAATGGCAGGGAGATTTCAACTCTTGTAAAAGGGACCTTGTCACCCGGTTTTCACGAAGTCAATTGGGATCTATTAGGTGAAAACGGGGAAATGGTAAAAGCAGGTGTTTACCTGTATCGGTTATCATTCGGGAATGATAATTATCTCCCACAGCAGAAAAGAATCATTATTCAACCTTAAAAGAATGAAAACGAAATATTTACTGATATTGTTCTTCCTGAGTGCATATGGATTGAATGCACAGGTTGTCTCTGACAAAACTAATACCATTGTATTTGATCTGGCCAGTCAAAAGGGGGTAAATACTATTTTACCGAAAATCATATGGCTCTTCCCGGAAATGGAATTTACAAACAGCCTGGAATCAAAAATACCCATTAAAGCAGAAGTGAATAGCAGGGTACCGATCAAACAGATACAATTATTGATAAAAACAGTCCAGGATGAAGATTTTCAGTCCGGTACATCCATTGAAGTGAAAGAAAATACTTTTCAGGTTATGATAAACCAGAACGTCTATCTCACAAAAGGGGAAAACTTCATTGAAATAGAGGTGGAGAATATGGAGGGCGGTAAAATTACAGAATCCAGATGCATCCTTGTTGGCATGGATGCCATTACGGATGCAGTAGCTATTGACAGAAAAGACTATGCAATACTATTTGCCACTGACAAATATGATAACTGGAATGATCTGGTCAATCCGGTATATGATGCCAGTTCTGTCGCAAGGGAACTGGAAGAAAGATATGGATTCGATGTAGAGGTAGTTGAAAATATGAGCCAGAATGAAGTTTTTGTTAAACTGAGACAATACGCTCAGCGAAATTACAAACCGCAGGATCAGTTGTTTGTCTTTTTTGCAGGTCATGGTCATTACGATGATGTTTATGGAGAAGGATATATCGTAGCCAGTAATTCCCTGGCCAAAGATGAAGCCAAGACTTCATATATTTCCCACAATCGGCTACGCGGTAATATCAATAATATTCCCTGTGAACATATTTTCCTGGTGATGGATGCCTGTTTTGGTGGAACTTTTGATCCTGAATTGGCTGGTACGAGGTCTGTTTATGAAGAAGCCAATAATCGTGATTACCTGGTAAAGAAATTATCAAAGAAAACACGGAAATATCTGACTTCGGGTAGCAAGGAATATGTATCTGACGGGGTAGCCGGAAGTCATTCGCCTTTTGCTATTAAACTCCTGGAAGCATTAAAGACCAATGGAGGGGATGATCGTATCCTGGTACTGGATGAACTTAAGCTCAATATGGAGAGACTGCCTACTACTCCTCGTTACGGAACATTCGGGGATGATGAACAGGGGAGTGATTTCGTGTTCGTGGCGAAGTAATATCCTATATACTAATATATCAGGCCCCCCAAAATGTCGATGCATACACCTTAAGGGACTGAATAAATCCCATTTCCAAGCTGATTCAAGCCGATTTTGAGAAAAGCGTATCAGAATTGTGACAAATAGTTGATACTATCTTCAGCTTGAGTGGTCCTCATGAAGACCACATTATAATATTTTAAAAATTGGCTTTGATCAGCTGTTAACCTAAGTCAGGGTTAATTAAAAATGAAGGAAATTGAGGCAATTATGAATCTTAATTATTGGAAGGGAACCGAAAATTGACTGAGAAGAATTACCAAATATTAAGAAATGTGATGGGCCCCAGCTAAAATATTGACAAGAAGAATAAACCTTTTAGCACGTTCATTAATTCTTGAATTATTTATAATTCATTCCCCCTTGCTCAATATAAGCATTTACGGTTTTTATTGAAGTGTATAATATTAAAATAAGCATATTAAAGTTTATCTAATATATAAAATATAACAGATTACATTGTAATATTCATATTGTATATCTAAATTGTTCAATTCTAAAAGGGTGCCAGACTCACTAAAAGATATCAATGTGAATAGTAAATTGATCCCAGATTAATCCTTGAAAATATGAGGACACCAAAAGCTGTTATATCATTTATATGTATTTTAATTAGTCCAATTATCACCGGTTTACAGGCTCAGGATATCAGGATCACTCAGATTGAATTCCATGAAGCATGATGCCAGAGATGCAATTGAAAATTATTGAGAAGCAAATAATAATAACCAAATAGGATCAATATATAAGCTTTTATGAAAATGTGGCTAAAAAAGAAAAGCCAGCATAAGTAACATTTGCTCTCTTTTTAATTTCACTTGAAATAAAATTGTAGAGAAACTAATCACTTTTGGCAAAAGGTATACTTATTAAGCGTTATGTTACGGTTAAAAATCAGCATTGTTCTCCTTTCAACCATTGCATTAATTGCACCATTAAAATCTAATGCCCAGGAAATCCTGGATTTCAGCTTTGATTCAGAAAGCAAACCTGAACATCTGATTATTAAATATTTATTGGTATCCGAAACGGATAACGAAAGTTTTTTCATCGAAATTCATGCCAATTACCCGGATTCAACGGTTCTCCTTAAGGAAGTTTCAGGTGATGTAGGGTCCAACATTACATCTGGAATGAATACTATTGACTGGGACTATGAGAAGGAAATACTTCACTTTGAAGGGAATATTCAATTTACATTCAAGATAGAATATATGATCCAGTTGCTAAATGAAAATGGAATACGAAGAGGAAAATCCAATCAACTGAAACTTTATGAATCTATTGATACAGATACATTGAATTTTTATCTCTATCATCCAAATATTGAAACAAATCTAGAATTAACATATACACAATCTGGAGATACAGTAGACTTTCTAATTCCTAAAAAGGTGAAAAAGAAAAGCGGTTATCAATTATTAATTGACAGAGTTGGAGAAGATAATGATATGTATTCAAAACAGTTCACAATTAAGCGTAAAATAGCACATTTCCTGAAAGTGTTACCGGTATTACTTGCAGGTGCATATATCGGTTATAAACAATATGATAAAATAACTGAGCCTTTACCTCAACCACCAATAGATCAGGTTGAGTGATGATGTGAATTATGTTGCAAAGAATAGTATATATATTATTCACAATACTAATATCCAGCAAGGTATTGTTTTCACAAACCTTTAGTGAAATTACCATAACAATTCCCGATGACTATTATATACAGAGTTTTGAATACGCGGATTTTGATAAAGATGGTTTGATAGATCTTTTCATTCTGGCAGATCCGAATTCACTGGTGTACAAAAACAATGGGAACAATTATTTTTCACTCGCCAGCAGTTCAATGCCGGGAGGAGGACCTATTAATGATTTGAAACTGGAAGATTTAAATAATGATGGTTATATAGATGTGGTATATAACAAATCAGCCAATGAAAAAGTAATTGATATTTACCTTAATAAGCAAGGCTTTAATTTCTCTTATTATGCTTCGGTTAGTAATGCATACTTCGTCCATTCAACAGGAACAAGTGATTTCGATAATGATGGGGATAGTGATTTATTCATTTATGATGAAAAAATTGATCTACCTGAAATTCTAATTAATGATTATATAAACCAGGGAGAAATCTCATTTACGAATGATTCTCATTTTAGTAATAACTACCATCATGTTGTTTCATGGAGTGATGTTGATTTTGATGGGGATCAGGATGTAATGACCTCTGATATGCATCACGCCAGACAGTTGTTTAAAAATCAAAATGGGGATTTTAGTGATTATATAGAATTCGGATCGCATTTCAATGAAATATTCTGGAATAGCGACCTGTCCTTTGATTTCAATAATGATGGTAAAAATGATTTTATGATATCCGGTTGGGATGGAGACAAGTATGCATGTATACCTTATAAAAATGATTTCGTATTTCCGGATACCTACCAATTTGAAGAGTTGAATAGCATAGCAACCGGATTGAGGGAACCCAGGGGAGATTTCGGGGATATTGATAACGACGGAGATGCAGACCTGATCCTTATTGGAAGAGACTCGCAGGATGATCCCAAATTGATGATACTGAAAAATAATGGGGAAGGTCTATTTATGGAGCTTGAAAACGCATTAATCCCTCTAAGGGATGGTAAATTATCATTGGTGGATTTCAATAATGACAATCTCCTTGATATTATATCAGCAGGTACTGATTTGTCGAATAATCAAACTTTACATTTATATGTAAATGATTTATCATCTGAAAATAATGTCCCTGGACCACCTTCGAACCTGATAGAAAATTTCTCAAATGAAGATTCGGTTATATTTTCCTGGGATAGTGGATCTGATACTGAAACTCCCGGCGTTGCTTTAACCTATAATTTATACCTGTACAATGATCTGGATGGGATCATCGTCAATCCACTTGTAGATTCCATTGATAATCCTGAAAGATTGGTATCCGGATATGGAAATACTGGTTTTGGAACTTCCCACTTCATCCGTGAGTTATTGCCAGGACAATACACCTGGACGGTTCAAACGATTGATTACACTTTTTCAGCTTCAGCTTTTGCACCTGACAGGCAATTTACCATGCCTGGCGACAGGGATGCACCTGAAATACATTCATTCAGCCCGATCACAGCCCGTTCTGGTGATACCATTGCCATCGTTGGTGACCATTTTGCCCTGCTAAATGAGAATAACCTGATCCAATTTGGAGATTCTGCATTGAACGCGGTGGGATCTTCACGGCAGAAACTAAAGTTTATCATTCCAGAAAATACATATGGCCCTTATGATATAACCGTTACTGTAGATAATCAGATGGGTACTTATTTTGAACCATTTATTGTTTTTGGGGATCAAAATTGGGATACGATAGATGCTGGTTTTACCGATAACTTTTTATGTGTATGGGTTAAAAATGAATCTGAAGTTTATATCGGCGGTGAAAATGGCATCCTTATAAGAACATTTGATAATAGCAGCAATTGGGAATCCCTGGCAGGGATAGTGACAGAAAACATCAATGATATCTTCTTTATCAATGATACGCTGGGGTGGTTGATTGGAAACAATGGAACACTTTTTAAAACCATCGATAGGGGTGACAACTGGTCCTCCGTAACCACTGGAACAGCTAAGAATCTGCACAACATTTTCAGTGTAAATGATTCGCTTTTCTGGATGAGTGCTTCTGGTGGATCGATATTTAAATCCTCTGATACCTGTAATACCTGGACTGAATTTTCAATTCATACCGAAGATATTAATAAGATCATTTTTACTCACGAAAATACGGGCTATGCAATATCCTCAGACGGACGTTTTTTCACCTCACCGGATGGCGGTAATTCATGGTCATCGATATTCCTGGAAAATGAAAATTTCAACGATATCATTTCAACCGACAGGGATCATATTTTTATTGTCAGTGAAACAAGCAATAATCTATATTATTCAACTGATGGTACCGGTTCATGGAAGATTAAAACAATAGGAGAATCCGGTCATACGCATTATGGTATTGATATTAACCAGGAAGGCAAGGGCTATATCGTAGGATCCGGTGGTTTTGCTGCTGTGGCCGACAATCCGGAAGATGATTGGATAGAAATCACATTATTAACCACAAACCTCCTAAATGACATAGATCATTATCAAAATGCACGAACCTATATTGTAGGAAATGGCGGAATGATCCTGAACCTAAACTGTGAAACTTCAACCAGACCCGTTCTCTGGAATACAGATAAAGATGAGGTCGCTGAAGGAGACACTCTAATCGTCTACGGAAAGAATTTCTCAAATAACATCATAGATCTTGAGGTATTTTTTGATGATTCAATAGCTATGGTGTTGAATGCAACAGAGGGAGAGATACAGGTAGTTGTACCGGAATTACCTTTGGACATATACGAATCCATGATATCAGTGATCAAAAATGATACGTTGGAGGGCTATAACCAGTTAATGGTTCATCTTGTCAACCGATTTGCTGAATTCCCAATAGAATCATACAATGATGTAAGATCTGATGTCTCCGGTGCAGTTGGAGATATTAATAATGATGGATTCCAGGAACTAATATTAAATTTTAATGGCGGGATTGATGTAATTTATAATATACAATCACAAACACCTGAAAGTCTCAATCTGTCAAATGTAGTTGGAGGGGGTTCGGGTGATATTCTTCTATTTGATGTGAACAAGGACCAATTGCTGGAATTATTCGTATCCGGTCAATATGCGTGGGATAGAATATCAAAACTTTATTTCAATAAAGACAATTTTGATTTTGAACTATCAGATAACCAGTTTACTGGATTAAACGGTTGCCAAGTGAGTATAAGTGACCTGAATAATGACTCGTATCCCGATATTATCATTTCAGGAAATGGAGATGAGGGACCCAGTACCTTTATCTATAAAAATAATGGAGATGCTATTTTCAGTGAGGTAGAACACAATCTGTCAGGATCAAGTTCGGGTAATTTAGAGTTTGTTGATATAGATAATGATAAAGATCTGGATATCCTGTTAATGACTGGCAACTATGGCCGGCAATTGATCCTTTATAGGAATTTGGGAGATTTTCAATTCGAAGAAACAGTATTACAGAATAATATAGACAATGGATTTTTCGATACAGGAGATTTTGATAATGATGGTGATATTGATATTGTCAATAACGGGGAGAATTCAAACACAACAGAAGTCTTTTTGATGGTATTAGAGAATGCAGGTGATGGTACATTTAATGATCTGGGTTTTGAAATGGAAGGTTCAAAATCCGGTTCGGTCAGGTGGTATGATCATGATAATGACGGGTGGCTGGATATTATCATTTCCGGATATGACTTAGACGAAAATCCTGTATCAAAAATATATCGAAATAAAATCGGGCTTTCCTTTAAAGTAACCAGGTATGATTTTGCCCCTGAAAAATATATCCAGATAGCGGATATGAATATTGACAATAAACTGGATTTTATTGTTCACAGTCACGGTGATGAGGATCTGCAAATTCCCAGGTATTATGAAAGTCTTATGCGAAATACCAATGAATCACCATTCCCACCAACTCAGTTGTCAACAAAAACCCTTTTGGATACCGTTTATTTTGAATGGAACAGGGGATCGGATCCGGAGACACCTCCGGAAGGGCTGTATTATAATTTGCGGGTAGGTACTACCCCGGGAGGAAACGAGGTATTGGCCAGCCAGACTAATCCCACTACCGATCAGCTGTTATTTCCATATTATGGCAGTGCAGGACAGAACCTGGGCTGGAAATTGCATGGTCTGGATATAGGTACCTATTATTATTCAGTTCAAACTATTGACCCGGGATATGGTGCATCGGCTTTTTCAGAAATAAAACCATTTACCATACATAAAGAAGCGGATATTGCAGCTTATGTTTCAGCAACTGACTCAATCAAACCTACTCAACTTTTGCCTGTCATAGCTGAGATAGTAAATCCGGGATGGTTAACATTTGGTGGCGAGATCCTGATTGAAACCTATTTATCCAGTGACACCCAAATCGATGCTGGTGATCTATTACTCCATTCGATCACTGTTGATAGTCTTCAAGGTGGAGAACGGGTGAAAATTGAACTGGATTACAAGATCCCGTTGGACCAGCTTTTTGGTAATTATTACCTTATTTCCATGGTTGATCCTGAAGATGGCGTGGAAGAGTTGGATACTACGAATAATATAGCAGTTTATCCTTTTACAGTGATCCCTGATAATCTCGCGCCATATATAGAGATCATATCTGCTCCTTCATCCTATCATCCCATGGATAGTATTCTAACCATTGAAGCAATGATCTGGGATGATGTGGCGATGGATACAATCCATTTTTATTATACAAACAATCTGGATGGTTTTAATCCCGGGATTACTACCTGGCAACAAGTTTCCAGCGATTCATTATATAATTTCAATATTGAAAGAAACCTGATAACTAATAACGATACAATTATCTTTTATCTTGAAGCTGATGATTCACTCAATAATATTACGACAACCGGGATATATACCATTTTCAATGTCCTGGATACCATACCAGATGAAATAGAAGAGGAAACACCGATCTTGTTTTTAGTTGATCCTGCATACGTTGATAATGGAGATACAGTGACCATAGGGGGTATGAATTTCTCGATTGACCAAAATGATCTAAATGTATTCTTTGACGGGTCAGAAGCAGAGATTTTGAAATCAACAGAGGAGGAAATACAGGTAATCGTACCGGAATTTGCATTGAATCTGTATCAATCCATGATATCTGTGATAAAAAATGACACGCTGGAGAGTTATAACCAGCTTACGGTCCATCTTGTTGACAGGTTTGTAGAATACCCTATAGAATCATATGGAGATGCATGGACTGATTTGTCAGGAACGATTGGAGATATTAACAATGATGGCTTCCTGGAATTACTTTTAAACACGGAAAACTCAATAGATGTTATTAAGGATTTAAATGCACAAGCACCAGGAAATTTCACACTCTCTAATATAAATGGGACAAGCCGGGGTGATATTTTTCTTTATGACGTTAATAAGGATCAATTACTGGATGTATTTATTAGCGGTTGGTGTTGGCCAATTCAAAAATCTATTCTTTATATTAATAAAGGTGATTTTAATTTTGAACAATCTGGTAATCCTTTTACTGGATTAAGAAATTGCCAAGTGAGAATAAATGATCTTAATAATGACTCGTATCCCGATATTATCACTTCAGGAGATGGAGATGATGGATCCAATACCTTTATCTATAAAAATAATGGAGATGCTGGTTTCAGTGAGGTAGAACACAACATGTCAGGATCAAGTACGGGTAATTTAGAGATTGTTGATATAGATAATGACAACGATCTGGATATCCTGTTAATGACTGGCTATCATGGTCAGCAATTGATCCTTTATAGGAATTTGGGTGATTTTCAATTCGAAGAAACAGTATTACGGCATAATATATACAATGGATTTATCGACGCAGGGGATTATGATAATGATGGAGATATAGATATTGTATATAACGGTGAAAATACGAATACATGGGAGGTCATCCTGAACATCTTAGAAAATGCAGGTGATGGTACTTTTACTGACCATGAAATAGAACTGACCGGTTCATATTACGGTGCCGTGAGATGGTTTGATTATGACAATGACGGATGGCTGGATATTATCATTACTGGATGTAAAATATCAGGGGATCCAGCCTCAAAGATTTCCAAAATATATCGTAATGAGAGTGGCATTTCCTTTATAGAAACAGACTATGAGTTTACCCCTGATAAATACATCCACATAGCGGATTTTAATCATGATGATAAACTGGATTTTATTATTCACACTCCATTTGAGAATGATTTAACAATCCCAGGGTATTATCAGAGTTTAATGCGAAACACCAATGAATCACCTGATCCACCAACATATTTGGTTGCAAAACCTCTTTTGGATACGGTTTACTTTGAATGGAACCAGGGATCGGATGAGGAAACGCCTTCTGAAGGGCTTTATTATAATTTGAGAGTTGGAACTACTCCAGAAGGAAATGAAGTTTTAGCTTCCCAAACCAATCCAACTACTGACAAATTGCTATTCCCTCATTATGGAAATGCAGGCCAGAACCTGGGATGGAAATTGCATGGCCTGGATACAGGGACTTATTATTACTCAGTACAAACGATCGATCCGGGATATGGCACATCGGCTTTTTCTGAAATAAAATCATTCACCATTCATAATGAAGGGGATATTATTCCATATATCTCAACTGTTGATACGATCAAACCTTCTCAGTCATTGCCCATAAAGCTTGAGATAATGAATTCTGGGTGGGAAAACTTAACAGGAGAGATTTTAGTTGAGACGTATCTATCTAATGACAGCATATTTGATACAGGTGATCAACTGATCAATTCAGCTAGCATAGACAGTCTTCAGGGTGGGGAAAGGGTGGAAATGGAATTGGACTACAGGATACCCATTGATCAGCCCTATGGAGATTATTATCTGATTTCCATTGCTGATCCTGAAGATGACGTTGAAGAATTGGATACAACGAATAATAAAGCTATCTACCCTATAAAAGTGATCCCTGATAATCTGGAACCATATATTGAAATTGTATCTACTCCTTCATTTTATAACCCCCTTGATAGCATTTTAAGCATTCAAGCAAAAATCTGGGATGATGTGGCCATGGATTCAGTCAGTATTCATTATACAAGCATTTCCACTGGATTTAATCCCGGGATCACAACCTGGCAACAAGCTTCCGGGGATTCAACAAATTATTTCGAGATCGATATAAGGAGTGTAACGCAAAATGATACGATAGTTTTTTATATTGAGGCAACTGATTCACTCAACAATGTATCCAATACATATATAAATACTATAATTTATGCACTGGATACCATACCTGTTGAAATACGAAATGATACACCTATTTTAATTTCAGTAGATCAGAAATATGTCGATAATGGTGATACAATCACCGTAGGAGGTCTGAACTTTTCAAATGATATCCATGACCTTAAGGTATTATTTGATGGTTCAGCGGCCAGGGTATTAAATTCAACTGAGGAATTGATACAGGCAGTTGTACCGGAATTAACACTGAATAAATACGAATCCATGATCTCAGTGATCAAAAATGATACGCTGGAAGGTTATAACCAGTTAGAGGTCCATCTTGTTAACCGGTTTGTTGAACACCGAATAGAATCATACGCTGATGCATGGTCCTGTGTATCAGGTACAATAGGAGATATTGATAATGATGGTTACCATGAATTTCTTTTAAATAATCACTACACAGTGGACGTAATTAATGATTTTCATGATTACAATTTTGAAAGATCTTACTTATCAAATGTAATTGGTGAAGGATGGGGCAGTATTTACCCATTTGATGTAAATAACGATCAATTACTGGATCTATTTATTACTGGTGTAAACTGGCCGCTATCGAGATCAGACCTGTACTACAATAAAGGCAATTTAGAATTTGAACAATCGGACTTTCAGTTTAAAGGAGTATACAATACTTACGCAGCAAAAATAAGTGACCTGAATAATGATTCATATCCGGATATTATTATTTCAGGAGAGGGTGATCCACAGATTACAATAATCTATAAAAATAATGGAGATGATACATTCGTTGAAATAGAACATAATATAACACCATCACGATGGGGTGATATTGAAATTGTTGATATAGATAATGATAAGGATTTTGATATCCTGTTAATGACAGGGAATGATTCATATAATTTAGTCTTATATGAAAATGTCGGTGATTTTCAATTCACTGAGAAAATATTCGTGAATAACATATTTAGCGTACTTATTGACGCCGGAGATTTCGATAATGATGGGGATATGGATATTATGTATAATGAACAGGGTATAAATTCAGGTGAGGTAAACCTGGTGATATTAGAAAATACAGGTGATGGTACTTTTTATAATCGGGATTTTAACCTGGAAGGAATATCCTGGGGTTCGGTGAAGTGGTTTGATTATGATAATAACGGCTGGTTGGATATTATTGTTTCCGGAAATGATTTATACCAGAACCCTGTATCAAAAATATATCATAATAATAATGGACTTTCATTTGATGAAACCAACTTTGAATTTGCGCCTTTAATGCAAATCCAGATCGCGGATATGAACCTGGATAATAAACTGGATTTTATAGTGCATTACCATGATGATGGAGATCTGCAAATTCCCAGGTATTATGAAAGCCTCATGCGAAATACCAATGAAGCACCCGCTTCACCATCACAATTATCTGCAAAAACCCATTTGGATACCGTTTATTTCGAATGGAACCAGGGCTCGGATGTGGAAACACCCTCAGAAGGGCTACATTATAATCTGAGAATTGGTACAACTCCAAATGGATGCGAAGTATTGGCCAGCAATACCCATCCTGATACTGATAACTTATTATTTCCATATTATGGAAATGTGGGTCAGAGCCTGGGGTGGAAATTGTATGGATTGGATATGGGGACCTATTATTACTCAGTACAAACGATCGATCCGGGTTTTAGTACCTCGGCTTTTTCTGAAATAAAATCATTTACCATACATAATGAAGGAGATATCATACCCTATATTTCAGCAGTTGACACAATTAAGCCTTCTCAGTCATTGCCAATAAGGCTTGAGATAATGAACTCTGGATGGGTAACTTTGACAGGAGAAATTGAAGTCGAGACCTATCTATCTAATGATAGCATATTTGATACAGGTGATCAACTGATCAATTCAGTTAACATAGACAGTCTCCAGGGTGGGGAACTATTAGAATTTGAATTGGATTATATTATACCATTGGATCAGACCTATGGTGAATATTATCTGTTATCCGTTGCAAAACCTGATAACCTGGTTGAAGAGTATGATTCAACAAATAATATTGCTATTTATCCAATTAGGGTAATCCCTGATAATCAGAGTCCAAATATTGAGATGGTATCTGTTCCTGCGATGTACTACCCTCTTGATAGTATTTTACACATTGAAGCAAAGATCTGGGATGATGTAGCCATGGATTCTGTAAGTATTCACTATACAAACATTTCAGATGGATTTAATCCAGGGATCACTACAACACAACCAGCGTCAGTGGATTCAATAATTAATTTCGATATAGATAGAAGAATTGTAACGCAAGACGATACAATCGTTTTTTACATCGAGGCTACTGATTCACTTAAGAATATAACCAGAACCGATATATATACTATAATCTATGCATTGGATACCATACCCGGTGATATACTAAATGAAACACCAATTTTATTTTCAGTAGATCAGGAATATGTGGATAACAGGGATACATTAACTATAGGAGGTATGAATTTTTCGAATGATATAAATGCCCTCAGGGTATTTTTTGATAATTCACTAGCTTTTGTATTAAATGCAACAGAAGAAGCGATACAGGTAGTTGTGCCGAATTGTCCAATGGATGTTTATGAATCCATGATATCCGTCGTGAAAAACGATACTTTGTACAGTTATAATCAACAAAGGGTTCATCTTGTAAACCGCTTTGTTGAATTTCCAATTGAATCATACATTTACCCGGGATCAGATCCTTCTGGAGCGATAGGAGATATTGACAATGATGGCTTCCAGGAACTACTTTTAACTAATGAATACGGGATGATAAGTGTAATTTATGATTTTCATAAAGATAGGATAGAAAGTATCAATTTAGCGAATGTGGAAGGAGGTGGCTACGGTGATATTTTTCTTCTTGATGTGAATAAGGATCAATTACTGGATTTATTTGTGACTGGAGCATATATATCGACATTTAGAAGATCATATTTTTATATCAACAAAGATAATTACGTTTTTGAAGAATCAAGTAATCAATTTACGGATCTAGGGTGGAACAGCAATGTAAGAATATGTGATTTGAATAATGATTCGTTTTCGGATATAATTATATCTGGGAATAATGGAATAGATAACAAAACCTATATCTATCAAAATATTGGAGATGGTACATTTACTGAAATAGATCACAACCTGATTGGATCAGATGGAGATGAAATACAAGTTATTGATATTGAAAATGATAAAGATTTAGATATAATTTTCACTCAAAATCAACAAATAATACTTTATAAAAACAATGGTGGTTTTCAATTCGAAAAAATAGAACTACGAAATTCTATACAGAATGCATTTTTTGATATCGGAGATTTTGATAATGATGGGGATATTGATATCGTCTATAATGGAGGTAGTACTAACATCTTTGAGGTATGCTTTGTGATATTAGAAAATTCGGGAAATGGCACTTTTAATACTCTGAATTTAAAATTAGAAGGATCACAATCAGGTTCCGTTCGATGGTTTGATTATGATAATGACGGGTGGTTGGATATTATTAAAACCGGGTTTGATATTAATATGAATCCCGTTTCAAAAATATACCACAATGAAAATGGGCATACGTTTGAAGAAACCAACTATGAATTTTCCCCGGAAAAATATATCCAGATAGCGGATATGAATAATGACAATAAACTGGATTTTATTGTCCACAGTCACGATGATGAAGACTTACAAATTCCCAGCTATTATCAAAGTCAAATGCGAAACACCAATGAATCTCCTGATGCACCTACCAATTTAATAGCAAAACCCATATTAGATACCGTTCACTTTGAATGGAACAGGGGATCGGATCCGGAAACACCGCCGGAAGGGCTTTACTATAATCTGAGAATCGGTACCTCTCCGGGGGGAAACGAGGTATTAGCCAGCCAGACCCATCCTGATACTGATCAATTGTTATTTCCTCATTATGGCAATGCAGGCCAGAACCTGGGATGGACTCTACATGGATTGGATAAAGGCACCTATCATTATTCGGTACAGACCATCGATCCGGGTTATGGGACTTCAGCTTTCTCTGAAATAAAATCATTTACAATTCACCAGGAAGCGGATATTACCACCTATGTTTGGACGGTTGATACTATAAAACCAACCCAGCTTTTACCTGTTAAGGCTGAAATTATCAATCCTGGATCGGTAATATTAAGTGGAGAGATTTTATTTGAGACCTATTTATCCTATGACAGTATAATGGATGCCAGTGATCTATTGCTTCAATCAATTACAGTTGATAGTCTTAAAGGTGGGGAGAGGATAAATATGGAATTTGATTTCAGAATCCCATTGGATCAGACCTATGGTGAATACTATCTGATATCCATCGCTGATCCTGGGAATAACGTAGAGGAATTTAATGAAAACAATAACGCAGCCATTTATCCTTTTAAAGTGATCAATGATCAATTTGGCCCATATATAGAAATAATATCGGCTCCCACATACTATCATCCTATAGATAGTGTTTTAGAAATTCAAGCAAAGATCTGGGATGATGTGGCCATGGATTCTGTCAGTATAATCTATGCAGATAGTTCAGAAGGTATCAACCCCGGGATCATTTCCGTGCAAAAAGCATCAGTGGATTCAATTAATTATTTCAGGATTGAAAGGAAATTATTAACTGATGATGAAAGCATTATATTTTGCATTGAAGCCAGTGATTCATTAAAAAATGTAACAAGAACAGAAATTTGTACCATCATCAATGTACTGGATACAATACCCGAAGAAGTATCAACAGAAACGCCAATTTTATTTTCGGTCAGTCATGAATACGTAGATCATGGGGATACTGTCACCGTTGGGGGTATGAATTTTTCGAATAATATCCATGACCTTAAGGTGTTTTTTGATGATTCAGTGGCTGTGGTATTGAATACAGCAGAGGAAGAAATAAAAGTAATTGTACCAGAATTGCCATTAGATGTTCACGAATCAAGTATTTCAGTGATTAAACAATATACGCTTGAGAGCTATAATGAGCTAAAGGTCAATCTTATTAACCGGTTTGTGGAATGTGCTATTGATTCATTTTTTCATATTGGTTCGGATATCAGGAGTACGATAGGAGACATTAACAACGATGGCTTCCCGGAATTACTTTTTGCTAATGAGTATACTAAAATAGATGTTATCCAAAATTTCCAGAATGACGCGACAGAAAGATTTAAATTGTTAAATGTAACGGGAGGAAGTTGGGGTGATATGGTCCTTTTCGATATAAACAAGGATCAATTACTGGATTTATTTATTACCGGCAATTACACATCATTTGAATGGTCAAGGCTTTATATTAATGAAGGCAATCTTGATTTTACACAATCAGTAAGTCAATTCAACGGATTAAATAATAGTAATGTGAGAATAAGAGACATGAATAATGACTCTTATCCCGATATTATTCTTACAGGATGGAGTGGGGAGGATGGAGATATAACCTATATCTATCAAAATAACGGAAATGCAACTTTCACTGAAGTTGAACACAATCTTCATGGTTCACATTGGGGTGATATAAAGGTCGTAGATGTAGATAATGATTTGGATAATGATATTATTTTAATGACTAACTCCAGCAGTCAGCAATTGATACTATATAAAAATATTGGAGCATTTCAATTTGAAGAAACGGTATTACAAGATTACATACATCGCGGATTCTTCGATACTGGTGATTTTGATAATGATGGCGATATGGATATAGTTTATAACGGGGAAAATTCGGATAGCTATGAATGTAATCTTACTGTGTTGGAAAATACTGGCAGTAGTGTCTTTTATGAACAGATTTTTAAAATGGAAGGATCAAAACATGGTTCAGTCAAATGGTTTGATTATGATAATGATGGATGGCTGGATATAATCATTACCGGAAATGATATTAACAGGAATCCCATATCAAAAATATATCGAAATGAAAGAGGGCTTTCTTTTAAAAAAACCGGTTATGAATTTATTACCCAGAAATATATCCAGATAGCAGATGTGGATCTTGATAAAAAACTGGATTTTATTGTTCATAGTCATGATGATCATGATTCACATATTCCCATGTTGTATAAAAGTACAATGCGAAATACGAATGAATCACCATTAGCACCAACCTACCTGGTGGCAAAATCCGTATTAGATACCGTATACTTTGGATGGAACAGGGGATCAGATGCTGAAACACCTTCTGAAGGGCTTTATTATAATTTAAGAGTGGGTACAACGCCACGAGGAAGCGAAATATTACCCAGCAATACGCATCCCGACACTGATCAGTTATTGTTCCCTCATTATGGAAATGCAGGCCAGAACATGGGCTGGAAATTACATGGATTGGATATTGGGACTTATTATTATTCAATACAGGCCATTGATCCGGGATATGGAACATCGGACTTTACAGATATAAAATCATTTCAAATACACAGTGAACCTGATATCGTACCGTTCATTTATGCCACAAATGATATAAACACACCCGGGTATGATCTTGAATTTCAATCTGAAATCATTAATACCGGATTTGAGCAATTATCCGGAGAGATTGATGTTCAAATATATTTATCAGAAGATAGTGTTTATTCAGGATCTGATATTTTAGTTGACATTTATCAATTTACAGGTTTAACAGGTGGAGAAAGGGAACAGAGATCTCATGCGTATAATGTACCAAATGATATAACATTAGGAATTTACAATTTAATTATTGTAGCAGATGAAAATGATTCAATTGACGAGTATAATGAAAATAATAATGTCGGATTTTATCAAATTACTCTTGTCAGGGATAATGTTCCGCCGCAGATTGATACTTTAATATACAAAGAGAATTTTAATGAACTTGATTCGATATTAAATGTAACTGCTATTATAACAGATAATAATGGGATTGAAGACATACAGGTTCATATTATTCAATACGGGGATGGAGTCAGTAAAGACAGCACCATTGTATTCACCGTAAATGAAAGTTCAGAATATCAATTCAGCATAGAACAGGATTATAGTCTGAAACCAGAAAAGATCATATTTTATTTTGATGTAGTTGACATTTTCAATAATCAAGAATTATCAGATGCTTATGAAATTACCTATCTGGAGGACACCAAAGCTCCTGTCCTTTCAGAGATTATATACGATCAGGTTAAAAAGGGAGGCGAAGATCTGATTGTCGAGTACACCGTTACTGATAATTCATTAATTAAGGAGATTGTTCTCTACTATGGTTATTTAAACCAGGAATTTTCGTATGGAAAAGGCAGGAATATTTTTAAAGAAAGCTTCACTGAAAACTATACCTTAGAATTTAACATTACAGACGAATTTCAGCTAGTCTATTTTTATCTTGAAGCAATAGATTATTTTGACAATAAATTAACCAGTGAGATTTATAATATCCTTGTAGTCGATGAAGAATACAGTCTTGAAATTTCAGGAGGGACCAGTGTAAAAGATTATCAGATAATATCCATTCCATTTTCACATGACTATCCGATCTCATTTCTTAAAAATTATCTTGGCGAGCGAGATAAAAATATTTTGGGTACAAGCTTAATTGTAGAGGAAAAATGGCGTCTTTATAGTCATGAGAATGATACTATAAAAGAACTAAGCCAAAATAGTAAAAATCTTCTGCATAGAGGTAATGGTTACTGGATAATCTCGAAAGATGATGCTTCGATCAAATTTGATATTATTCGAATTGAGTTTCCTTTTACTTTAAGTTTAAAAGAAGGTTGGAACTTAATTGGAAATCCTTTCATTGAGATCCTTGATTGGAAAAAGGTTAGAGAGAGCAATACTAATATTGATAAAATACTCTATTCATCAGAATTACGAGTCTTCAGGGATGGGGTAATAAAAAAAGTGAATCAGATTCAACCATTCGAAGGGGCAT
>JBHOSY010000028.1:0-33209 GCA_042584165.1 Bacteroidota bacterium | reverse complement strand
ATCTTCAGCCGTTTATCGCAAACTCTGGCTTGAAGAGGGTTCCCCGCTACTTGTTTATGGAAAATCACTTACAAAAAAACTCAATGATAACCTGGGTAAAGATTACGTGGTAGAATTAGCTATGAGATATCAGAATCCATCAATAAAACAGGGATTGAGCATTTTGCAAAAAGAGCATATAAGCGAACTAATCGTTTTACCATTATTTCCTCAATATGCATCAGCCACAACAGGATCAATTATCGAAATGGTAATGAAAGAGATAAGATTATGGCAGAATTTTCCGGCAATTCGGTTTATCGGACCCTTTTACGATCACAAAGGATTTATAAATGGACTCGTAGATAAAGGAAAAAAATATCTGGATGCTGAATCGTGGGATCACATTATGTTTAGCTTTCACGGATTACCTCAACGACAGATAATAAAAGCTTCTAGGGGAGCCTGTAATTTTGACGAGTGTTGTGATTCGATTAATGAGATGAACTTCAGTTGTTATCGAGCTCAGTGTTTTGAAACCTCACGATTACTAGCCAGGGCACTTGATATTCAACCTGATAAATATTCAGTTGTATTTCAATCCAGACTTGGAAAATCACCATGGATCCAACCTTATGCTGAGGATATAATAAGGGAATTACCAGATAAAGATATTAAAAGAGTACTTATTTTCTGCCCTTCTTTTGTTTCTGACTGTCTGGAAACGACCGTTGAAGTAGGGGTGGAGTTCAAAGAGTTATTCATTAAGGCCGGCGGAGAAAAATGGCAGTTGGTGGAAGGATTGAATGATTCGGATGTCTTTATGCATACTCTTCAGGAACTGATTCATATTCCCGGGTGAAGTAATCCTTTGGATATGTAAATTGAATAACCGTGTTACCTTTTTCGTGTTCCAGAATCTCAATGTCACCGTGGAATTTCTTAACGGACTTTCGTGACACATATAAACCGAGGCCATAACCTTTTGTTTTTTCAGTAGCAAAATAAAACATATTAAAAACGTGGTTTAAAGCTGAATGCGGGATCCCCATTCCATTATCCTTTACTGCAACAATGAAATCGTCTTGTGAATCCTGGATATCTATGCAGATTTGTGGAGTTTGTTCATTATCAATGGATGAATACAGGTAAGCATTTTCAAGCAAGTTTGATGTGATGATTTCGAAAAGTTTGGTGTCGGTATAGAACTCAATATCCGGTTTAATATTTATTTTTAAATCCACTTCTATCTTTCCATGTGTTTTAATTATCTGCCTCCAGATTTTCATGGTGAATTTATTTGGATCGACAACTTCTTTTTTGGGCATATAAAAATCTATTTCACTAACCAATACCAGTTTCCTTAGCATTAGTTCCATTTTTTTAGTGGTGTCATCTATTTTTTCGAAAACAGTTCTTATGTCAAGAGCATCTTGTTCCATTTTGGCAAGTTGGATCAATCCTTTCACCTGTGCAATAGGTCTTCTGAGGGCATGTGAGGATTGATAAAGGAAGGTATCCATTTCATCATTTGACTGTTTCAACTCAGCAGTTCGTTCTTCCACTTTATATTCCAGACTTCTGTTCAGATCAGTCAGTTTATCATTGATCGTTTGGAGTTTTGCTTCTGACTCTTCCAGGTCTTGGTTGATTTCCAGTATTTGAGTTTGTTTATCCCGGATATCCATATTCTGATTTGCTAAATACTGGTTTGATTTTTTACGCTGGTTATTAAGATATATCAAGTATGCTGTGATCAAAAGAAATAAAGCTAAACCTGAAATCAATGCCAGGTTTTCGAATTCGGTTTTTTCAATAATTTGTTCTTTCAATTCTTGTTCTGCTCGTAAAGCTTCATTTTCTCTATCTTTTTTTTCCGTTTCATATTTTGCTGTGATACGTGCAATATTTGCCTCTTTTACCCGGTTAAAGATCGTATCTTTCAAGGCCACATATTTTTTAAGGTAGTGAAAAGACTGTTTATGGTTGTTAAGCTCTTTGTAGTATCTCTGTAATTCGAAGTAAACTCCAAGTTCGGTTTCACTTAATTCCAGATCATATGCGTATTGCAGGGCATTTTCCAGATTTTTATATGCATTACTGAAAACTTTGTTATCGATTTGGAACTTGCCTTTTTCAAGATAGATATTAGCCACCAGATCCGGTCTATTGCTTTTTTTATAATAGGCAAGTGCATTATCAAAACTCTTCACGGTTTTGTTATAATTGTTCTCTGCTGCATAAATCTTTGCATTTTCAGCATATGTGTGAGCCACCCACAACGTATTATTTTCCCGTTCATAAATTCGTATTGCTTCAATGAAATTTAAATGGGAACTATTGTACTTATTCCAAAGAAAATACATAGATCCAAGTTTAAATTTGATTTCGGCCTTCATTGTGTCATTCTTAATGATGTTAGCGCGCAATATGGCTTTCTCAAATGCAACTTCTGCCTCCCGGTACATTTCGTTATTTACATATAAATCACCGAGGTGTATATTTTGGATCCCGATTTGCAGATGATTTGCTAGTTCGAGAAACATTGAAGCGGCATTGTTAAACAGTTGTTCAGCTTTCTCATAATCGTTTCCCACCATATATACCAACCCGATTTTTTCTATTGTTTTGGCAAGATTAAACTTGTCATTTGCCTCTTTGTAACCATCCGCAGCAAATTGATAATGTTCCCATGCTTCTTTGTATTGTTTGTTGGAATATGATATATCTCCCAGTTCAGTATGTAAATAACTTAGTTGAGAGGCTGAAATTTCGTATTCATATTTATTAAAGATTTCTTCAAATGCATCATAGGATTTGTCATATGATCCTTTAATTGAATAAATCCTTGCTATTATATTCAGGCTGTTTATAATTCCACTGTCATATTGTATACTTCTTGAAATATTCAGAGCGGAATTTGCATATTGAAGTGAAACGGCAGAATCAGTCAAATTAGATTGAGCCTGGGTCAATAAATGATTGATTTTTGCTTTATCGGACTCAATGACCGAAGAGGATTCTTCAATAGATAAAGAATCTAAATTCTGGCCATTAGAATTATTATAGATATTAAAAAAGGCCAGGATACAAAATACGGGAATAAGTACCTGGGGATTCATAAATGTTTCAATTACCTTCCTCTATGGCTTGTAAAACTTAAATGAACAAAATCATATTTTATGAAAACCATCAATCATATCAGATATTACTATTATAATAAAGATTAACGAAAATAAAAAAAAGGCAGAGAAATCTGCCTTATTAGAAGAATTGTTTGAAATCATGACTTTCGTTTATCGACTTTTGGGTTTGGGGTTTCAACCACTACATTCGCAACACTTTCGATACCTTGCTCTGATTCAATCCTGCTAACATTAACTTCTGGTTCATCCGGATTGATCCATTCCAAATCGTTCTTCACATCCTGATCAAAATATCCCACTGCGTCATTGGTTTCCATGATAATTTCCTTTTCTGGATTCAGAGAAGCCTTTTCAAGTGTTTTTACTGCAATGGATGGAGCAATCACCAGCGCAACGACTGACATTAATTTAATTAAAATATTAAGTGAAGGGCCTGAAGTATCTTTAAAAGGATCACCAACGGTATCTCCGACAACGGCTGCCTTATGGGGATCAGATCCCTTGTAGTACATCTCATTATCAATTTCGATTCCTTCTTCAAACATTTTCTTTGCGTTATCCCATGCACCGCCTGCATTGGACTGGAAAATCGCCATCAGAACTCCTGTGGTAGTAACACCTGCGAGAAGACCTCCAAGCATTTCAGCACCCCCGATAAATCCTACAATAACTGGTACTGTTACGGCCATTAATCCGGGGAGTATCATTTGACGTAATGAAGATTTAGTAGATATTTCCACACATTTACCATATTCACCTTTACCATCTGCTGCATGAAATATTTTCATGTCCTCTTCACTGGCATTTTCCAGGTTTGAATCATATTTTTTCATAATCACCAGTGCATCTTTCAGCGCAGGAATTTCTGCGAACTGCCTTCTCACCTCCTGAATCATTGCCATCGCAGCTCGGCCAACGGCTCTCATGGCCATGGCACTGAAAATAAATGGAAGCATACCTCCAAGTAAGAGACCAGCCATTACTAATGGAATTGAAATATCAATTGTAGTTATCCCGGCTTGTTGCATGAAGGCTGCGAATAAAGCAAGTGCAGTTAAAGCGGCCGATCCAATAGCAAATCCTTTCCCGATAGCAGCGGTCGTATTTCCAACAGCGTCCAGCTTATCTGTCTTTTGTCTTACCTCTTTAGGCAGTTCCGACATCTCAGCAATACCTCCTGCATTATCAGATATGGGCCCATAGGCATCAACAGCCAATTGAATCCCGGTATTGGCCAGCATACCAACCGCCGCAATGGCTATTCCATAGAGACCTGCAAAAGTGTAGGAGATAACAATTGCACTGGCGATAAGAATTATTGGAACAGCAGTTGACATCATCCCAACACTCAATCCTGCGATTATGTTTGTAGCAGGGCCGGTTAGCGATTGTTTGGCTATACCTCTTACAGGGGGTGTACCAGTACCTGTATAATATTCGGTGATCTGACCAATTCCCAAACCTGCAGCCAGACCAGCTAATGTTGCATAGAAGACACCCATGGATGTATATGTTTTTCCCATAAGTTCCCACGATTCAGGGAGTATTGCCCGGATGATAAAGAACATAACAATAATCATCAGGATTGATGATCCGTATTCTCCAATATTTAAAGCTTTTTGAGGACTTCCCCCTTCTTTCACACGAACGAAGAATGTACCTATGATCGATACCAATATACCTGCTGCACCAAGAAACAATGGTAGTAATACAGCACCCAGACCATCAAATTGAGAGGCAAATTCGGGCATTCCTACGAATACAGCACCCAGAACCATTGTGCCAATGATCGATCCAATAAAAGACTCGAACAGGTCAGCCCCCATACCAGCAACATCACCTACATTGTCTCCAACATTGTCTGCGATGGTAGCAGGATTAAGGGGATGGTCTTCAGGGATGCCTGCTTCTACTTTTCCAACAAGATCAGCCCCTACATCAGCAGCCTTGGTATAAATTCCACCACCAACCCTGGCAAATAGTGCGATAGATGATGCTCCAAGTGAAAAACCGGCTAATACGTTCAAGACTTTAATAGTACCCCAATCAACACCTATATAGTAGTTATATATTATAAAAAGGCTACTTAAACCAAGAATACCAAGACCAACTACACCAAGTCCCATAACGGATCCACCAGCAAATGCCACTTCAAGAGCCCTGCCAAGTGATGTACGTGCAGCATTCGTAGTTCTGACATTGGCTTTGGTTGCAACACGCATTCCAAGGAATCCAGCAAGACCAGAACATAATGCACCAACCACAAATGATAAAGCTACAAGACTGTTAGAATCAGCTTCAAGTGCCCCTTTGATCGCAAGTAAAACTGCAAGTGATATAACGAATATTGAGAGGATGCGATATTCGGCTTTTAAAAATGCCATGGCGCCATCGCTAATGTTTTTTGCAATTTTCACCATCTTCTCACTACCCGGATCCTGTTTGGTTACCCATGCAGATTTCCACATAACAAAAAGAATCGCAATTATCCCAAAAATGGGTAAGATAAAAACTAAGTTTTCCATAAAGTTATAATTTCAAATTAACAGATATTATCAGAAAATCATTTTGTAAAAATTCTACAACTTAAAACAAGGTTTGTTTGGTGGAGAAAATGATTCCCTTAAAACGCCACAATAATATTACAATCTGCCAACTTAACCAAGAATAACATTCTGATTTGGAGTTATATAGAGTGGCTCTAAATAGATAATGGGAGAGCAAGATTTATCAGGTAAAAGATGAAATGATGTTAGCCTTGATAATAATCTAATGAATGAATCAATTCAGGAAATTTATAAAATCGACCATTATTCGCAGACCTTCAGCGATATGCCCCGCAATTGATACATTAAGGCCCCTGCCAACAACATATATTGAGAAAATCGTATATAGTCCAAGGAGCATAAATGCCTGGGTAAGTCCGATTTTCTTCCTGAATATGTAAACCAAAAATGCGCTGATTGTAAGCAGTAATAGCAGCATGCGAAGCTCGCTTGACATATCTATTACTTCCTGGTGCATATGAATGGGTCCATAAACAAGAGTGTAAAGAAAAAGTGGGAATCCCATGGCAAAGCATATATCAAATATGTTGCTACCCAGTGCATTTGATATTGCGTCGTCATAATTCCCTTTTCGGGCATCATTCATTGATATGATGGTGTCCGGGACACTGGATGCTGCAGAAGCAAGAATGACTGCAACAAACATAATCGGAATATCCATACCATGGAATGTTCCTTCTACAAATGGTATTGTATAAACATCGCTGCCAATCCATTCACAAGCCTGAACAAGAAGTAAGCAGACTGTAGCAATAGCAATTGTTGAAATGATAAGTAATGGCCAGGCGTTAACTGAATTAATCTTACTCCTACCGAGTACAACTCTTCTTAGATCAAATACCAGAATAGCTTTAAAAAGGGAAATTTCACTGTACTCAATATTTCTCAGTTCCGATTTTTTCTTTTCTTTTTCCAACATACCTGTCTTTTGCATGGATTTCAGCATATATGTCAGGTAGATGAAGTAAATGATCATCAAAATAAAACCATGCCACCAGTCAAGTTTATTACCGCTGATAAGAATAATGAAAATAAATTCAGCCGTAATCAGAGAAAGACCATCTCTCCGCACAACTTTTCGGGATACCTTTATATTAGTCGCTACGGCGGTAAAAACAACGACCAGGATAACAGCAGCAGGGATAATCATTCCATTAAAAATAGCACTACCTGCAGTTGTTCCGATGCCACCAGAAAAGCCATCTACATCTTTTAGATAGAATAGGAAAAAAAGAGAAGTAAATAATTCAGGGAGAGAGCTCCCAATTGCATTTATTGTTGCACCTCTTACACCATCCGATAGGTTTCGGCCAATATAATCAGAAGCTATAGCAAAGCCATCACTGGCACGCCATATTAACAGACAACAAACGACAACTAGAAATAATGGAATGAAAATTCCCATGTAATTATGAGTGCAATTTTCCGTTAATGTGTATAATCAAAAGTATGAATTTTTCAACCCATATATTTAAAACTAGCCATAAAAAATTACAATAAATCTTCAATTGATCATATTTTTTAAGAAAAACTAGCAAAAAACCGGCTTAAAGTACCATTCACGAATATGAGAATTTTTTAAATCATTAACATATTGAATAAAATATTATTTCATCATATCTGATATTTATCATTACTGTATAAAAACGCATCTAATTTGGAGATATTTCGTTTACACAATTAAACACACCGTATATGAAGATATTTGGCAGTATTTTTTTTATGCTATGGATAACTTTTACTTATGCTCAGGAAGTTACGGATTATTCACCTGCTGATTCTACTGGTGTAGAACAGGATACAGAAATCGTTTCGAAATCAGAAGAGAACCAGGAAAGAGAAGATTATCAACACGAAAGAAAACATAAAAAGCAGGAGATTCAGACATTATCAGGTTCTCTAGATCATTCAGGAGGTTATGGAGCCCTATTATTTAAGAGTTCAGAGTTATTAGAGAAAACCATTATTATGACAGGGATCAGAGGTGCCTGGGTATTGAACCGTAGTTTTGGGATCGGATTGGAAGTTACAGGAATTATTCCTGTGGCAAAGTTTGATGGTATCGATCCGGAAGGAGAGCACATGGCGATATTACTGGGTGGTTATGGTGGATTTTTCGTTGAACCTATCTTTTGGTCAAATAAGGCATTACATATCACGTTTCCTGTCTCTGCTGGGTCGGGATGGCTGGGTTATATTGAAGACTGGGACGATAATAATTACACCTATAATTATGAAGATAACCTTTACGACGATGACTTATTCTGGTATGTTGAACCAGGTGTAGTTATTGAATTAAATGTATCTAGAAGTTTCAGACTTAATTTTGGAGTATCGAAACGATTCACTGAAGATCTGGTACTCCTTGGAACTGATCCTGGTGAGTTTGAAAATATGAATTATACCTTCACTATGAAATTTGGGTATTTTTAGACAAGGAACATCCATTTTTCAAATAGAGTAACTTAACCTCCCTTACGAATTACATTTGTAGCTTTACCTATCATTTATATTTCCGTTATTGCATGGCAAAGAGTTTACAGGAGTACACAAAATCTCAACTTGCATTGAGAAATGGACAGGATAGAGAAGAAATATGGTGTGCATACAATGGCATAATTTATGATTTGAGCAAATCGCGCTTATGGAGAAACGGTGCACATTATGAACACTGGGCAGGTCAGGATCTTTCTGAAGAATTAGCGGATGCTCCACATGATGAAAAGGTATTTAGTAGTTTAAACACCATTGGTACTTTAATAACTTAACTGATGCATGATATTGAGCCATATTTTTCCTGGCTTAAGTATTACAATTCAAGTGAGGATGAAAAATCTCCTTATTATGGGAAAGAGTATAACTATGACCTATATTCTGAAGCCATTTACAACTATTATATTGACCCAGCATGGGATTATATGGGTTCTGAAACATTGTATATTAAGATCCTTTATGTTGATTACAAAGAGGATTTTATAATCATTGAGTTCATTGGTGAGTGGAATGATGCCATTAACAATGATATCATGCATCTCAAACGAAATATCATTGATCATTTCACATATCTCGGGATCAGAAAATTTATATTAATCGGAGACAACGTATACAATTTTCATGGATCGGATGATTGTTATTATGAAGAATGGTTTGAGGACGTGGAAGATGGCTGGATAGCTGCATTGAACTTCAGGGATTTCATATATGATGAGTGGAAAAAATATAAAATTGATTACTATATCAATTTTGGGGGATCATTGCAAATTTCAAATTGGAGAACCTTCTCACCGGTATCCTTGTTTAAAAAGACTGATACTGCAATTCAACGTCGAATAGACCTTATTTAAATCTTTTTTACCATTGCTGATTCTGTAATAAGGTATTTTCTCCCGGAATTCACTTCCATGCAAATCGCCCTGGTTCTCTTGCTCTCAAGTTTCTTAAATTGTCGTTTGTTAAAAAAGAACTGTTCCCCTTCAACGAGATCCTCCAGATACCACCCATCAGGCTTCATTTTATCATAACAATGCAATACTTTATTAAGATTAATATCGGATTGAGAGGAGGCTTTTGGATTTCTCATATGGTTTGCCAGAACCCTTAATATGTCATCAGGAAATATGCCAGGATGAAGGAGGGGAAATATTAGGTTACGGAAAATATCTTTCCATTCTTTCCCATGCGGTCTCACATTTCTTCCATATTGATCCTTGACATACATGTGAGCAACCTCATGAACGAATGTAATCAGAAATGCAAATCGATTAAGACTGCCATTGACAGATATGATGTGTATGGATCCTGCGGAATCATAGCGGTAATCACCAAGTTTTGTTGTCCGATTTCGGGTTACTTTAAAACTGAACTTACTCTGATTCCAAAGTTTGGTGCAATATGTAACGGATTCTTCTGGAATGTATTTACTGATAGTGCTGATGAATTTATCCCGCATGAATAATTCTATTTATTTCTGAATACCAATTTAATAGGAACACCAGTAAAGTTGAACTGTTCCCGAATCTTGTTTTCCAGGAAACGTTCATACGGTGGTTTAATGTATTTTGGATGATTACAGAAAAATGCTATTGTAGGAGTTTTAGTTGGCAACTGGGTTATATACTTTATTTTTATATATTTCCCCTTATTTGCAGGAGGTGGAATTTTCTCTATTTCAGGCAGTATGGCATTGTTTAATTCTGATGTCAGTATCTTCTGTTGCCTGTTTTCATACACTTCAAGTACAATTTCCACTGATTTAAAAATTCTTTGTTTTTTTAAAACAGAGACAAATACAATTGGAATATAATTCAGGCTTCCTAACTTTTCTTTCATCTCCTTATTAAACTTGCTGGCAGTATTAGTATTTTTTTCAATAAGGTCCCACTTGTTAATCAGAATCACAATTCCTTTTTTGTACCTGACAGCGAGTGAAATGAGGTTAACATCCTGGCTTTCCAGGCCTTGCTCTGCATCGATCAAAATCATACATATGTCACTGTCTTGTATTGCCCGAATTGATCGCATGACACTGTAGAACTCGATATTTTCTCTTACACGGGATTTTTTTCTTACACCAGCTGTATCAGTCAGGATAAAATCTTTTCCATATAAATTGTAGCGGGTATGTATTGTGTCTCTGGTTGTTCCAGCAATATCAGTAACAATACTTCTATTCTGGCCGACTAACAGGTTTAAAAGTGACGATTTCCCAACATTAGGGCGACCAACGATAGCAATTTTCGGAGTCTCTTCTTCAATCTCTACTTCTTTATCAAATCCTTTCACAACCTCATCCAGGAGTTCCCCAGTACCTGATCCACTGGTTGAAGAAATTGGATAAATCTCACCCAATCCTAATTCATAAAATTCATTGGCAGACAGGAGTAAATCAGGATTATCGGCTTTATTTGCCACCACATGAACTTTTTTCTTCAACGGACGTATTACTCTGGCAAAATCTTTATCCAGATCTGTCAATCCATCTTTACAATCAAGCATTAAAAGTATTACTGAGGCTTCATCCATAGCTGTATCAACCTGCTTACGTATTGCTTCCTCAAAAACATCATCCGATCCTGTTACATAACCTCCCGTATCGATCACTGTAAAATAGTGTCCGGTCCATTCTGCATATCCATAATGACGATCACGAGTCACTCCTGATTCGTTGTCCATGATGGCTTCTTTCTTTTCAACCAGACGGTTGAATAACGTCGATTTCCCTACATTAGGCCGGCCAACAATGGCCATGATGTTTGCCATGGTATATCTATTGAGATTTTAGTTGTAAAAATACGAATAACATAATTCGATTATTCCCAATCGGGCAAAAGACATTGTGAAATTGGAATTCTTAATTTGTTTTAAAAAACAATCAGGTTAATCATGTAAATCATAAAACGTCTTTCAGGATATTTCGAAGTGAAACTTTTTCACCAATAATATCTTTTAAAGCTGAAATTTTAACTCGTTTTTGGGACATATCATCTCTTTCACGAATTGTTACAGTTTCATCTTCAAGCGTTTGATAATCCACTGCGATACAGTATGGAGTACCTATCAGATCCTGGCGTGTATATCGTTTCCCAATTGATTGTGCTTCTTCATAAATTATATTGAAATCGTATTTCAATTCATTAAAAATTTTTCTTCCTACTTCGGGAAGTCCATCTTTTTTAACCAGTGGGAATATAGCTGCCTTAACCGGAGCAAGAGAAGGATGTATTTTTAGAAGAGTTCTCATTTTCTTATTATCCTCTTCCCCGACTTCCTCTTCAGTATATGCCTGGCTTAATAGCATCAGGAATATCCTGTCTGCCCCTGCAGAAGTTTCTACCACGTAAGGAACATAATTCTTGCCGAGTTCAGGATCAAAGTACTGCATTTTTTTCCGCGACAATTCCTGGTGGTTCCCAAGATCAAAATCTGTTCTGGAATGGATGCCTTCAACCTCTTTGAATCCAAACGGGAATTCATATTCAATATCAACAGCCGCATTGGCATAGTGGGCAAGTTTATCATGATCGTGAAAACGCAGTTTTTCTGTTGGGATCCCAAGGGCCTTATACCAATTCAGACGAAGTTGTTTCCATTCTTCATACCACTGCATTTCATCACCAGGTCGGATGAAGAATTGCATTTCCATCTGTTCAAATTCTCTCATTCTGAAAATGAACTGCCTGGCAACAATCTCGTTCCTGAAAGCCTTTCCAATCTGGGCAATTCCGAAAGGCACCTTCATTCTCGCTGTTTTTTGGACGTTAAGGAAGTTAACAAATATCCCCTGAGCTGTTTCTGGTCGGAGGTAAATTTCGTTGGTATCATCAGCAACGGAACCAACCTGTGTTGAAAACATCAGGTTGAATTGTCTCACATCCGTCCAATTTGATGTTCCCGATATCGGGCAAATAATTTCCTCTTTAACAATCAATTTCTGTACTCCTTTGAGATCCTCAGATTCCATAAGGGTGACAAATTCATTCATAATGGCATCTGCTTTGTCCTTTTCACCCTTTGTCTTGAGTTCTTCCACCCTGTCTTCGATCAGGGTATCAGCCCGGTATCGTTTTTTAGAATCTTTGTTGTCAATCATCGGATCATTGAAACTATCCACATGACCGGAAGCCTTCCATGTAAGGGGATGCATAAATATTGCCGCATCAATTCCAACTACATTTTCATGCAGTTTAGTCATGGTTTGCCACCAGACCTCTTTAAGGTTATTTTTCAATTCCACACCATAAGGTCCGAAGTCATATACGGCCTGCAGACCGTCATATATCTCACTTGATGGATATACGAAACCATATTCTTTCGCGTGGGCTATAATATTTTTCAATTGAATATTCTCTTCTGTTTTTTGTACATTATTTGCCATAGCCGCAAAGATATAAAAATTGGAAGTTATTCGGGGATTTGGACTGTTATTGAATATTCAATACCCAGGTGGATTAATCAGGGACGTTCGAAACGGAGAGAAATGTTGTCGAGGTTTTCGAGAGAACCCACTAAAGTTACAACGTCACCTAATCTTAATCTGGTATATCCATGTGAAATGATCATCTGACCACCTCTTTGCACTGATAAAATTATAATATCCGATGGGAGCCTGAGTTTTCTAAGCGGTATACCGTGCAGGTTCGGATTTTGCATTTCAATATCACGGGTATCCTGATCCGGCTGCATACCAAGAAGTAATGTTGCAGCCTGGGGTGAACGCACAAAATGATCAAGAAGGCTTACCATTGCTGTTGCAGGATCAACAATAAGTGCACCCAACCTATGAAATTTATCAAAATTTATCCTGTCATTTAGTAACACAATCAGATCTTTAGTCCCATAGTTTTCATAAGCTAATTCGCAGATTCGATAGTTTTCATTATCAGTCAACATGGCAATAATTGCTTCTGTTTTATCAGCTTCGATATTATTCATGTTTTTTATAGATATCCTATCGAAGAACCTTACTTCAATTCCATCTATCTTTGAGTCCTTTTTTTGCGGATCCAGTGTTACGATTTGTGCCTTCCAGCCACTTGAAACAAGCTGTCTTGCCAAAGCGATCGATTGACTTTCAAGCCCAAATATAATGGCTTCCCGAGCACCATTGTATACATACTGATCACCTCGGCTGTGATCTTCTCCCACATAGCGAAATGCCCATTTAAACAATGGTGGCCCAACTAATTGATTAATTACAATTACTGATATAATTATGGTGGCAAATTCATTTCCCCACTCAGGAAATTCGATGGCTACTACTGTAGCTAATCCCAGTCCTACACCCGCCTGGGTAATATAAGGCATCCAGGATACATAATTGTATTTTCTTGGGTCCCTGGCCAGGATGCCACCTGTGAAGGATCCTATAACCATCGTGATAAACCTGATCACAAAAAACAATAAAGCAACTACCCAGACGTCAAGAAAAACATCCAGAAATATTGAAGCTCCGGTTAATGTGAAGAAAGCGATATAGACAATCGGACCGGTATCATTGATAATTCTCAGGAACTCCGCCCTGTATTTTGAATAATTGGTAAGTATAACACTGGCGATTATACAAATCAGCAGTGGCTCAAGGTAGATTTCATTATGAAGATGTGTCACGGATGCAGTTTTAACCCAATGGGCTAAAACAAATACCAAATATCCAACTAGCAATGTTAGAAATATCTTGCTCGCATAATTGGTTTTTAATGAAAGAATTAATTCCAGGATTTTTGACAGGATGTATCCAAACAATACTGAAAGGCCAAGTTCAAAAAACAGGATAAATACAGCAAGGAGATTAAATTTTTCGCCAAGAACTAAGGTTTCAGAAAGGGAAATTGCCACACCAAAGACGATAATAACAAGAAAATCAGCCAGTACTGTTACACCAAGAATTGTTTGGGTGAATGGTCCTTTAGCTCTTAATTCATTTATGATGGCAATTGCTGAGGCCGGCGATCGCGCAACAAAAATTGTTGCAGCCAACATTGACATGGCTATTTGGACAGATAGGGATTTGTCAGACATTATTGGAATCACATTAACCAGAATAAGGAGGAGCGTTGTTCCAATAACCATGGTAGATATCATCTGGGATATGGTTACCCATTTAATACTGTTAAATCGATTTCTCAATTCATTCAGGTATAACTCTCCTCCCGCAGCAAAAGCGATAAATGCCAGGGCAACCTCATTAATGAAGTATAGCTTTTCGCGCGATTCACTGGGGATAAGGTTTAACACGAAAGGTCCTGCAATAATCCCAATAAAGAGAAGACCGGTAATGAAAGGCAGATTTATCTTTTGAAATATTCTGGCAATTTGATTAGCAGATACTGCAATCAGGGCAAAACCAGCAAGAAGGAGAATGACATTCCAATTCTCAATTGTGTATTCCCGGATAATATGTAAAATGTCTTCGATCAACCAGATTTACATTGATTTTCCACCTTTTTACCCCAAAATCTATAGTAAATATGTGGATTTTATTTAATAATCAAATAAACGGCAATATGACTTCAGCAAGATTTTCCTGAATAAGGAATTTATAACAGGCGTGGCGAATAGGTTGAATTACGATTGTATACATAATATGATTTGCATAGCCATAAGTAATATCAATGAATATATTTGTAGTTAAATTCTTAATGTGAGAATTATCAAATCCTACTTTGTAATTATGAGAAATATATCCTTATCAATTGTATTTTTTGTCTTTGTATTTATATCATGTGATTTCTCACTTTCAGGCCAGCCGGTAAAAACAGGGCTGGAAGTTCTGACGGAAAGTAGTTTCACTGTCCTTGAAGGGAAAAGAGTGGGCCTTATTACAAATCCAACAGGCGTTAACCGGGATTTGATTTCCGCTGTTGATATTTTATACAATGCCAAAAATGTAGATCTGGTTGCATTATTCGGCCCGGAACATGGCGTGAGGGGAGATTATTCGGCTGGAGAAAAAGTATCATCCATGAAGGATGAAAAAACCGGTTTACCTGTATTCAGTCTGTACGGAAAAACGAGGAAGCCTACTTCAGATATGCTCAAGGGGATTGATGTACTGGTTTATGACATACAGGATATTGGATCCAGATCATATACATATATCAGTTCGATGGGACTAGCTATGGAAGCAGCTGTTGAAAATAACATTGAGTTTATTGTTCTGGACAGGCCGAATCCATTGGGAGGCAATAAAGTTGAAGGACCTCTGGTGGAACCGGAATTCATTTCATTTGTCAGCCAGTTTCCCATTCCATATGTACATGGATTGACCTGTGGTGAACTTGCTACCTATTTGAATGAGGAAGGATTACTGGCAAAGGGGGCAAAATGTGAATTATCAGTAATTCCCATGGAAGGCTGGGATCGGTCGATGATTTTTGAAGAAACCGGATTGCCATGGGTTCTATCATCACCACATATCCCTCATCGACATTCTCCATATTATTATCCTGTTTCGGGGATTCTTGGTGAATTGTATGTTTATAATATTGGAGTGGGATATACTTTACCATTTCAGTTAATCGCAGCGACTTGGGTTGATGCTGAAGCACTTACAAATGCATTAAATGACCTTAATCTTCCCGGCATTATTTTTCGACCAGTTCATTTTAAACCATATTATAGTGTGTCGAAAGGGGAAACAGTTCATGGTGTACAAATACATTTGATGGATCCTGGACAAGCGCCGTTATCACTTATACAGTTTTATGTTCTCCAGGAATGTTATAAACTCTGGCCGGATAAAAATGTATTTGAACTGTGTGATCCATCACGTTTGAATATGTTTGATAAGGTTTGTGGATCTGACAAAATCCGAAAGAAATTCTCTGCTTCTTTTAAAGTTGAATCAATAATTGATGCATGGCAGAAGGATATAGAACCATTTAAGGCAAAAGTGAAGAAACACCTTATATATTTATGATCACTAAGGTACAAAGGCCCTAAGGCCACATAAATGGTTGTATCACGAATTCCTGAACCTTTTCTCTAATCTGAATAATCTTTAATTTCTAAGTTCAGTTCCTTACTTATTCGCTCCAGTTTTCTTAAAATCGAATCTTTCTTCTTGCTATAGCCTATCAGCAGTTTTTCTTCATTTTTCAGCTTGCTATAACCATTATATAGATATCCATATTCATAAGCCCTCGGGAAGAATCCATATTCCCTTGAGTATTTTGATTTGGTAAGATATAAATAGTCTATTTCGGTTATGTCAATCTTTTCTCCTTTTCTGAATCCAGAGATCCATAAGTAATCATGAAGCTTCCTGTCATCAAGGTTAATTTCAATCCAGTAATGCGTTGTTGATAACAGGATGCCCAGAATTAGAAAAATGGGAGAAATAATCCAGTTCAGGAAGATCAGAGTTACAGCAAGTCCTATAAAGACAATCCCTATGAATCTGAAGTACGGATTAAAAAATTCCTGTGTTCTGAAGCGTATGATATTTTTACTCATATGGAGTAATCATGAATTATTCTTTACTTTTTTAATTCCGAATTGAGGATCGATCTTCAGAAATTTCACAGCAATAAAACTGGGGATGGTGCAGATCATTACCCAGATAAAGAAATTCTGATATCCAATACTCTCCTGTATCCAGCCTGATATCATTCCCGGAACCATCATCCCAAGTGCCATTAAACCTGTGCATATGGCAAAATGAGCTGTTTTGCTTTTGCCTTCAGCAAAATAAATCATATACAGCATGTATGCAGTAAAACCAAATCCATAACCAAACTGTTCGACAGCAACACCTGATGCTATAACTACAAATTGTGTAGGTGTTGTATAAGATAAATATACATATACCAGGTTTGGCAGGTTAATGAACAATGTCATCCACCATATCCAGTATTTGAGTCCTTTACGGGAGGCTACATAACCGCCAAGTAATCCTCCTAGTGTCAGGAAGATAATTCCTATTGTTCCATAGATCAATCCAACATCCCCAGTGGTCAGGGCTAATCCTCCAACTTCCCTGGAATCCAGTAAAAACGGGGAAGCTAACTTCACGAGCTGACTTTCTCCCAATCGAAATAACAGGAAGAATGCAATAGCAGCTGCGAGATTTTCCTTTTTAAAAAACGATGCAAATGTGTTAAGAAATTCTACGATCACATTCTTTCCTTCTGCAACTGCTCTATCCGCATCTGGTCTCGGTAAAATGTAACGGTGATATACAAAAAATGTGATAAATAATACTGCAAGAATGACAAATGTGACCATCCATGCAAAGGGTATATTTCCAGAAAGGCCTTCGAACGAGGCTGAACTCATCTGGTCCAGTTTTGGATCGATCTGGACCAGTATCCAGGCATTCTTGTTCCAATTTTTTGAAGTGAAATTGAGACGATCGCCTTCAATAAGTCTGAAATTTTTATCTCCCGTTTTTCGGCCTAATAACAATATGATCTGTTCACCAACCTCCGGAGGAGATGAGAGTCTGATTCCTATTAATCCGGTGTTTCCTGAATTAATGGAATTGACATCAGTCATTTTATTTTTGAATCCATTTTGAATATTTATTTCCTGGACCCAGTCCACCATTTCCCGGGCTTTATCAGTTGGGAATTCATTGAGAGATATTTGTAATTCCTGCTTACTTAGAATAAATCGTTGTTTTCCTTCTTCAGCTTCATATATTTTATTCTTCTGCATCCATGAACCGGTTAGTTCCTCTTGAACCGTAGATGCTTCAAATCGTACCGGATCAAGTCCTGTTCTTGATTCGATGAATCCTGCCACGATGATAAGGAGCCCCTGTCCGGTGATCATAGCAAAGCGGTAAAAGGTGCTTCGGATACCAATAAAATAAGCTTGTTTGTGTTCATCAAGTGCAAGCATATAAAATCCATCAGCAGCGATATCATGTGTGGCCGAACTGAATGCGAGTAGCCAGAAAAAAGCCAGGGTATACTGGAAGAAACCAGGCAAAGGGATTGTAAATGCCACACCGGCCAAACCTGCTCCAACAAACAACTGCATAATAATAATCCACCAGCGTTTCTTTTTTAACAGATCCACCACAGGGCTCCATAGTGGTTTTATTACCCAGGGCAGATATAGCCAGCTTGTATACAGGGCTATATCAGTATTCGACATACCCATCCTTTTATAAAAGATGACTGAAACGGTCATTACAACCACATATGGAATTCCTTCCGCGAAGTAAAGTGTCGGAACCCATGCCCACGGTGAACGATTACCTTTTGTCATATTTCGTTACATTTTGTCGAGGAACCTTGGCGTAAACTTTGTGTCTTGGAGTTTTAGCGGTAAAAAACCATTAAGACCACAAGATTCATCAATGTTAGTAAAATTCTTTATTTGTTTTATTCCTTAATATCGCTTTTCCAGTTTCGCCCCACGAAAATAATGCCTCAATATCTCTCCATAATCATATCCTTTTTCTCCCATTACTGCTGCTCCAATCTGACATAGACCAACGCCATGTCCCCACCCGGCACCATGAAGGATAAACATCATATCTCCTGATTCTTCTTTCTTTTCAACAATAAAAGCCGAACTGTATAAATGAGATTTAGATAAGGTTTTCCTAATTTCCAGTTCTTTACCAATCATGAGTGTTTTTTTTGTGCCGATAATTTTCAGTTTTTTCAACCGGCTGGAAACGCCTCTTTCAATGGGTATTAGATCTGTAATTTCTCCAAAACTTATTCCAGTCCTTTCACTTACTAGGTTACTTAATTCCTTTTGCGAATATTTTACCTCCCATCTGAAAAAATCCATTGTTTCCTGGTCGTAATCATTTAAAACCTGTGATAGAACTTTTTTATCCGTGGTGTTACAAAACGAATCCGGATTTCCCAGGATCCATCGTTCAGCCCCTGCTTCTTCTTCAATTTGAAGGGAATATCCTTCAGGATCGGCATCATTATCCACAATTTTCTGAAGATATGGGTGATTCACCGGTTCCCATACATTTTCAAAGATCTCAGCAATTCCGCCACAGCATTTTGAAAAACGTGCATCACATATTTGTCCTTTAAAAGTCAGTATCTGTCCATAGGTTTCACCAACTGCCTGTTCTACTATTAAAGTTGTAGCTCTGGTAATGCCCTGATATCGTTGACAATGATCATCAGCACAGACATCAAAATTCATATGATCTTCACGGTCGTACCACCTGATCCGTTCACTTTCAGTTTCTACGAATGAATCATAATTCTTTTGACCGGATTGTATGTTTATATTCTTTTCGATCTGGGCCAGCAACCAGCTTCGGGAAATAACAGCGTGGGCTTTCAGGAGTTCAGATGATGATGTAGCACTCATTTCTGCAGAAATTACACTGATAAGGTAATCTTCAACAGAAAGGAAATTGATTGCTGTCAGAAGATTTTCCTCAATCAATAATTTCAAACCACCCTTGAAAACCTGGTTTTCTCTCCTTTCCCAATGAAAATCAATTCCTATAATGACATTATGCAATTCAAAGGTATGGGATGGTTTTGAAGGATGCAGAATTACTTCATTTGAGTAAGAGAGTCGCTCCATATTGGAGGATAAAATAATGGTGTCATCCTGAAAATACGCGATCCATTCTCCCGGTGGAAAAGTTTTATTCTCTTGATCGATATATTCATCGTTTAAGGTAAATGTGATTTTTTTGTCGGACAAAATGCCCACACTGATATCCGGTGCCTTCATCATAATTATTAAGTTATTCTTTTTTCTCTGTGAACCTCTGTATAATAATCTAAAATAATTGCAGGTTATAGCTCTGAGGTATTTTACTCAAGTTTCTTTTCGTATCTCCAGAAAATTCGGTCTATACGGGCATTAGCATGATGCGCATAGAAGCAGATAGGATCCACCCAGGGAATGATGGAATGCCTTAATCCCTGCTCCTTCATATCTTTCAGACATCTTTTCAATAGAATCGCACCAATACCTTTGCCTCGCATATCGGGATGGGTCCCCATCGGGCCAAACCATCCCATTCCTTTATTATTGGCATTGTGAGCCGAAAAAGCTTTTATTTCACCATCTAATAAAGCAATGTGTATCGAAGGTGGATCATCTTTAAAAGCCATTTCTATTTCATTTGACCACAAAGCCCATTCTTTACTGATAAAGTCGAGAATGCCTTTCTTATCAGCCTTATCTGCACGTTTCACCTCAATCTGAAACGATTTTAATTCTTGCTCCAATGAATCTGTGTCCCAATTGTGGCTATACAGATCGGTCAGCATGTTTACTCTATCAGCAAAACGCTCAAATCCCATCTTTTCAGCAAAACACAAGGCAGGCGTATAGCGCGGGTCTATACCAGGCATCCAGTAATTCAAAGGAACATCATATATCCGTACTACATTAACATCCAGGGATTGGAGATTATTTTCTAGTTTCTGATACATGGTTCCGGCAATTCCCTTTCTTCGATAGGTCTTTTCAACAGCCATTAATTTAATATAGCCGTATCGTGTACCCCGAATGTCTCTAATTACACCTTGCATGAATCCGATGATCTTATTGATCGACCGGCAAACATATGTTAGTTCAGGCATCCAGTTCGGATCGCCATTTAATTTCTCTTCAAGCTGGGATTCATGGATTGTGTCGAATTCCCAATTTCTATTCAGGAAGTCAGCAAGTTCAGATAAATCTTCAGAATTATATTGTGTAACTGAATAGGTCATGCATTCTCAAAGTAAAGATTTATATAATTCCTCAATAGGTTTTCCTGACAAACAAACTTGTTTAAAAATACTCTCAACATTACTTTTAGTAAGCTTGTTAAAATCCTCCTCTCGGGGGGTGATCAATACCCCACCCAGGTCCACAGAGGCAGGGCTTAGAATGATTTGTTTTTCTCCTTTCTCAAAATATTGAGATGGACGGTGAAGATTCCGCGGAAAGATATGAATTGTCCATTCTGAACAGTCATAATAGGAGAGGATGTTCAGCATTGGTTCTTCTTCATCAGGTTGAAACTCAAGTAATCTTGCATAAATTCTCTCAAATAATAGATTAATAGTTACGATATCATTCCCCTTGAACGATATCGTATTCCTTAAATAGTTGTGCCACCTGAAAATTTTCACGCCATTCTGTTCCTTGATAATCTCATGCTTATTCCCCTTATTGAAGTCATTTTCAATGGGCATGAATCTCTTGATACCTGCCTGGAAGTGGAAATGATCCGGTGCTGAAGCGCCACATTTTGGTCCATTATAAAACACTACGAAATCATCCAACTTAACAGCTAATTCAAGCATATCTGTGAATTTACCTTCAATTTTTTGATCGATATGTTTCTGATGTGGTATCGTAAGATGTTCAGGGAAGATCGGATAAGGATTAACAAGGATTAAGTAATCATCCAACACAGGAATTCCTTTTTGTTCAGGGGGTAAATTATTCTGGCACAGGAAGCATGGACGAGCTTCTATGGATTTAGCATCAACTTTCGCCGCAGAGGATCGAATCCGTTCAGGATTGTGCTGAATGAAAAGTTCAAATCCATCATAATGTAATGATCTGGTCCTGATATTTTCCATTCCATCGTAGTTCCTGCCTGCCAGAGGCCACTCTGTAATCTGATCCTGTATTAGTTGGCGAGCCTGTTGTGAAATGCTCATACATTTACAGGTTATACCGGCTGACCGGCTTTAACATATTGTTGTCTTGCTTTGAGTTCAATGGAACGGATCCAGTCTTTGTACGAATTATGGGCATTCAGTTTGTTGATGTCCAGGAAAGCGTCTGAGTTATCTTCCCATCTTCTGCAAAGGTAAAGAGGATCATAAATCCTTCCTATCTGGTAATGTCGACTGATGTTAAGCCCAAGAGCATAGTCTTCTCCATAACTAGTATTCGGGACTTTAATGTCTCTTATAATAGGAGTATAAAAAGCACGAGGTGCACCAAGTCCATTGATCCGAAGGGCATTATTACGTCCATTATCAGGTGTCCATTCTTTATGATCAATGAGTCCGGGGGGTAAAGCTTCCAGGTTGAAATTTACCATCTGATACGAACCGACTACCATGGCACATTTTTGTTCATAAAAGGCTGCCACTATTCGATTTATTACCTGATCATCGATATACAGATCGTCACTATCAAGTTGGATGGCAAATTTGCCACATTCAGGATGCATGATTCCCTCGTTCCAACATCCGCCTATACCGAGATCCTGTCTTTCAGGGATGAAATGGATGATGCATTCTTCATCTGAGGTATAACCATTGATTACTTCTGTTGTCCCGTCCGTGGAGTGATTATCAATTATGATAAGATTAAATGAGAAATCAGTTTTTTGGGATAAAACTGAATCAATTGCATCTCCGATTGTTTTTGCCCTGTTTCGTACCGGGATAATCACAGAAGCCTCAACTGGAAAACTTCCGGTTGATAATGCAATGGATCTAAACCTGGGTTCCAGATACGCTCCAACTACTTTAAGATGAGATGTACAGGTGAGTTCACATTCAATTTGTACCTGACGGTTTTTAGGATCTACATAGTCAAATATTTTCTGACCTGATTTCCTTGTATCCAGTTCTACTTCGGTATATAGGAATTCTGGAACATGTACAAGACTATGGGTTTGTGATACTTTTAATCTCAAATCATATAATCCTGCAAATTGATAATCTACGTCCATCCTGTCAGTTGCATTCTTCAGTACGTCAGTTTTGAATAAAATAAGTGATCCAAAATTGAAATCATCCCGAAGACTTCCTTCCTGGTATTCAATTACTGGATGTGGATTCAGTTTGCCTTCTTTTAACTCAAAGTAGTCTGAATATACCATTCCTGCACCGGAATCTACAGCAGTGCGGATCATTCGTTCCAATCCGTATTGTCCCAATTGCAGCGGGAGAGATTTGTTATAGATCAAAGTAAACTCACTCTCTGCTTGATTTGCAATATTTTTTAATGTCTCTGTCTTCGAAAAGCCATCACTGGCAATCCAATGTATTGATACATCGGTTCCAGAACTTTCATTTCCTAAAACTGTTATTTTTTGAACCAGATCAGATGCTTTCAAAGCATCAATGGTTTGATTCAGATCACTTTCCTCAGCTTGAAGTATAAAACAGGATATTTTCATTTTTCTGAAATTTGTTCAATGTAACTTCGTGGTTGCCTGGTGCCTCAGTGCTTTGATTGTACAAACTTATTTTCCTTGACGCCACAAAGGCTCCAAGACACAAAGTTATCACCAAGGTGGCATTACTCATTGATTATTAAAAAAATTAATAATTTGCCTCATTAAGTCAAATCTTGGTTGTTTATCTATGATTGTTTCGAAGGGGAATCCCAGTATTACACTTTTGTAATTTCCCTTATACACTACCCCCGCACTTGCATTGTTTTCACTATATCGCAAAGCTGTTATTGCTCCATCACCGGAAGGTTCCAGAGCGTCTGGCGATTCGACCCTGTAAATATCATGGTGATAGTCGGTATTAAATTCCCATTCCCCTTCAAGTATTCCTTTTGCGTAATCGGTTGCATAGATACCTCCATTTTTAACAGCATGATTTGTTCTCCAGGTATAATGAAGTACATCACTGGCAAAATCCATTGTGATTGTATCACCGGTAATTATGAAATCAGAACCTACATTGGCACCTGAAATAAAAATATTACCACCATCTCCGGATATTTTATCCAATTGGTCCCTCATTTCAGTTGTATATAATTCAAAATTAACCTGTTTCGTATTTTTAATACTGGGAGTTGTTTTTTCTTCTCCAAAAATAATATCAACCAGATCATATCGAGTGGGATCAAAATCTAGCCTGCAAAATGATTCATCACTTATCGATATATATGAATATCCTGCTTCAAGAATTGCTTCCCCATGCGTATAACTGAAATCAAATGTGTTTCCAGGTATTACCTTGTCTTCAAGGTCCCCGTAACTGGCACCCCAGCCCGGGCTGTCATCATCCAGCCAAAGCGATTGACGATTAAAATCATAAGGAGCACCAGTATAACCTATCTCATATTTATAGGGTATCCCCTGGTCTTCCCACCATGCTACTCCAGCTATATCGCTGTTGTCAACTATTGCTGGACCACAAATTCTATCGAAAGCATTTACTATTAATGCGATTTTATCACTATTGCTTGAAAACCCAGTTGAAAGTATCTCGCTGGGAAAGCTTTCACCACCAGCGTTCAGGGCAGTGACCTTAAAGCTGTAGATCTGATCCATTTTACTGATGGGGAAGATCATAACAGTATCCCAGACAATATTTCCATTATCAAAACCGTTATCACCATTCCGGGTATACACTTTATACATAGTTGGTTTTGCTGAAGGTTCAAGTGGATCAGATGTGGGTATCCAACTCAATCGTACTAATTGATTATCTATTTTTTGTATGGCGAAATGATCAACCGGCAGCGGTTGTACCACATAATCCCGGTTTTCCTGGAAAGCCAGGAATTTCAATATTCCTTTATAGATTGCCCGACTGATAGTAAATTTAAACCTTGGATCAAGACCCCAGCGCATATCAGCGAGATTTTGATGAGACAACAACTCCAACAGCATACTGGGAACATTGGGTCGCCATGCTTCCGAATATTGTCGATTCCACAAACCACGCCGCGTCCAGTCCGGATCATGAATGGTTCGGATGTCATTTACAAGCTGGGTTTGAATAATATCAGACAGATCCCGGCTGATCTTTTTTGATTGCCCATTCGGGAAAACCCCATCATCACGAACGGAGCTGTATATGCCAAGTGTTCCTATGATTGAATCATTTGGCGTTACACCAGCATCTGTATGAAATGCCAGGGACAGATCTATGGGTATGCCCAGGCCTTCTACCTCCCGATTCGTGGTTGGTCCATTTGGATTACCCATCAGATAATTTACCCACTCGCCTCGCGACTGATAATCATCGTTATAGTCATTTTTTTCTTCATTCAGGCTGAAAACTAAGGTATCAGGTATACCTGCATATTGGAGGTAATACCTGGCGGCTTCTGCATATCTAGGTTTCTTACTGAGTTTATAATGAAATTTATCAGGATCAATCTGAACCTCTTCCGGTATTTCATCCTGTAGCTCCTTTAACGATCTTTGATTAGCCATCAGTTCTGAAGATGGACGCCGGGCTACATTTCCCATACCACCGCCAAATCTTATGGCATCTGATGTTATCCAGCCAGTCTCCGAGCTTTCTGAAGATACTAGCACACATCCATGTTCGGGATTCAAGCCTTCCTTAAAATGGAATGTCCCAAGGTATATCCAGGTTCCTGCGCCCATTTGTTGATTTACAAAATAATCTGTTTTACCTCCTGAATGAACTACTGAATATCGAACGTCGGACACATTTTCATCACCTGATGAATAGCTTACATATACTGCATAGTCTCCATTTTCAGGGATCGCAGGTATATATTTAAGTAATCCGTTTTCAAGGTCAGTAGTTCTGAATCTCAAATAACTTCCTGATTTGAAAGGATTGTCTCCTGCTTTTAAGGTATCCTTCCATTGAAATCCAATATTGGACACTGTGTCTAGTTTCAATTTATCAACTTCAATTATCGAACTTCCAGTTGAATTATCATTATCCACTATAACTTCGTTGATCTGGATGTCCCTCTCCCTGGGCAGGAATACGTATGCTCCCGCATTTTCAAGCATTGGAACAAGGTATGGCAGTACAAATGTAATTGGGAAAACATCTTCTACCGTACTGTGTAATCGTGCACGCTGCCATTCCCAGCGATCAAGCTTGGATTCGTAATACCAGCCATGACTATGCCATAAAGCGATATGTCTATTATGCAAACCGTCAAGAGCCTCCTGATGGTTTGCTTTTCGGACGAGGGAAATTGGTTTGATTTTGGGTGGTGTAAACCTTGTACTGTCTAGAGTCATTTCTTCCCGGAAGATATTTGGTATCAATTCTTCCAGAAGCTGATCATCCGTAAAAATTTCTATTTTGTAGTTTTTAAATGGATTTCCCAAAGCATCCTGCAGAGATAAAATTAGTCCCGTAAGAGTTTCTTCCCTTACAGGTAAATATGAAAGGGGTTTGCTGAAGAATAATAGAATTGTTTGTTCCTGCTGTTCGACTGAAATTGAATCCAGCATAATTGTACCAACATGTTGCCAGTGATGCAGCCCCGGATCCCATTTTTTTAACTTCTTTTCGATCTTTCTTACCAGTTTTTCCTGTTTAGAAGATTGAGCTATCAGCGGAGTTAAATTTATTACAATGATTGCAACCAATACAACCTTAACAATTAAAAACTGGATTCTCCCAATCATAGATTTCAAAAATTGATAATAAGAATGTGGCTGTGAAATTACGCATCAATCCCGAAAAAAATAGCATGTTGTTTTCAGAAGTATTTAATACTCATTATACATCTCCGATGTATAACTTACATGTGATTATATGTTTTCCCTGCAGGATGGTAATTTTTGCACAATGAGAGGGATAAGTTATGGAGTAATCCTGTCCAAGATATACCTTTTTATCCGACGTAAATGTACCGTAACATTCTAAAATTCCTAATGGAGAAAAGCGTGAAATCTTATATAGTAAGTCATTATCAGAGCCCACAATTACAAACCATGAACCAGCCCCTTCACCAGATAGCCATTTTGCTGTTTGTGGCAAATTGGAAGGGTGTTTAGGCGCAAGTAAAGTATGTGGTAGTTTTATCACGATAATCCAATGATTTTCGGTTCTGGATTAATTACTAATTTTTCAACCTTCTTTTGGTTCTGGCCAAAGCTGCTAACTTCACCCCCTATGGCTTTCAGGTTCCACATCGGTGTAGGACTGATTGTAAGGGGATACTGAAGTTTAATTCTTTGAGCCAGTATAGGTTTTCCGGCGAGGATAGTACTGCTTACAAATCGGGAACAATTAGTACCTTGAGAAATAAAAGGGCCATAGTTTATAAATTCTTTTTTCTGTGAATCCGTTGCAAATGAAATCGCATCATCAACATTGATCCGTGTAACAGCTCCATAAATGGTTCCAGAACCATGAGTTGATTTATTTGAATATAATTCCGATAAAACCTGTTCAATGTTAATGATTCCTGACAGGTCGTTTGCTATGACAGCTTTTGTTTCAATTCTTAGATCATGATCTGTTTTTTCACTTCTTACCCTTCCGAATCCGGGTGGCGCATGATACCTTCCAAAATCATAATATCTGCAGGTTTGCGTTCCATCATCAATCAATACTATAGCTGCATGGCCTACCCAGTAATATCCATTTCTGTTAATTCCAAAATAATACATGAGCGTATCATACCAGGCTCCAGGTTGTTTGCAGTGCGTTTCCGGCCAGGCAAGGGCAATAGCAAATCCATTATGCCTTTTACTATTGTTATTTGTTTTTTTCTTAATCAGGATATTCACCTAAGATTTGTGATTAAACTCCCTTAAATAACTATTCTGCTTGACTAATTGTTTGGAGATATTTTAATCAGTTATTCCTTTCTTAGCCAGCGTCTTGTGAATATCATTTACAGCTATAAACAATGCTGATTCATACAACTTTTAGAGTCCTATTACCTTGTTTTCAGCATGTAACCGAATTAGTATTTAGAATGGATCAACGCCCCTATACAAATTCGGCGATATTGATCGCCATGAAGGGAGGAGGTGAAGGACAGAGGGTAGAAAGCAAAAGGTGCAAAGTAAACATCAAAAAAAAATAGCCCTGAAGTTATTTGCTTCAGGGCAATACTATATCAAATAATCAAACGATCAAGAGTTAAGCAAACCATTCCCGGTTTCGATTCTCCAGATTATTTAATACATCAATTGCAATATTTACATCATTCACGATTTGGAAATCAAACATGCCAACACAGATGAAATCGCAGCCATTCTGGAATGCCCAGTTAAAGCCATCTTCAGGCCTTATGGCTCCGGCAGCCAGTACTTTAAATCCCATGACAGGAACGGTTGATCGTTGAACAAAATCAACTGATCTCTCAGGGTACAAACAGAAAAGATTATCATGAAAACGGTTATGATCAAGGTGTTTCTTACCATCCACTTCAAAAGGATACCTGTTTTCTTTAGGGTGAGCAGACCAGTATTGATCGTGATGGAAGGTTTTCATGTAATAATCCGGAATGATCCCTTGTTCTTCACAGGCAATAAAGGAATCAACAGTATGTGCTCCCAATCCAGCCTCCTTTCCCTGGCTCCTGATATGATCTAACATTTTCGCTATTACTTCAATTTTTTCGTCCCGAACGAGCCAGTCACACCAGTTACCCTGAACCTGTATGATCTCAGAACCCAAATCAATGGCCTTGTCAATATTTACTGTATAATCGTTATTGTCCATATCCGGGTGTACCTGGGATATGGTAGTCATTTTTCCACCCGAGACATCCCTGTATTCCTTTATCAATTCATTTGTAACGAATCCAATATTAATAGCATTAATCCCGGCTTGTTCAGCAAGATTCAGGGTTTCAAATATTTTTTCTTTCGTGTTATATGCTTTAAACAGGGATGGTACATATATCAGGTCACGGGAATGTGCCCAGCCTCCAATCAGGTTACCCCCTAAAATCAGACGGCTTAACTCATGTTTCCCAAGCTTTCCTTTTGGCAGTTCTCCTTTTAATTCACTTATATCTACTTCACCTATCTGAATGGTTGCACCAGACATAGTATCTGTACCATATAATTTATGTTTTCGGTTTCCACCCCATCCCATGATTCCCAATACAGGTAAGGTAGCAAGGTTTTTCAGTGCTTCACGACGTGCATGAACCCGATCTTCTGGTACACTTTTCTCAGATTCGACAGGATGCGTTTTAATTGCCAATTTCTTTAGTGCGTACAGGCCATAACCCTTATCCCTGATTAACAGGAGGGCAATAAGTGCACATGCTTCAATGAAATTCTTATTTACAATAAATAAGGTTATTTCAGATGGGGCGATTGAAGATCCTCCAAATGGCGGATATGCAAAATAATATAATACCAGTAATGCAATCCCGGAAATCGAAGCCCATCGAATTGCAAAACCCAGGAAAAGACCTAATCCAACGAATATCAATAATGTGATATTGATTGGATCCACAATCCCCATTAGACCTTCAGATGCCCCAAGCCAACGATAGAAACCAGCAAAGGGACCTGTGGCGTTTGAAAGATAACCTGTAGCTGTCCAGCTTCCAGCCCAGAGTTTTGTCAATCCTTCATATAAAAAATGCCAACCAATAACTACTCTTAGGAGGGTTATGAACCATTTGTTCCATCTTGTATTAATCATAATGCAATTATTTAATCAAAAAAAAGATACGCTCCAAAATTCTCAATAGATATGAGATTGATCGTAAATCGGCACTAATTTACTGTTACTATTCAAAAATTTCGATGATATTTATCATGTCCTGGCTTGTATATTGTGGTTTGAAATAAAATTACGGACCTAACAAAATATTGAGAAAGATAAACAATTCAGGAACATTTATCTTACACTCAATATCATTTCACGTACTGAGAATGCATCATTCCCGGAAAAGACATAGTAACATTTTTTCCCATCCTTGCTGATCCATTTTGCAGGGATACATCCGGTTTCCCCAGGGCCGATATCCCAGTTTGTGTCATAAAATACTGTACTCCATGGGCCCCATGGTTCCGGTGATTCGTATATTGCCAATCCTCCTTTGAATCTGGGACCTCTCAGGATCTCCCCGGAGGGTAATGCCATAATTTGACACCACATATACCGTTCGATTCCAGCATTATACGTAATACCGGATCGGTAACATTTACCTGGATTCTTGAAAACTGCTTTTCTTTTTCTTATATCTTCAGTCCAAATTGGTACATTATTTAAGTCAAGACCTCCAAAAAACTCGTAATTCTTCCAATCCCTTAAATGATTTTTATTAACTCTTGCCATTACCATCCGATCACCTATATCATAGGCTGTTTCAGCATCTGTTGAGTATATATAAATATTGTTGTCCCTGGCATTTTCATAATTCTGCCCAAAGTTCAGGAAAGAAGGACATCCGAAGCTTTCGGTAAATTTCCAGTTAGCCCATTCCCAGTGTTTTCCATGATCACCAGACCATCCAAGTTGGGCATTGCCAACATTTCTTATCAGCATATATAAGGTATTGTCAACCATTAACATGCCACTGCATTTAGCTCCATGTTTGCCTTCTCCAACCATTTCACCGGAAGCTGATCTGATATTTATCCCCTTTATCGAAGGTGGATTCCCGGTAACTTTTGCCAATCCCAGGCTTAATTTGATTTCAGTTTTGGGTTCAAATCCCCAACCATCACCATATGCTGTATAAATACTATTATCATCACCCCAGGTACAGGGCCAGTTATCTGATCCATCGGCAAGACTGATAATCTCAGTGGCCGGTGAGAACTCAACTTTTGTAATCAGTTGACTTTTTGGATAGGGAGAGGAGGTAAAACACTCCATCAGTGGATTTAACAGATATTTTTCAGAGCCCAACCAGAATCCTTCCCCTTTTTCACTGTCATACATGTTCTCACCAAATCGTACAATAATCAGATCTAAACTTGGAATTACCACAAGAATCTGGTTGCCAGCCCCGGCACCACAATAGGCGTCTTTTGGAACATACTTCCAGGCTCCCAGTTCATTGGTATACCATCCCAGTGTTGGTGCAGGCCAGGGGTTGTCTGCTGAACGTAAATTATCCCCATATCCGAATGTGTTCTGACTATTTGTAGGTGGCAATGCAGTTCCACTATAAGTTACCGCCTGGCCAATCAACAAAGGATCGATTATTTGCTGCCCATTCCACTCCCCCTTTTTGAGCATTAGTCTACCTAATCGTGCAACAGATCTGGCTGAAAAAGCACCACCACCCCATGATGGCACCAGGTCTAACTCATTGATTTTATAGGTTTTCCCATAGCCAATACTGAATTCTTCCCCTGGAATACCAATTTTAGAATAAATTCGATCATTCAAGTATGTTCGTATATCCTTATAGTCAGATCCCTGGATACATTTTGTAACCGCATATGTTAACATGCCAATTCCAGGATTACTGTAGGCGAAATTTGAACCAGGAGTAAAGATTACCCTGGAGCTGTCTCTTGCAACAGAAAATGGATCAGGATCCTTTCTCCAGAATTGTCCTTTCCATCCCGGGATATCCATGTGTGTATGTAATCCTCGTTTTATCAATTCTGCTTGCTCGATATCCGGAAGTTCGGAGTTTTCGATTCCTGATGTATGGGTTACCAGTTGACGTATGGTAATTTTTGATTTTCTGTTGTGTTTCTTCCATTCGTCAATATAATTACATGCAGTGGCATCGGGATAGATATATCCATCCTGAATGGCCAGTAATAATGACATGCCCCCTACAAGTGCTTTAGCCAGGGAAGCTGTATAATGTGCTTTAGGATCTTCATATCCATCGGCATATCGTTCAAGTATGATTTTATCATTTCTGATTATTAAAAGTTTTTTAGTTTTTCTGCTAAAAAGTGAATCACTTACATCATCCAATATTTCAGAGGATATACCCTGGCTTTCAGGTGTTGCTGATTCCCAAATAAATACATCTTCTGCCCGGTCTGTAGAATCATAACTTCTATCAGGTTGACAAGAAATGAATATAGCCAGGGAAAAGAACAGGAAGAAATTAGGTACTTTCATGATTTGAAAATGAATCGATCCAAGATAACAATTTTTTCACTAGTTGACTCCATAATTTCTCTATTGCGAAAAGGTATATTGGAACGACTTAAATTGATCCGACTCAATACACTTAGAAATTAGAATTTATCACTTCTTAAAATTTTAATCGTAATAAACCATTGTAAATATTTTTATTTTTGGATTTTGAGAAGGATATCCAAACTCCACAATCATATTAAAGCTATTTTTTTTACTATTAAACTCCATAAGATGCGAATACTGTTAACCACAATAATTCTCCTGTTTACTGTAACTCTCAAGGCCCAAATTGAAATGAATTTATGGGACGGGGACATCCCATATGAAATAAAAAATGACGACTTCAATGAAGAAGTCAGGGAGGATAATGCAAATCGACTGATTGTTGGGAAGGTTAAAGTACCAACAATAAAAGTATACAGACCAGAGGCATCCAGGAATACTGGTGTGGCCATAGTGATCTGTCCGGGCGGTGCATACGTGGTAAATGCCATCGGACATGAAGGGTACCAGGTGGCAGAATGGCTTGCAGAGAATGGCATAACAGGTGTTGTATTGAAATATCGTTTACCGGATGATGCAATTATGGAAAACAAATCCATGGTGCCTTTAACGGATGCTCAGCAGGCAATCCGGGTCACACGAAAGAACGCAAAGGAATGGGGGATCGATCAAAATAAAATCGGGATTATGGGTTTCAGTGCCGGAGGGAATCTGGCTGCCACGGCTTCTACCCATTACATGATTGATGCCGGAAATATTGGTGATACGACAAGTCTCCGGCCGGATTTTTCAGTTCTTGTTTATGCCGTTGTCAGCATGGGAGAATTTGGACATGATTATTCGCGTTTGCGTCTTTTAGGTGAGAACCCTACACCTGATGAAATTACAAGGTTCTCAAATGAGTTGTGGGTAGATGAAAATACACCTCCGGCTTTCCTGGTGCATTCAACAGATGATACCGGTGTTCCTGTTCAAAATAGTTTACGTTATTATGAAGCCTGTGTCGACCATGGTGTGCCTGCGAGTTTGCATGTCTTTCAAACAGGGGGACATGGTTATGGATTAAGAAATGCAAAAGGGCCTGAGGATGACTGGAACAGGTTATTGCTATCCTGGATGAAGGTGATGGGGTTTCTGGAGTAGGTTAATTAATTTGAAATGGGAAATCCCATTCGCGTTACAAACGCAAATGATTGTTTTCATTCGCGTTACAAACGCAAATGATTGTTTTCATTCGCGTTACAAACGCAAATAATTGTTTTCATCCGCGTTACAACCTTAAATCCGCATGTCTGCGTTAAAAAAAGCTGTAAATCTTTATGAGTTAAAGA